>CAYXWU010000007.1:0-30739 GCA_964468885.1 uncultured Aquiluna sp. | reverse complement strand
CTTCACGAATCTGGTGATAGACCACCTCTGATTCATACTGCGCGGCAACTCCTGCTACGAGTCGCTGACGCTCAGCTTCGGGGATGCCTAATCGTTCGTATGTGTTTCTAATGTCCTCTGGAAGGTCTTCCCAGGTCTGAGCCTGACGCTCAGTCGAACGAACGAAGTATTTGATGTTGTCAAAATCAATGCCGGAGAGGTCTGATCCCCAGGTGGGCATTGGCTTGCGCAAGAAAAACTCATATCCCTTAAGTCTTCGCTCTAGCATCCACTCCGGCTCACTCTTCAGGCCGGAAATGTCGCGAACTACCACTTCGTTGATGCCTCGACGTGCTGAGGCGCCAGCAGTGTCCTTGTCCGACCAACCGAATTCATAGTTGCCAAGGGCATCTAACTCTGGACGGTCGATAATCTTCTCTGACACTGTGTACCTCCTAGTTCCGTTAGTACAACCCTCTTAGGTCCTCGGTATTCCTTGGCCAAAGCCATGAGAGACTGGAGGGAGAAAACTAGGCTATTTCTAGCGGAGTAAGAAAACCAGTAAGGATTACCTAAGTTGACCTTGGTCACCAACCCCATATCAAGAGTCCTCGCAGTGCTCACTGCCCCCAGTCGATTGCGGCTGTTCGTTTGGCTTTCTTTGGCAACACAGATTCTGATCGTCGTTACCGGAGGCCTAGTGAGGCTAACCGGCTCGGGTCTTGGTTGCCCGACATGGCCAAAGTGCACAGAAGATTCACTGATATCTACAGCGGAGATGGGAATCCATGGCTTGATTGAGTTTGGCAATCGCCTGCTGACATTTGTGCTCTTGATAGTAGCTCTGCTGACTTTTGTCACAGTTGTTCGAATGTGGGAAGATCGCGCCAATTTGGTTCGACTAACGCTTGGGTTTTTTGGGTTTGTTGCGCTTTTCATTATCGGATTGGTAATGGCAGTTAGCTCCATTGATGTTGCATCAATTTCGGTATTGGCGGCAGCTTGTCTGGGGATGCTTACCATGGCGCTGGTATTTGTCATTACTGCGAGAGCGCAAGATAAAAAGAGTTTGGTGGTCCCTGCATTTGGGTTGGGTTTCGGAATAATTCTCCAAGCCATAGTTGGAGGAATCACAGTCCTTACTGCACTTAATTCCTGGATAGTGGGACTTCACTTTCTGATTTCCGCCGCACTAATTGCTCTTGCTTCGACTCTTGTTTATCGCTCTCTCCCTAAGCCACTATCTTTGGTGGCGGAAGTTTCAAGGAAGTTGCGCAAACCGACCGTCTTAGTGTCAGCTGTGACAATTGTGATTGGCGTTCTCGTGACAGGTGCGGGTCCGCACGCAGGAGATGCAAGTACTCCCAGGAATGGATTAGATCTTGAAGTGTGGCAGCACTTCCACTCCTATCCTGGCTACTTGATGCTCGCGTTGGTATTTGTTCAATGGCTATACCAAGTGCGGCTATCAAAATCAATTTGGCTACAACTTCCATCGAGGACACTTACTTTGCTACTACTCGTAACTATTGCCCAGGCGGTAGTAGGCGTTGTTCAGGCACGTTTCGGGGTGCCTGAGTTTCTGGTAGCACTTCACATGCTGGGAGCTGCGGTTTTAGCTTCGCTGGTTACCTTCCAATTTCTATTGCTGCGTCGAACAGCATGAAGACCGTATTTTGGTTCCGGCGTGATCGCAGACTGCAAGATAACGAGGCGCTGAGTTTCGCTGCTGCGAGTTCAAGCGAGCTTTACCCGCTGTTTGTCTTTCCGGGCAACCTAGAAGCTCTCACTCCGCTTAGACAGGCTTCCATCATTGAGTCAGTAAAGAGCCTGTCGGCAACCATTCCCTCAGGTATCAATGCACTGATGGGTCAATCACCAAACGAAATAAGTGAATTTGTCAAAAAAAACGACATAGAAAGAGTTGTAGCAACCAGGTCTTACGACACCTCTGGAATGTTGGAACAAGCGGAGCTGGGTGAGCTTCTGCATGAAACGGGAGTTTCATTGCATTTGGTTGGCAGTTATTACGCAATTGTCCCCGGAACTGTTCGCAAGGATGATGGAACTCCGCTTCGTGTCTACACGCCGTTCTATAAGCGCTGGATCAGCCACGATTGCGGCCTACCAGTTGAACTCGATGTTTCCAAAGTTAATTGGATACAGGCGGCACCAGCTAAGTTTCCTAAGGTCACAGGCAAGACATCATTTGAGGTAAAAGCCTCAGAAGCATTCGCCCTTGAGACCTGGCATCGGTTTAGAGATCGTGCGCTTATGAATTATCACGAGGATAGAAACCGAACCGACTTATCTGGCACCTCGCATCTATCTCACGCTCTTGCCCATGGCGAGATTCACCCAAGAACTCTGCTGGCAGAGCTGGGAGACAGTGAAGGCGAAGAAGTATTCCGCAAAGAAATTGCCTGGCGTGAATTTTATGCCGATGTGCTGTTTCACAACCCACACACCCTCGCTGATTACTACGAACCGCGCTTCGCCAAGATGCGCTACGACAAGCCAAATTCTTCAAAATTCAGCGCTTGGCAGGAGGGTAAGACGGGTTATCCCATTGTTGATGCTGCAATGCGGCAACTGGTTCAGTCAGGCTGGATGCATAATCGCTCCAGAATGATTGTGGCGAGCTTTCTTGTCAAAGATCTACACATCGAATGGCAACATGGCGCGGAATTCTTTGAAAAACATTTAACTGATTTTGATCCGGCTTCGAACTCGCACGGCTGGCAGTGGACAGCGGGTTGTGGAACTGACGCCTCCCCCTACTACAGAATCTTTAATCCAATTTTGCAGGGGAAGAAATTTGACCCAAATGGCGATTACGTCCGTAAGTGGGTGCCTGAGCTTCGCCACATCGAAGACGATATGGTGCATGAGCCATGGAATCTCGTCGATGGTTACACCCACGGATATCCGCAGCGGATTGTTGATCATGACACAGAGAGAGCCGAGTCATTGCGGAGACTTGATGAAGTTAAAGCGAAAGATTGATTAGCGGGTCAATTGCAATTGCAAGAAAAATCAATGTCAGATGCGAAATTGAACCATGGAATAATCGCATTGGATTGGTTTCCTGGTTTAATTTGGTTGCCTTCGCCAGTTTGTATGACTCAAACATGAACCAAACTCCAGAGACCAGAGCGATTGCTGAATAGATAAGGCCCATGTCAGCAACCGGAATAAGTAATAGTGTCGCAGCAAAGTAAGCCCAGCTGTAGAGAACTATCTGCCCAGTCACCACTTCGCTTTTTGAGACAACTGGCAACATCGGAACGTTAGCGTTTCGGTAGTCGTCGAGGTATCTGATTGATAGTGGCCAGTAGTGAGGTGGGGTCCACAAGAAAATGATCAGGAACAAAACAATTGCACTGAGTGAGACTTCATTCGTTACGGCAGCCCAACCAATAAGAGCTGGCATAGCTCCGGCCGCTCCACCCCAAACAATGTTTTGAGGCGTTCTTCTTTTAAGTCCTAGCGTATAAACAAATACATAAAACAGAATCGCAGATAGCGAAAGCAGGGCTGAGAGTAAATTCACGAAGACGGCAAAGAAGACCACGGAAATTATTCCTATCGCCCAAGCGAAGATCAGTGCTTCTTTGGTGGTCAACTCACCTGTGACAAGGGGTCGATTCTTTGTTCTTCCCATAACGCGATCAATATCCACATCTATGTAGCAGTTGAAAGCGTTAGCACTGCCTGCGGAAAGTGCTCCTCCGAACAAGACGCCAAGAATCAACCAGAGGTTAGGAACTCCCTGGTGCGCCAGAATCATGGTGGGCACCGTTGAGATCAGGAGAAGCTCAATCACCCTCGGCTTAGTGAGGGCAAAATACGCTCTGCCCTTGGTTATCAGGCGCGTGCTTAGTTGCTGGCTGGTTGACATTTGTACCAGTCTAAAGCCGCCTGAGGGGCTGCTATGCCCGCGGGTATAGACTTCCAGCAACGCCAGAGCAGTGTTGCTGCGCCAACTCCAATCCCTACGAGATAGGAACCTTCCATTGCTTAGCTGGAATGAATTAGATGATTTAGCTGTAAAAACAGCAAAAGTACTCGCGGCAGACGCCGTTGAAAAGGTTGGCAATGGCCACCCCGGAACTGCCATTAGTTTGGCGCCTGCAGCCTATTTACTCTTCCAGAAAGTTATGCGCCACGATCCAACTGACGATCGGTGGCTGGGTCGCGACAGATTCATTTTGTCTGCGGGGCATTCCTCACTTACTCTCTACACCCAGCTCTTCCTTGGCGGATTCGGTCTTGAA
The DNA here is from genome assembly GCA_964468885.1 of uncultured Aquiluna sp. Lineage (GTDB taxonomy): Bacteria > Actinomycetota > Actinomycetes > Actinomycetales > Microbacteriaceae > Aquiluna. The sequence goes on along the minus strand of CAYXWU010000007.1, from coordinate 26,483 downwards.
CTAAAGGACCTTCAAGCACTCAGAACATTCGGCTCGCTAACTCCAGGACATCCAGAGTTTGGCCACACCAAGGGCGTTGAAATCACGACCGGTCCCCTGGGCTCAGGTTTGGCATCCGCTACAGGTTTTGCAATGTCAACCAGATTTGAAAGAGATCTATTTGATCCAAATAGCTCAGGTGAGTCACCCTTTGACCACTTCGTTTACGTAATTGCCAGTGATGGAGACGTAATGGAGGGCGTCAGTGCTGAAGCTGGCTCACTTGCTGGGCACCTTGGATTGGGCAATCTAATTGTTATCTATGACTCGAATCAAATCTCTATCGAGGACGACACCAACATTAGCTTTAGTGAAGACGTAGCGGCCCGCTATCGAGCCTACGGCTGGGAAACTTTTGAAGTTGATTGGACCAAGGGTGAATACAAAGAAGATGTTCACGCTCTTTACGACGTAATACAAAAAGCTAAGCAAAACAGAGATCAGCCAACTTTCATAACCTTAAAGACAATTATTGGCTGGCCTTCGCCAGAGAAGCAGAACACTGGAAAGATTCATGGTTCGAAACTGGGAGCCGAAGAAGTTGCTGGACTAAAGAAGGTGTTGGGTTTCGACCCAGAAAAGGACTTCGAAGTTAACAAAGATGTGCTTGATCACACGCGAGCGCTTATAGGCCGCGGCAAGGCAGAGCGCAAAGCCTGGCAGACCAATTTCGATGCTTGGGCAAATGCGAACGCACAAGGCGCGCAACTGCTCGCTCGTTTGCAAAAGGGCGAGTTGCCAAGCGGTCTTCAGGACATCCTGCCAACCTTTACTGCTGGCGAGGAAATTGCCACCAGAGCAGCCTCTGGCAAAGTGCTGAACGCACTTGCAAGTCAGCTGCCTGAATTGTGGGGAGGTTCTGCTGACTTAGCGGAGTCAAACAACACAACAATTGAGGGAGCCGGCTCTTTTGTTCCCGCTAAGTGGCAAACCAAGCACTGGCAACCGACCAAAGGCGGTCGCATCCTTCACTTTGGTATCCGTGAGCACGCAATGGGAGCAATCCTTAATGGAATTTGCCTCTCTGGTCACACACGTCCATTTGGAGGAACATTTCTGGTGTTCTCGGACTACATGCGACCCTCGGTGAGGCTTGCCGCTTTGATGGAAATCGCACCAATCTATGTTTGGACGCACGATTCCGTTGCGCTTGGTGAAGATGGGCCTACTCACCAGCCAATTGAACACCTCACTGCCTTGCGAGCTATTCCAAATCTTGCTGTAGTGCGACCTGCAGATGCAAATGAAACTTCTTTTGCCTGGCTAGAGGCCTTAAAGCGCAAGACAAGCCCGACTGCGTTGGTACTCTCGCGACAGAACCTACCCATTCTTGAGCGTGGGGCCAATCTTGGACCTGCTGAACTTGTGGCTAAGGGCGGTTATGTCTATGCAGATGTAGACAACAAGCAACCAGAAGTAATCATTATTGGAACAGGCAGCGAGTTGCAGTTTGCTGTTGAGGCAAAGCGAGAATTAGACGCAATTGGAGTCGCGACCAGAGTTGTATCAATGCCTTGCGTTGAATGGTTTGAGGAACAGCCCCAGTCCTATAAAGACTCGGTAATTGATCCAAGCGTTAGACACAGAATCTCCATTGAAGCCGGGTTGACCAGCGGTTGGCGAGAAATCGTTGGGGACCATGGTATTTCAATCGGTATCAACCACTACGGGGCTTCTGCCGACTACAAAACACTGTTTAAAGAGTTTGGAATTACAACAGCTGCAGTTGTCAATGCGGCCAAAGATTTGATTGGGAAGAAATAATGAACCAAAACATGACTGCGCTAACAGCCGCTGGAGTCTCAGTTTGGCTCGACGACCTTTCCCGGTCAAGAATCGAGAGCGGAAATCTAAAATCTCTAGTTGATGATTACTCAGTCAGAGGAGTCACCACAAACCCCACTATCTTTGCGGCAGCGCTCAAGACTGATGCCTACCATGATGTTCTTAAGCGTGAGAAGGGCCTGGGAAGTACTACTGAGCAAGCAATTTTCAACATCACCACAGAGGATGTTGCCGCCGCTTGCGATATCTTTTTACCCTTGTATCAGTCATCGGGTGGGGTTGACGGCCGCGTTTCGATTGAAGTCTCCCCCGATTTGGCCTTTGACACAAAGCGAACGATTGACGAGGCGATAGCACTTCACGACAAGGTCGCTAAAGAAAATGTCATGATCAAAATCCCAGCCACGATTCCTGGTTTAGCAGCTATTACGGAGGTTATTGCACAGGGCATATCTGTGAACGTAACGCTTATTTTCTCAATTCAGCGCTACCGTGCTGTCATTGATGCATACCTAACGGGTTTAGAAAAGGCCAAGGACAAAGGTATTTCGCTTACCAAGATTCACTCTGTTGCATCTTTCTTTGTCTCTAGGGTCGATACCGAACTCGACAAGCGACTTGCCGCACTTGGTCGTGACGATCTGAAATCAAAGGCGGCTGTCGCCAATGCCCAGCTTGCTTACGAGTTATTCCTGCAGGAGTTCAGCTCCCCTCGCTGGATTGCTCTCAAGGCAAGTGGAGCGCAGCTTCAGCGACCACTGATGGCATCAACAGGCGTCAAGGACCCGACACTGCCAGACACTCTCTACGTGTCGGAACTTGTTGCACCAAATCTGGTTAACACGATGCCAGAGAAGACGCTAATGGCATTTGCTGATCACGGGAGCGTTGCTGGAAACACGATTGAACCAAACTTGGGCGCAGCAAAACGATTGATTGCCGATTTGCTCGAAGCTGGTATCGATCTCGACGATGTTACTGACCTGCTGGAGAAAGAGGGCGTCGAGAAATTCATTGTCTCGTGGCACGAACTTATCGATTCGGTTAGTGAAGCTCTAAAGATTGCCTAACATGAAAGTCAAACTAAGTAACGAGCTTTCACAGCGGGTCGAGCCTATTGTTCAAAGAATTATCGAGGATAAAATCGCTTCCCGCATCTCTAAGAAAGACAGCACGATTTGGGGTCCAGGCGCTGAACAAGAAGCAAGCATCAGACTCGGTTGGGTCAGCAGTGCCAGAGACTCTGTTGGGCTGATTCCTGCCATTGTGCAGCTGAGAGATGAATTATCAGAAGCTGGAATAAATCGATTTGTTTTATGTGGAATGGGTGGATCCTCATTAGCGCCTGAAGTGATATCTAGGCATTTCAAAAAGAATTTAGTAATTCTTGACTCAACCTCTCCCGACCAGGTTCGGTCGGCTATTAAGAACATCTCCCAAACCGCAGTTGTCGTCTCGTCCAAGTCTGGCTCAACCGTCGAGACTGATTCTCAAAAGAGAGTTTTCGAGCAAGCATTCACCGAGGCTGGCATTGATCCGACAAAGAGAATTGTCATCGTTACCGATCCAGGTTCTCCTTTTGATCAGGCAGCTCGCTCCGCCGGATACCGCGTTTTTAATGCTGATGCCACGGTTGGTGGAAGATACAGCGCTCTAACTGCATTCGGTCTGGTTCCAGCTGGGCTAGCTGGCTGCGACATCTCTCAATTACTGCATGATGCCAGTGCAGCAATGCCCTCACTTGTTACTGACAGTGAAGATAACCCAGCAATTGTCCTAGCAGCAGCACTGGCTGGCAGACCCGAAGTAGATAAGTTTCTAATTGAAGCAGACGCAATACCCAGCTTTGGTGATTGGGTTGAGCAATTAGTTGCCGAGAGCACTGGCAAAGAAGATCGCGGAATTCTGCCAGTCGCTATCACGACTCATGCTCCAGAGTTGAGGGCTAAGTTTGATGACACAATGAGTGTTCGTTTCTCAAGTGATGCAGCAGAAGTTTGCTTTGAGGGCTCACTTGGAGAATTGTTTGTGCTTTGGGAGTATGCGACAGCCATCGCAGGCTGGCTTCTAAAGATTAACCCTTTTGACCAGCCAAATGTTGAAAGCGCTAAGGTTGCGGCCAGGAAACTATTAGATCAACCTACATTTTCGAACAATGTTGATTTTGTAGATCGAGCTATCGCCGTCACGGCTAGAGGTTACGAAGTCATTGGGACTACAGTTGAATCTGCGGTTGAGTCACTAATTAACCTAATCAAGGCAGATAGCTACCTTGCAATCCATGCGTATTTACCATCCACGTCTTATCCACAGTTTCACGAGTTAAGAGACCTCTTGGCTGCAAGACTCAAACGACCCGTTACCTTTGGTTGGGGCCCAAGATTCCTACACTCCACTGGTCAGTATCACAAGGGTGGACCAAAGCAAGGCTTATTTCTTCAAATAACTCAATCCATTGAGGATGACCTACCAATACCTGGTCGCGAATTTAGCTTTGGACAACTAATTACAGCCCAAGCAAATGGGGATGCAGAAGTTTTGGCAGCTCACAACCTTCCTGTTCTTACGTTGCAGGTGTCGAACCCATTGGAAGCGCTCGAATTCCTAAAGGGAGTAATTCACTCTTGAAAAATCCGCTCAAGCAATCGGCAGATCGGCGCCTGAAGAAAATTGCCGGGCCCTCTGGCCTGATTTTGTTTGGGGTTACCGGTGATCTTGCGAGAAAGAAGTTGTTACCCGCTATATACGACCTTGCCAACAGAGGTCTGCTACCCCCTTCTTTTTCTTTGGTCGGTTTTGCTCGGAGAGACTGGACTAACCAGGACTTTCAGAAGGAGGTGGAGCGATCCGTTCGTGAGTTTGCAAGGACAGAGTGGTCGGATCCGGTCTGGGAGCAGCTTTCGAAGGGAATTCGGTTTGTATCTGGCAGTCATGATGATTCTTCAGCCTTTGACAGACTCAAGCAGACTGTTAATCTTCTCGACCTTGAGCGCGGCACGGCTGGAAACCATACGTTTTACCTTTCAATTCCGCCCAAGGATTTTCCTCAAGTGATTGGTCAGCTGAATCGCTCTGGACTGGCGGCAGGCAAGTCGGGGCAGTTTAGACGTGTAGTAATCGAGAAACCATTTGGCTCAAACCTCGAAACCGCAAGAGAGCTCAACGATGTAGTAGAAAGAGTATTCCCTGAGGATTCAATTTTTCGCATCGATCACTACCTCGGGAAGGAAACTGTCCAGAACATCTTGGCCTTGCGATTTGCGAATCAGTTGTTTGAACCAATCTGGAGCCGCGAATACATCGACCATGTTCAAATAACGATGGCGGAAGATATTGGGATAGGTGGCAGAGCTGGCTACTACGACGGGATAGGTGCAGCACGTGATGTCATACAAAATCACCTTCTTCAGTTGCTGGCTTTGACGGCAATGGACAGGCCTAGCAGTTTCGAAGCGTCGCATCTGCGGGAGGCCAAGGAAAGAGTTCTGGCGGAAGTAAAACTTCCAGGAGACTTAGCCAAACACACCGCTAGAGGCCGATACTCTTCGGGCTGGCAAGGTGGCGAGAAAGTTCTCGGCTACTTAGACGAGGATGGCATTTCAAAAGACAGCAATACTGAAACTTATGCTGCTATGCGACTGGATGTCGAGAACTCCAGATGGAAAGGAACACCTTTCTACATTCGTGCTGGCAAGCGACTTGGCAGAAGAGTGACTGAGATTGCAGTTGTCTTCAAGAAACCTACCCATCAACTCTTCGGCGAGGAAGAGTTGTCGCAGCTAGGTGAAAATGCTCTTGTGATTAGAGTTCAACCAAACGAAGGCGTCACAATCAGATTTGGTTCCAAGGTGCCAGGTCCAGTCATGCAAGTACGCGATGTAACCATGGATTTTGCATACGGACATGCCTTCACCGAAGACTCCCCCGAGGCATATGAGAGATTGATTTTGGATGTCTTATTGGGCGAACCCCCACTGTTTCCGCGTCAACGAGAGGTCGAGCTTTCTTGGAAAATTCTTGATCCGATTGTTGATTACTGGGCGAGCCAATCCACCTGTGAGGAGTATTTACCGGGTTCCTGGGGCCCAGACGGGGCGAATCGAATGATGACTGCAGATGGAAGGTCGTGGCGAAGACCATGATTGTAGAAATGCAAAACACGACCACTGCAAAGATTGCGAAAAAGTTGCAAGATTTGCGTGAAACAGGTGGAGTCGTTGCCCTCGGTCGAGTTCTTAGTCTTCTTGTAGAAACTGACCCTCAAAACTTAGAAGACGCAATCAAGACTGCAAATGCGGCTTCCAAGATGCACCCATCCAGAATTATCGTGCTAGCCAAGAACGAAAGCGGTCTTGCCAATTTGGACGCGGAAATTCGAGTTGGTGGGGATGCGGGGGCTAGCGAAGTAATTGTCCTAAGAGCCTCAGGTGAAGTCATTAGCAACATTGAATCCCTGGTTTCTGGGTTGCTACTTCCAGATGCTCCAATTGTTGCTTGGTGGCCTGCTGAGTGCCCCATCAATCCTGCTGTAAGCGAGCTAGGGAAGATTGCGGGCCGAAGAATAACAAACGCAGCCAATGATTCGAATTCGGTTTCACTACTACGGCTTTTGACTGAGAACTATGCACCAGGTGACGGTGATATGGCTTGGACGAGAATCACCCTTTGGCGCTCTCAAATTGCCGCTCTTCTAAACCAAAATTATGGACACCCCATCAAGAGGATCATGGTTTATGGCAGCAGCAGGTCTCCAAGTACTCATTTACTTAGCAGCTGGCTTGAACTCAAATTGCCAGCGAAGGTTGAGATTGTTGAAAAGATTGGTGATGCTGAAGTCTCTGGCGTTGCCGGCGTCGAGATTGAATTTGATAATTCTCGACTCAGGATTATTAGAAACGGGCAGGTTGCCGTCATAGAACAAACGGGCCTTCCTACCACCTCGGTATTGCTGCCCCCGAGAAGCGACCTGGATTGTCTTATCGAAGACCTTCGCTTTCTCGGTGAAGACACGGAATATGCAGAGGTACTCAGAAACGGATTTGCTAATGCAAATTAGTACTTTTGTTTCTCAGACAGAGCTGGTCAGTGCTGTTGTTGAGGAAATTATCGATTTATTGGAGAGTAATGAAAAGGACCTCTTTACCTTAGTTGTAAGCGGTGGCGGTCTCGGAATAAAGACCCTCGAGCAACTCGGCAGAAAAATAAAGCACCCCCGTAAATTGCGAATCATCTTCTGCGATGAACGCTTTGTTGATCTAAACTCGAGTGAACGCAATGAAGCCCAAGCCCTCGCTGTTTGGCCCGAATTACTTAGCAGTCAACTCATTCGCTATCCACAAATTGGCCATGACATAAATGCCGCCGCTGATTCGATCTCGTTGAACCTGATAGAGATATTTGGCGACGTCTCAGATCCCAAAATTGTTTTTGACTTGGTGCTGCTCGGGGTTGGCGAGGACGGCCACATTGCGTCTTTGTTCCCAGGGGCTAAACATCCTGCTGATTGGGTTGTAACAGAAATGAACTCCCCGAAGGCACCTAGAGAACGGCTAAGCCTTAGCTACGAAGCCCTCAACAAGTCAGACCGAGTTTGGTTTGTAGTGGGTGGGAAATCAAAAGCGGCCGCACTCAGAGAAATACAACAGGGCTCAGATTTTCCAGCAGCGAAGGTTCATGGCAGAACCGAAACTATTTGGTGGCTAGACCAGGAACTTAGCGACGAGCTTTAGCTGCAGCGGCTGCTTTTTCACGACGTGCACGAATTGCCTGCAGCGCTTCATCAAGTATCTGGGCTGCCTCGGCATCTGTGCGACGCTCCTTGACGTAGGCAAGGTGAGTCTTATATGGCTCAATTTTTGCAACCAGTGGAGGATTGTTCTTGTCGCGACCAGCAGGAAAGCCACAGTGTGGGCAATCGATCTCGGAAGGAACTTCTTCATCCAAAACAGTTGCGGCAAAAAATGGATGAGTCTCGTGCCCGTTTGCACAGTAAAAGCTCTTGGTAACTCGATCTACGTGATGCCCGCGATCCTTCTCGCCCATCGGACCTGCACCAACGCGTGCTCCACGAATTGAGGGGGTTGAAGACATTAAGCCCAACCAAACCTAGTGAAAAGACCAAGAACAATTATCACAGTGACCCAAACCAGGCCGAGGACAATTGTTATACGGTTCAGATTTCGTTCCGCCACGCCTGAAGATTGCATCGAGCTAGTGACGCCACCACCAAACATGTCTGCCACGCCGCCACCGCGGCCCTTGTGAAGCAGAATCATCAAAATAAGCAGAACACTGGTGATTGCCAGAAGCACCAGAAGTGCTGTTTGTAAAGCGGCCATTATTCCTCCAAAAACCTTGCCAATTATAGAACTATGTGCTTCTTATAACGAGCAATCCCCGCAAACTCATCAGAATCCAGGGATGCTCCGCCTACTAAAACCCCGTCAATGTTGGCTCCCTGCATGAATCCCGCGACGTTGCCGGCCTTGACGGACCCACCGTATAGGATTCGAACCTGCTCGGCTACGTCACCGAACTTCTGGCCAATTGCTGCCCTAATTTCCGCGGCAACATTTTCCGCTTGTTCCGGTGTTGCAATTTCCCCCGTGCCGATTGCCCAGACAGGTTCGTAAGCAATAACGAATTCACGCAGGTTCTCTTGTCCCTCAAGTGCTGCAAGGACCTGCTTTACCGGAATTGCACTGGGTCCGAACTCTTGCAATTGCTCTTGAGTTTCACCAACGCAAATGATTGGAGTGATGTTCGAAGAGAAACTTGCAGAAACTTTTGCGGCAATCTCCGCGTCATGCTCGTTGTGATACTGACGACGCTCTGAATGCCCAACCAGCACATACTTAACAGCTAGCTTGGAGAGCATAGCTCCAGAGACTTCACCCGTGTAGGCGCCTGATGCATGCTTTGAAATGTCTTGCGCTCCAAGCGAAAGCTCAAATTTCTCTGCGTCGATAAGTGTCTGAGCACTTCTGAGAGAAGTGAAAGGCGGAATAACGCAGACTTCAACGTCCTTGAAGTCATGGTTCTTTTCATTCAAAGTCCAAGCGAGTTTTTGGATTAGCGCGATTGCCTGAAGATGATCAAGATTCATCTTCCAGTTGCCAGCAATCAATGGAGCTCTCTCAGTCATTTAGAACCTCTAATCCAGGAAGGGACTTTCCCTCAAGAAACTCTAGACTTGCTCCCCCGCCAGTTGAGATGTGGGTGAATGCGTTTTCAGAAAAACCAAGTGCTCGGACGGCGGCCGCCGAATCGCCACCGCCAACTACTGAAGTTCCCTGAACCTCCGAGAGTGCCTTAGCTACCGCCATTGTTCCACCAGCGAAATTCGGGAATTCAAACACACCCATCGGACCGTTCCAAAATACCGTTTTCGAGGACGTAATCAGGCTTGAAAACTTCTTTGCAGTCTCAGAACCAATGTCGAGTCCTATTCCAGTTGCGCCAAAAGTAGTCTCTTCGATTGTTCCGACGTTCGTTTCCTCAAACTTCGCATCTGCTGCGAACTTCTCTGCAACCAAAACATCTGTGGGTAGTTCGAGAATTACGCCAAGTCGTTCGGCTTCTGCCATGAAGCCTTTGACTTTCTCAAGCTGATCCGGTTCTAGAAGACTCTTTGCAACTCCAAGGCCCTTCGCAGCCAAAAAGGTAAATAGCATGCCACCACCAATTAGCAGGCGATCAACTTTTGGAAGAAGATGCTCGATCACTCCAAGCTTGTCGGAAACCTTGGATCCTCCAAGAACTACGGTGTATGGGCGTTCAGGGCTTTGTGTCAACTTGTCTAGAACATTGAGTTCAGCCTCAATCAACAAGCCCGCATAGCTTGGTAGCACCTGAGCCAGTTCATAAACACTTGCCTGCTTGCGGTGGACCACGCCGAATCCGTCGCTAACCAATAGATCAGCCAGTGAGGCAAGTTTCTGAGCAAAAATCGCTCTAGTGCCTGAGTCCTTAGCTGCTTCTCCCTCATTGAATCGAAGATTCTCCAGAACAACGACGCCACCATCGTTTAGATTCCGAACAACACTCTTTGCTGAGTCGCCGATTGTGTCAGTTGCGAATTCGACCTTGGCCGCCAGGAGCTCCCCTAGTCTAAGTGCAGCTGGCTTAAGTGAATACTTCGCTTCTGGTTTCCCATCGGGTCTACCAAGGTGAGAAATGATAATCACCTTGGCTCCAGCGTTCATCAGGTGCTGGATTGTTGGAAGTGCTGCACGGATTCTTCCATCATCAGTAACTCGGTCACCATCTAATGGAACATTAAAGTCGCAGCGAAGAAGAACTCGTCTGCCGCGTAGCTCGCCAGCGTCCTTGATGGTTCTGAGCATTAGAGCTTTGAAGCCACCAAGTCGGTTAGCTCAACTAGGCGATTTGAGTAGCCCCATTCATTGTCATACCAGGATGAAAGCTTGACGGTGTTATCAATAACTCGGACTAATCCAGCGTCGAAAATAGAAGAGTGAGCGTCAGTCACGATGTCACTAGAGACAATCTCATCCTCGGTGTATAGCAGGATGCCCTTAAGCGGTCCAGCGGCTGCTTCTTTGTAGGCTGCCTTAATTTCGTCGACGGAAACCTTCTTCTCTGAGACAAGTGTCAGGTCTGTGATAGATCCAGTTGGAACAGGTACACGAAGCGCGAAACCATCAAGTTTGCCTTTGAGCTCTGGCAAAACGAGGCCAATTGCCTTGGCAGCGCCAGTGGTCGAAGGAACAATGTTAAGTGCAGCAGCGCGAGCGCGTCTTAGATCCTTGTGAGGACCGTCTTGCAGATTCTGGTCAGCAGTGTATGCATGCACGGTGGTCATGAGACCATTGACAATTCCAAACTTGTCGTGGAAGACCTTTGCCAGCGGAGCAAGACAGTTGGTTGTGCAGGAAGCATTTGAAATTATGTGGTGCTTTGCAGGGTCATACAGGTGTTCATTTACACCGATTACGAAGGTTGCATCTTCATTGGTTGCCGGTGCAGAGATGATTACTTTTTTGGCGCCTGCCTCAATGTGCTTTTTTGCCTTCTCAGCATCTGTGAAGATTCCGGTTGATTCGACCACAATGTCCACTCCAAGTTTGCCCCACGGCAGATTTGCTGGGTCGCGCTCAGCGAGCACTTTAATTGACTTGCCATTCACGACAATGCTGTCACCTTCGACACTCACGGCAGCATTGAGACGACCGGTGATTGAGTCGTACTTTAGAAGGTGAGCCAGCCCCGCTGGATCTGAAAGGTCATTAACTGCCACGATTTCAAGATTTGAATTTTGTGCCAGTGCTGCTCGAAGGAAATTACGGCCGATTCGGCCAAAGCCATTAATACCAATACGGGTCAAGATTTACTCCAGAGGGATTCTTTGAAAATATCTATTCCACGCGCCATTGGGCGGATTGGGCTTAGCCTAGCAGCAGAGAACGGCTGTTGACGCTTACCGACCCAAATCGGCGGGCGACATCCTCCCAGTTGACAATGTTCCAGAAGGCTTTGACGTAATCGGCTTTGACATTCTGGTAGTCCAAGTAAAAGGCGTGTTCCCACATGTCCAGCATTAGTAGTGGGATATTGCCCATTGCGAGGTTCCCCTGCTGGTCATAGAGCTGACCAATAATCATTCGATTTCCCAGAGCATCCCAGGCCAAATATGCCCAACCAGAACCCTGAATACCGACTGCTGCCGCATTGAAGTGATTCTTAAATTTCTCAAAGGAACCGAAGTGTTCATTAATCGCCGCCAGTAGTTCTCCCCCTGGTTCCCCACCAGCCGGAGAAAGGTTCTGCCAAAAAATTGAGTGGTTGACGTGACCACCTAGGTTAAATGCCAGGTCCTTCTGCAGCTTAGGAAGATTCGCGAAGGAATTTGCTTCGCGAGCCTCAGCCATGGCTTCCAAGGCTGTGTTTGCCCCGGTTACGTAGGCCTGGTGATGCTTGGAGTGATGGAGCTCCATAATCCGAGCTGAAATGTGCGGCTCCAGTGCAGCGTAGTCATAGGTCAAATCTGGCAGTTTGTAAGTCATAGTTACCTCTCCATTGAATTGAGCATTTGAAAGCTCGGATTTATTCCTCTAATAGGTCTGCGATAGCTGATTCGGTATCAGGTATTCCTAGCTCTTGAGCTCTACGATCAGCGGTGGCGAGAAGTCTTCGAATCCGACCCGCAACGGCGTCTTTTGTCATAGGGGGCTCTGCAAGGCGACCCAATTCATCTAAGGAAGCGTCCTTGTGTTTGAGTCTTAGCTCGCCAGCATACTTGAGATGCATTGGCGCTTCCGGCCCAAGAATTTCGAGTGCTCGCTGCACTCTCGCACTTGCAGCTACTGCGGCCTGAGCACTGCGGCGTAGGTTTGCGTCATCAAAATTTGCTAATCGGTTAGCAGCTCCCCTCACTTCACGGCGATTTCGAAGCTCTTCCCACTTATCAACCTGTTCGATGCAGCCCATTTCGCGAAGTAAATCGGCGATTCCCTCACCATCTCGAACGACTACTCGGAAAACATTTCTGACTTCTCTTGCCTTTGCGTTTACTCCAAGTCGTCGAGCAACACCGACCAGTGCCATCGCTGATTCGTTACCTGGTGCGACGACCTCCAAAGAGGTAGAACGACCAGGATCGGTGAGTGTGCCCTGCGCCAAGAAAGCCCCGCGCCAGATTGCTCTCGCCTCATCCATCGTTGAAGAAACGAGGGTTGAGGGCAATCCCCTAACCGGCCTTCCACGATTATCAATCAATCCGGTTTGCCTAGCCAGCAGTTCGCCATCCCGCAGAACTCTGATTTGGTAGCCATTGGTTCTACGCAATCCACCTGCCTGCACAACGTTGACCTCTGCTGCAATTCCATATAATTCAGATATGGCCTTAGCGATTCTCTTGGCGACAGGCGCGGACTCGATCTCGACTTCAATCGCAATACGACCAGAAATTAGGTGGAGACCACCGCAAAAACGAAGAATCGTGGCAAGCTCAGCAGCTCTGACTAATCCGTTTACGGGTTGCACTCGAGCCAGTTCATCCTTGATTGCTTGTGTTATTGCCACGCTATTCCTTACCTAGGTCTCGATGCGCAACGGCGATAGTAGCATCTGCGACTGCACTCAGGCGCTTACCGACTTCATTCGCAATAGCTACTGATCGGTGCTTACCGCCAGTGCAACCTATGGCAATAGTTGCAAATCGCTTATTCTCAGAACGATAGCCCTGCAAAACAATCTCAAGCGCAGATACATAATTGTCAACAAAATCTCTTACGCCAGGTTGACTTAGCACGAAATCGCTGACAGCCTGATCGTTTCCAGTCAAGGATCTTAACTTCTCATCCCAATGGGGATTTGGGATGAATCGGGCATCAGCAACCAAATCGGCATCGACAGGAATTCCGTATTTAAATCCAAAGCTAATGACGTTTACGCGCAAGAAATTCGCGTTGTCAGAAAATGCTTCTGCAACGCGGTTTGTAAGTTGATGAACATTTGAATCCGAGGTGTCAAAAATGAGATCAGCGCTCTCTCTAAGCCCAATTAATTCTGCCCTCTCTCGCGCGATTCCATCCAAGATGGTGCCGCTTCCCTGCAACGGATGTGGTCTGCGAACAGATTCGAATCTTTTTACCAGAGCTGAATCGCTTGCCTCCAAGAACAGCAGGCGAACAGCAATTTCTCGGTTCTTTAGATCGTTGATTCTGCTTTGAAGTTCGGAGAAGAACTCTCCCCCTCGAACATCGGTAATCACGGCGATTTTCGGAAGCTTCGCTTTGCTTAGAGCAAAGAGATCGCTCATGGGTCCAAGCATTTGAGGGGGTAGGTTGTCGATTACGTACCAGCCCTGGTCCTCTAGAGCATTCCCAACAGTGGAGCGACCCGCTCCCGACATGCCGGTTACTACTAGTAGTTCCGGTCTCTTGCTCTGTTCCATCGCTCCCCTGACGGGAACAAGGTTAGTGCTTTTGAATCTCGGGCGTGTCGGATTATGGCAACTGCTGTAACTGCTCCAGGAGGCGCTGGGCTTGAGCCTGGCTAAATCCAGGTAAATCAGCAATTTCCTCGGCGCTGGCCGCTCTTAGACGCTTCAGGGAACCGAATTTGCGAATCAGCAGGCGGACCTTTGCCTCCCCCAGTCCGGGCAAGTCAAGCAAAGTTGAAGCAATCGAGCTGGTCCGCTTTGCCCGTTGCGCAGTGATGGCGAACCTGTGGGCCTCGTCACGGATACGTTGCAACAGGAATAGCTCCTCTGAGGATCTAGGGAATATGACTGGCGCATCAGAAGAGGTGGTGTAAACCTCCTCTAGTCGCTTCGCCAAGGTCGCGATAGTTATATCATCTATGCCAGCGTCAGTGAGGGCCCTTGCGGCAGCATTTCGTTGCTGTAAACCGCCATCAATAAGCAACAAGCTGGGCCTATAGCTGAATTTCTCACTCTTATCGTCCTCTAAATATTTCAAACGCCTTCGCAAGACCTGATATATCGCATCAGCATCATCGGTTGTCTCTAAGTTGAACTTCCTGTACTGATTCTTTTTAGGCAAACCATCTTCAAAAACAACCATTGAACCAACAGTCCCGGTTCCGGACAAATGAGAGATGTCAAAACACTCAATTCGTAATGGCGCAGTTGGCATTGCCAATGCCTTTTGAAGCCCAGCTAGAGCGTCGGCCCTTGCTGCAAAATCAGCCGTGCGCTTGAGTTTGTAAGACTGTAGGGACTGCTTGGCGTTTGTCTCAACTGTTTTTGCGAGGATCGCCTTTTCTCCTCGCACGGCTACCGACACATCCGATTTTGATCCCCTGATTTCACTGAGCCAAAAAGTTACTTCACGTTTCTCTTTGGGTAGCACAGGAACATATATGCTTTTCGGCACTTCAATTGGCTCGGCAGACTTCGGCGGATTGTAAATTTGATGTAGCACGTACTCAATCAACTCTGCATCATCGCGGTCAAGCTCTAGATCAACGACCATGCCTTTAGCACCACGAATTCTTCCTCCTCTTACGTTGAAAATAGCGACAGCTGCTGAGAGTTCATCCCTTGACATTCCAATGAAATCCGCATCAGTCTGGTCTGACAGAACAATTGAAGATTTCTCCAAAATTTTCTCAAGAGCAAGTACATCGTCTCGGAAATTTGCAGCAGCTTCGAAATTCTCGGCATCACTCATTTCCTGCATCTTCATGCGTAGTTTCGAAATGTATGTCTCATCACCAGATGCAATAAAGGCGCCTAGTTGCTTCGCTAAAGCCTTGTGGTCTGCTAGTTCAATTCTTCCAACACATGGTGCGCTGCACTTACCAATGTCTGCGAGTAGGCATGGCCGATTCGCTCTCTTAGCCCGATCAAAAATACCTTGCGAGCAGCTTCTAACTGGAAAGACTTTCAGGAGAGTATCTAGAGTCTCTCTTACGGCCCACGATTGCGTGTAGGGTCCGAAATACTTCACTCCGGGAATTTCTCGATTGCGAGTAATGAATGCTCTAGGAATCTCTTCTGACATTGAAATTGCTATGTACGGATAGCTCTTGTCATCTCGGAATCGAATGTTGAAGGGCGGTTCGAATTGCTTGATCCAACTAAATTCCAACTGCAGCGCATCGTATTCGGTGTTGACTATTGTCCACTTGACATCGGTGGCTGCTTGCAACATGCGCTGAGTTCGCTCATGAAGGCGATCAAATGTCCCAAAGTAGCTGGATAGACGAGCCCGGAGGTTCTTAGCCTTTCCTACATAGAGGACGCGATTCCTGTCATCGATGAATCTGTAAACCCCCGGATTTGTTGGAATCTCAGAGGTGATGGGTCTAAATCGAAACTCACTCATTTGCCAAAATATCAGCCAGGAATTTTCCGGTGTGGCTGGACTTGTTTCGCGCAACTATCTCAGGCGTACCCTCAGCCACTACCGTCCCGCCTCCCGAACCACCCTCAGGACCTAGGTCAATAATCCAGTCAGCGCTACGGATGACATCAAGGTTATGCTCAATGACTATCACGGTGTTTCCTCGGTCAACTAAGGAATTCAAAACCATTAACAGCTTACGAACATCTTCGAAGTGTAGACCTGTTGTTGGTTCGTCTAGGACGTAGATTGTTCTACCAGTTGCTCTTCGTTGAAGTTCAGTTGCGAGCTTGACTCGCTGGGCCTCACCGCCAGATAGTGTTGTTGCGCTTTGTCCAAGTCGCACATAGCCAAGGCCCACATCAACAAGGGTGTTCAAATAGCGAGCGATTGAATTGATTGGTGCAAAGAATTCGGCCGCTTCACTTATTGGCATGTTTAGGACATCGCCAATGGTCTTGCCCTTGAAGTGCACCTGCAGAGTTTCTCTGTTATAACGAGCACCCTTGCATTCTTCACACGTCACATAGACATCTGGCAGAAAGTTCATCTCAATGCGAATCGTGCCATCTCCTGCACAGTTTTCACACCTGCCACCCTTGACGTTAAAGGAAAAGCGACCCTGTTGATATCCACGGACCTTGGCTTCAGGGGTTTCAGCAAAGAGCTTACGAATGTGATCAAATACGCCGGTATACGTAGCGGGGTTAGAGCGCGGAGTCCTTCCAATCGGAGCTTGATCAACGTGCACAACCTTGTCTAATTGATCTAGTCCTGTGATTCGAGTGTGCTTACCCGCAACACCCTTAGACCCATTCAGCTTGATCGCCAGAGTTTCGTAAAGTACATCGTTCACCAAAGATGACTTACCTGACCCACTCACGCCGGTGACCGCGGTCATCACTCCAAGCGGGAATTCGACATCGATGTTCTTTAGGTTGTTCTCTTTTGCACCAACAACCTTGATGGCCCTCCCATTCGACTTTCTTCGCTTCTTGGGAGTCTCAATTTTGATCCTTCCCGACAGATATTCACCTGTTATCGACTTCTCATTCTCCAGGATGGCTTGGTAGGAACCGCTATGGACAACTTCACCACCGTGAGCACCAGCGCCAGGCCCGATGTCTACCAGCCAGTCAGCAGCTCTAATGGTGTCTTCATCGTGTTCAACAACAATCAAGGTGTTTCCGAGGTCTCGAAGCTTGATAAGGGTCTCGATTAGCCGTCGGTTGTCTCGCTGATGAAGCCCGATTGAAGGCTCATCAAGCACATAAAGAACACCAGTAAGGCCAGCACCGATTTGCGTGGCCAGGCGGATTCGCTGCGCCTCTCCACCGGACAGTGAACCAGCTGATCGCTCCAGCGAGAGGTAGTCCAATCCGACTGCAAGAAGGAATTCTAATCGAGCGCGAATTTCTCTTAAAACCTGAGCAGCAATCGTTGCCTCGCGTTTGGTTAGCTTTAGCGAGTCAAAGAAATTGTGCGCCTGCGCAAGCGAGAGTTGAGCCACATCATGAATTGATTTGCCATGAACCTTCACAGACAACACTTCGGGTCTAAGTCGTGCCCCCTCGCAGGCAGGACAGGGAACTTCTCTTAGAAATTCTGCCCACTTCCCCCTGGCCCAGTCGGAATCAGATTCTTGGTAGCGGCGTTCAACGTAGGGTAAAACTCCTTCGAAGCCTGATGTGTAGCGCATTTCACGACCGTATTTTGAGCGCCACTTAACCTGTACCTCAAAATCATTGCCATAGAGCACAGCATCTCTAATGCGCTTGGGAAGTTTATTCCAGGGTGTCTTCAAGCTGAAGTCAAGTTCCTTCGCAAGTCCTTGCAGCAACCTGGTGAAGTATGAATAGAGACCTTTTCCCTGTGTAGACCAAGGAATAATGACTCCATCACTAATTGAACTGTCTGGATCCCCAACCACTAGCTCCGCATCGACAGCCATTTTGGTTCCGAGGCCCGTGCAGTCGGGACAGGCACCAAACGGTGCGTTGAATGAGAAAGTCCTGGGTTCAATCTCCGTAAGGTAAATTTCGTGTTCATTTGGACAGCTCAGTTTCTCGCTGAAGGTTCGTTGCTTT
This sequence comes from uncultured Aquiluna sp., assembly GCA_964468885.1. GTDB lineage: Bacteria > Actinomycetota > Actinomycetes > Actinomycetales > Microbacteriaceae > Aquiluna. The sequence continues at coordinate 8,740 of CAYXWU010000007.1, read as the reverse complement.
TTCTGATCAACGAAGTCAACAATGACACGACCATCTGCCAGCTTTAGAGCTGTCTCAACCGAGTCAGTAATGCGACTTGCTGCCTCGGGCTTAATTACCAGTCTGTCGACCACAACAGAAATGTCATGCTTATAGCTTTTTTTGAGTGGTTTTGCCTCCGCCAGAACAATCGTTTCACCATCAACTACCGCTCTAGCAAATCCTTGCGATTGCAGCGAAGTAAAGAGATCTTCGAAGGCACCCTTCTTCTGTTGAATGATGGGGGCTAGCAACTGAAACTTCGTGCCTTCTTCTAAGGCCAATAATTGATCAACAATTGCCTGCGGAGTCTGCTTGGAAATTGCCTCTCCACATTCTGGACAGTGAGGTATACCGATTCTGCTCCAAAGTAGACGTAGGTAGTCATGAATCTCGGTGATAGTGCCAACGGTTGATCTCGGATTACGATTTGTGGACTTTTGGTCAATTGATACGGCAGGTGAAAGCCCCTCAATAAAGTCCACATCTGGTCTGTCTACCTGACCCAAGAACTGACGCGCATAGGCCGACAGTGATTCGACATACCTGCGCTGACCCTCGGCAAAGATTGTGTCAAAGGCAAGCGATGATTTTCCAGATCCTGACAAACCAGTGAATACGATGAGGGCGTCTCTTGGAACCTCTAGGTTAAGGTTCTTTAGGTTATGCACTCTGGCTCCGCGGATAGAGAGCTTGCTACCGGGGGGCGTCTGGATACTCACCGTAGAAGTCTATGCGTGGCCGGCGGCATCAAACTGCCGTAGCTCGCGCTTGAGCTCAGCTATCTCGTCTCGGATCCTGGCGGCCAGTTCAAAATTGAGAGCGGCGGCAGAAGCTCGCATTTGAGCATCCAGCTCCATTATGGTTTGAATTAGCTGCTCTCTTCCTGCTCGTCCGATGTCTTTTCGACCACGAATTGGTGAAACAGAAGTTTTTCCCTTGGGAGCTTTCTTCATTTGTTCCATCAGTGATTCAGTATCCACTTCTTCGCGAACTAAGGCATCCGTGATGTCTGCAATCTTCTTTCTAAGTGGTTGCGGGTCTATATTGTTCGCCCGGTTGTATTCAATTTGTATTTCTCTTCTGCGGTTAGTCTCGTCAATTGCTCTCCTCATGGAGTCGGTGACGCGGTCGGCGTACATGTGTACTTCTCCGGCAACATTTCGAGCAGCTCGACCAATCGTCTGAATCAGTGACGTGGTTGAGCGGAGGAAACCCTCTTTGTCAGCATCCAGGATCGAAACCAACGAAACTTCGGGAAGATCCAGTCCTTCGCGCAGCAGGTTGATTCCAACGAGGACGTCATAGATGCCCTGTCGAAGCTCTCTCAGCAGCTCAACTCGTCGAAGAGTGTCAACATCGGAATGCAGGTAACGAACGCGGATTCCCATTTCAGTTAGATAGTCGGTAACTTCTTCGGCTAGACGCTTGGTGAGCGTTGTTACCAAGACTCGCTCGTTTCTTTCAGTGCGAAGCTTGATTTCCTCCATGAGATCATCGATCTGTCCACGCGATGGCTTCACGACAATCTTTGGATCCACTAGTCCAGTGGGACGAATGATTTGTTCGACCACCCCATCAGATAGTCCAAGCTCGTATTCCGCAGGAGTCGCAGAGAGATAGACGGTCTGCCCTGTTCTTGCCAGAAACTCATCAAATCTCAGAGGTCGATTATCAAGTGCCGAAGGGAGTCTGAAGCCATATTCAACCAATGTTCGCTTTCGTGATTGGTCGCCATTGTGCATCGCCCTAATCTGTGGAATTGTCACATGTGACTCATCAATCACCGTAAGGAAATCCTCTGGAAAGTAATCCAAGAGGCAAGCCGGTGGCTCCCCCTGCTCGCGCCCATCAATGTGGCGGGAGTAATTCTCAATTCCTGAGCAGAAGCCAAGCTCTTTTATCATCTCCAAATCAAAAGTAGTTCGCATCTTGATTCGCTGAGCTTCCAGCAGCTTTCCCTGTTTCTCCAGCTCTCGATATCTAGCTTCTAATTCTTCTTCGATTGCTTCGATTGCCCTACTCATTTGCTCCGCAGGAGCTACGTAGTAGGAAGCTGGATAAATCGCAACGGACTGTCGATCCATCAAAATCTCGCCCGTGAGGGGGTTGATGCGATATATCTTTTCTATTTCATCGCCAAAGAACTCGATTCTTGTGGCTTCTTGATCATAGATGGCAATTACTTCAATGGTGTCACCCTTGACTCGGAAATTGCCTCTCGTGAAATCAACATCGTTTCTCTGATACTGAATGTTTACAAGGGCTCGAATGAGTTCGTCTCGATCGATACTTTGACCGACTCGAAGTGGTAACGATTGAGCTAGATACTCTTTGGGTGCACCTAGACCATAAATGCAAGACACCGTAGCCACCACAATCACATCTCTTCTTGATAGAAGTGACATCGTGGCCGAATACCTAAGTCGCTCCACTTCCTCGTTGATAGTCGAGTCCTTTTCAATAAAGGTGTCTGTCTGGGGAACGTACGCCTCGGGTTGGTAATAGTCGTAGTAGCTAACAAAGTACTCAACGGCGTTGTTCGGGAAAAGCTCCCTGAGCTCGCTCGCCAACTGAGCAGCAAGTGTCTTGTTGTGGGCAATTACAAGTGTCGGTCTCTGTAGGCGCTCAACGAGCCAGGCAGTCGTTGCAGATTTTCCCGTACCAGTTGCTCCGAGCAAAACCACGTCTCGCTCACCTGCGCGCAGTCGCTTTTCAAGCTCATCAATTGCCTTTGGCTGATCGCCAGACGGCGAGTATTCACTAACAACCTTGAACGGGATGGAGTCATCCATGGGTGATTGTCCTATAAGCCTCACGGGCCCTTGCTAGAAGCTCTTCGAGGGAGCAATTTGAATCAATGATCAAGTCAGCCAGTTCCTCGCGCTGCTTATCCGTAGCCTGGGCGGAAATACGTCGCATCGCGTCTTCTTGAGACATTCCCCTTTTCACAAGGCGCTCTACCCTGACTTGTTCTGGACAGCTAATTGTCACAACTTTGTCGAATTGCAGAGGTGACTGAGTCTCTACAAAAAGCGGGATCGTGTAAACAATTACAGATTCAGAATTCGACCTGGTGCGATCAAGTGCCAAAGCTTGGATCAGAGGATGGAGGATACCCTCCACCCGCTTGCGAACACTTGGGTCTGCGAAACTCAGTTCCGCTAATTTAGTGCGGTTGAGGCGACCAGTTTCATCGAGAATCTGGTTGCCAAATTCCGCCACCAATCTGTCTAATCCAGCTGCGCCAGGTTCGACCACTTCACGCGCTAATAGATCAGCGTCTATTTCAGTGGCGCCTAGCCTTACCCATTCAGCAGCAACGGTTGACTTACCCGACCCGATGCCTCCGGTTAGAGCGATTAGCATCTTTCCAGAATAAGCCCGGTTAGTGGTTCTACTTGTCTTCCGCTAGCTGGTCTCTCAAAGACGCTAAGGACTCGTCCTGCGACAAAGAACCTTCGGTTGCCTGAGTTACTTCCGCTGGCTGAGCATCTGGCAAATCTGCCAGCTTTTCACGCATAGCCTTCACCTGAGTCTTGTGCAACTCCCAGCGCGTGTGAGCTTCCGCATAGTCAGCCTCCCACTTAGTGCGAGCTTCTTCGTAGCCAGACTTCCACTCGTTGGTAGCAGGATCAAATCCTTCTGGGTATCGGTAGTTTCCGTTTTCGTCATAGTCAGCAGCCATGCCATAGAGCACAGGGTTGAAATCGCTTCCGGCTGGGTCAACTTCGTCAATAGCCTGCTTCAGCGATAGGGAGATTCTGCGACGCTCAAGATCAATGTCAATTAGCTTGACAAAGACATCTTGATTCACGGTTACTACTTGATCAGCGTGCTCAACGTGCTTGGAAGAGAGCTCGGAAATGTGAACTAGACCTTCAATACCGTCAGCAACACGAACGAATGCACCGAACGGAACAATCTTGGTCACCTTGCCTGGAATGTACTGACCAATAGCGTGAGTTCTAGCGAATACTTGCCATGGGTCTTCCTGAGTTGCCTTCAGCGATAGCGAAACACGTTCGCGATCTGAGTCAACCTCGAGAACCTCAACGGTCACTTCCTGACCAACTTCAACAACCTCGCTGGCGTGCTCAACGTGCTTCCAACTCAGCTCCGAAACGTGGACTAAACCATCAACGCCACCGAGGTCGATGAAGGCACCAAAGTTGACGATGGAAGAAACAACACCGGTGCGAATCTGACCTTTTGCCAGGTCATTTAGCATGGTGCTTCGGCTTTCACTTTGGCTCTGCTCAAGCAGTGCACGTCTTGAAAGGACGACGTTGTTTCGGTTTTTGTCAAGTTCCAGAATTTTTGCCTCTACCTCGGTACCAAGGTATGGACCTAGGTCTCGAACTCTTCTGAGCTCGATTAGTGAAGCTGGGAGGAAGCCTCGTAGACCGATGTCAACAATGACACCACCCTTTACAACTTCAATAACCACACCTTTGACGATTCCGTCAGCTTCCTTAATCTTTTCTACATCTCCCCAAGCACGCTCGTACTGTGCGCGCTTCTTGCTAAGGATGAGGCGGCCTTCCTTATCTTCCTTCTGCAGAACAAGGGCTTCAATTGATTCGCCAACCTTAACGATGTCATTTGGATTTGCATCTTGTCTGATTGAAAGTTCGCGCAGAGGAATAACGCCCTCTGTCTTGTATCCGACATCTAGTAGTACTTCATCTCGATCGATTTTGACTACTGTTCCGGCGATTAGATCGCCATCATTAAAAAATTTGAGTGTTGCTTCGACCGCTGCTAGAAAATCCTCTTGAGAGCCGATGTCGTTGACTGCTATTTGCTTGGTGCCTGCGGTCGATTTGGTTGCCATATGGTTATGTACTTCACTTTTACTAGGGTCGTGCAAAACAAGAACAAGCTTTGATCTTGACTCGCCCGACGAACGGACAGGGAAAGCGCCCTAGGGCGCCTGGGAAAGCCTAGCGGCATTCCTAGTGGCCCGCCAGCTCCCAATTGGGACCAACCCCGATGTGGACTTCGACTGGCACTGAGAGTTTGGCCACACTCTTCATGCTCTCAGAGGCCAAAATCTTGACCTGTTCCAGTTCGTCTGGTGCCACCTCAAAGACCAACTCGTCGTGAACCTGGAGCAAGAGCCTGGACTTCAGGCCCTGTTTGCCAAGACGAGAGTCAGCTTCAATCATTGCCAATTTCATGATGTCTGCAGCGGTTCCTTGGATGGGAGCATTCAGCGCTGCTCTACGGGCATTTTCTCGGATTTGGAACACCTTGGAATTCAAATCAATAAATGGTCTACGTCGACCATAAACCGTTTCTGTGTAGCCATCGACCTTGGCCCGCTGAACTACTTGATCCAGGTAGCGCTTGACTCCCCCAAAGCGATCAAAGTAGTCACTCATAAGCTGTTTAGCTTCTGTCTTAGAGATCTTCAGCTGTCTTGCAAGACCGAATTCACTTAGTCCGTAAACCAGTCCATAACTCATGGCCTTAACTTTTGAGCGCATTGCCGAGTCAACCTCGGAAGGCTTTACACCGTAGATACGTGCTCCAACGAAATTGTGTAAATCTTCACCAGCCCGAAAAGCCTCAATCAAACCGGCATCTTCGCTCAGATGAGCCATTATGCGCATTTCTATCTGTGAGTAGTCAGCGGTCAGCAACTCTACGTAGCCAGAACCAGCAACAAATGCACTGCGAAGGCGCTGGCCTCGCTCGGTCTTTATCGGAATGTTTTGCAGGTTTGGATTCTCACTGCTTAGTCGACCAGTTGACGTTCCAGTTTGTAAGTAGCTGGTATGGATACGACCATCTGGTTGAATCGCATCTAGGAGGGTTTCAGACATTTGACGAATCTTAGAAACATCCCTGTGTGCTAACAGTTTTTCCAGAAATGGATGCCCTGTTTGTTCTAGCAGATCAGCCAATGCCTCAGCATTGGTCGAATACCCAGTCTTGACAGACCTAGTTCCCTCAAATCCCAATTCTTCAAATAGAACCGTTTGAAGTTGCTTGGGGCTTGCAAGATTTACTTCGTGGCCGATGATTGCATAAGCCTCTTGAGCAATTTCCTCCACTTCCTTTGAGAGAAATTGATTCTGTTCTTGAAGATTCTTGCGATTTATTGCGATACCCGTTGACTCCATTTTCGCCAGAACAACTGATACTGGAAGCTCTATCTCTCGGTAGACAATCTTCAGAGTCTTTTTCTCTAGTCTCTTAGTTGTCACTTCAAAAATCACAGCCGCAGCCCACGCGCTCAAAGAAGCTGGCTCCTCTGCAAACAGTTCAAGCGGATCAGCTCTTGTGATGTCTACTCCGGCCAAATCGCGTAGAAGCTGATCTTGGTTGTATTCCTTAAAGGTTGGATCGTTTAGATACGCACTGAGCAGAGCATCGTTCTTTGGCGCAACAGCGCCAAGACCTAGTTCTAGACATTGGCGTGCGAAGTGCTTTGAATCCCAGGTACCAAAGTGACCGGTTTTAATTAGATTGAGAATGCCGGCTAAATCATTTCCATCCCAATCGAGTCGGGCTTTGGTTGTTGCAACGCCGAAACCAACTAACTTGCCCTCCGCGATTTGCAGGGAAACAAATGATGTCTCTCCAAGATGTTTGTCTAATTCAGCTACGCTGACAATTCGGCTTTCGGGCTGCTCGAAAGCCTGCTGAATAAAGTCGACGGCGGTCTCGTCTTCCTCTTCAATCTCAGCGCGAACAACGGGTATTTGAGCCCAATTAGTTCCTCGTAATTTGATGACTCGCGTCAGCAGTGTTCTGAAATTCAATTTTGCGAACACTGCCTTGACTTCTTCTTCGTTGACAGGTCCAACTGCAAGATCCGGGATTGAAAATTCGAAATCCAAATCCCTGACCAGATTGTTTAGTCTGCGATTGCGAATAGCCAACTCACGCTTGTCTCGCAGACTTTCACCAACTTTGCCTGTTATCTGATCGGCCGACTTGAGAATCGAGTCAAGGTCACCGAAGGCTTGTAGCCACTTGGCCGCTGTCTTGGGGCCGACGCCTGGTATGCCCGGCAGATTGTCGGAGGTTTCGCCCACCAGGGCAGCAAGGTCTTGATATTGCTTAGCTGTGACACCGTACTTCTCGAAGACTGCCTCGTCGTCCATGCGAGCCAGGTTCATAACGCCTTTAATTGGATACAGAATCGTTGTGTGATCACTGATTAGCTGAAAAGTGTCGCGATCGCCGGAAACAATTAGGACGCTCATCCCCTCCTGTTCGCCCTTGTTGGCAAGAGACGCAATTAGGTCGTCAGCTTCGTAGCCATCCCTGGAAACAGAAGTAATCCTCATCGCCGCCAAAGCTTCGACTAGTAGCTCGGTTTGACCTATGAATTCCTCTGGCGTCTCTCCTCGATTGCCTTTGTAATCTGGGTACTCCTTGGTTCTAAAGCTTTCTCTAGAGACGTCAAAAGCAACACAGATGTGCGTGGGCTTCTCGCTCTCCATGATTGTCAAAAGCATCGAGATGAAACCATGTACTGCATTTGTGTGCTGACCAGCCTGATTCTTGAAGCTATCTGGATTCAGCGCATAAAAAGCACGAAATGCTAGCGAATGCCCGTCGATAAGCAGCAAGGTAGGCTTTCTCTCAGCAGACATACGGCTAGCCTACTTTGCCCAGGAGAAACTATGGAGAACGAAGTCGTCACTTCAGCTCAAGCCCTTGAAGTAATGCGCCAACGCGGTCTAGGTCCGCTTGCTGACCGAATGGGTATCAAACTCTTGGAACTGAGCGCAGAGCGAGCCGTTGCAACAATGCCGGTGGAAGGGAACACGCAGCCAATTGGATTGCTGCACGGTGGGGCGCACGTTGTACTTGCGGAGTCTCTTGGAAGTTTTGCTGCGAATGTCCATGCTCATCCTTGGGGCTATGCCGTTGGAATTGAAATTAACGCCTCCCATCACGCATCAGTCAAGAGCGGCCTTGTTACTGGAACCTGCACTGCTATCAAATTAGGTAAAAGCCTTACCACGCATGAAGTAAAGATGACTGATGAAAGCGGACAGCTGTTGTCAACGGTTAGGATTACTAACTATCTTCGCCCGAAGCAGTCTTAGGTCCTAGCTGTTCAATCACGGCCTTGGCCACTTGCGCCATTGACAGCCTTCTGTCCATTGAAGCCTTTTGAATCCACCTGAAAGCGTCTGGCTCAGTTAGTTTCATCTTGGACATCAATAAGCCTTTAGCCCGATCCATCAGCTTTCTGGTCTCGAGACGATCCGAGAGATCCGAAATCTCTTGCTCCAAGGCAACAATCTCTTCGCTCCGGGCAATCGCAATTTGGATGGCTGGAATTAGATCTGCTGGCTTGAAAGGTTTTGTGATGAAGGCCATAGCACCTGCTTCAGTGGCACGACTGACTAGTTCCGCTTGAGAAAATGCTGTTAATAAAACCACGGGTATCTTCTCTGAGGATAATTTCTCTGCCGCAGAAATACCATCCAGCTTTGGCATCTTGATGTCCATCACAACGACGTCAGGTTTTAGCTGCTCAGCTAACTCAATAGCTTCTTCGCCGTCAGAGGCTTCACCAACCACCTCGAACCCAGCCTCTGTGAGGGTAGCGACAACGTCCATCCGAATCAGTGACTCGTCTTCAGCGACCAGGACCCTCAAAGCTTGTTGCATGCTGCTACTTTAGCCATTTACTCTTCCACTACAATTGCCAAGACCGGCCGGAATGGCGGAACGGCAGACGCGGCGCACT
>CAYXWU010000006.1:0-33987 GCA_964468885.1 uncultured Aquiluna sp. | reverse complement strand
GTAGGTGATTCTGACCAGTCAATCTATGCTTTCCGCGGAGCGGACATACGAAACATAACTGAGTTTGAAAGAGACTTCGTTGGTGCCAGCACCATTTTGCTTGAGCAAAACTATCGCTCAACTCAAAATATCCTCTCGGCTGCTAATGCTGTAATTGCCCAGAATCCATACCGACCCGCCAAAAATCTTTGGACAGATTCCGGTAGCGGAGATCGAATAACTCTTTTTACAGCTTTTGATGAGCGAAACGAAGCAGCCTTTGTAGTAGATGAGATAAAGACTGCACATGAGCAAGGTGCAAACTATCGTGACATGGCAGTTCTCTATCGCACGAACGCCCTTACTCTTTCGTTGGAAAACGAGCTGAAGGCACAGCGCGTTCCCTACATAGTTGTTGGCGGTCTGAAGTTCTTCGAACGCAAAGAAATCAAGGATGCCCTCTCCTACCTTGCTGCAATAGCCAATGTCAGCGATGACGAGGCAATCAGAAGAATTATCAATACACCCGCCAGAGGAATAGGTGAAAAAACCGAGGCAAAGATTGCTCAGTTTGCTAGAAAGAACGAGCTATCACTTAGGCAAGCACTACTTCGAGTTGGTGAGCTTGGCTTAGGTCCAAAAATCACCAGTGCCATTGAACAGTTTGGCAACTTGCTAAACGAGCTTGATGCTATGAGTGCAACGGAGGGCCCGGCAGACGTGCTCAAACAAGCATTGATTCGAAGTGGTTATCGCACCGAATTAGAACTAAGCAGAGATCCCCAGGATGAAGCCAGAATTGAAAACCTGGATGCACTTCTTGGTCAGCTCTACGACTGGCAAAAAGATTTCCCACAGGGAACCGTAGTTGATTACTTAGCTGAAGTTACTCTGGCTAGTGCTCAAGATGAATTAGATGACGAATCGGGCAATTTGTCTTTGATGACCTTGCACACTGCCAAAGGGCTTGAATTCGACAATGTCTTTATCATCGGCTGTGAGCAGGGAACCCTTCCCCATATTCGCGCCTTTGATGAGCCAGGTGGTCTGCATGAAGAGCGCAGGCTGATGTATGTGGGAATGACTAGAGCCCGCAAGAAACTTCATTTGTCGCATGCCTTGCAAAGAACATTGTTTGGAAACACTTCTAATTTCTTACCTTCATCGTTTCTCTCAGACATTCCAGCTGACTTGATTGAACAGCAGGGACAACAGCGCAGTGTTAGCGAAGCTCCAACTCGAAAATGGCAAAGCGCTATCACGACGACCAGCATCCGAGACAATCAGGATCTGCAGCTGGCAGTTGGAGACCGAATCTCCCACGAGAGCTTTGGCGAGGGCAGCGTATTTGCTGTCAGCGGGGAAGGCCCAAAGCAGGTGGCAGAGGTTCGCTTCGATAGTGGGCTAACCAAGCGACTGCTGACCAAAATGGCACCTATAACCAGGCTCTAGTCCATAAATCAGCCCCGCCGTTTCGCTAGACTAACCCCGTTCTTCTCTAGGAAACGAATTCACTGTGGATCTATTTGAGTATCAAGCACGCGATTTATTCGAACAATACGGTGTACCGGTTCTAGCCGGAAAGATTGCTGACACCCCAGAAGAGGCTGAAGCCGCTGCGGCTGCTATTGGTGGCACTGTGGTTGTGAAGGCTCAGGTCAAGATTGGTGGTCGCGGTAAAGCTGGCGGTGTCAAGGTTGCGACCAATCCGGCCGAGGCGAAAGAGAAGGCAAGTGCGATTCTTGGACTCGATATCAAGGGCCACGTCGTCAAGAGAGTAATGGTTGCCCAGGCTGCGGAAATTGAAAAAGAGTACTACTTCTCAGTTTTGCTCGATCGCTCAAACCGCACTTTCCTTTCCCTATGCAGCGTTGAGGGTGGAATGGAGATTGAGCAGTTAGCTGTTGAGCGTCCAGAAGCTCTGGCTAAGGTCGAGGTTTCCGCTGTAGCTGGAATTGATAAGGCAAAGGCAATTGAAATTGCTAAGGCTGCTAACTTCCCAGCCGAGCTGGTTGATGAGGTAGCAAATGTTTTTGTGAAGCTATACGAAGTCTTTAGAAAAGAAGATGCAACCTTGGTGGAAGTGAACCCACTGGTTCGCACTAAGGACGGAAGAATTCTTGCTCTAGACGGCAAAGTCTCTCTAGATGACAATGCTGAGTTCCGTCACCAGCGCGCTGAAATGGAGCGCGATCAGCTTGATCCACTGGAAGCCAAAGCCAAAGAAATGGATCTGAACTACGTCAAGTTAGATGGCGAGGTTGGGATTATTGGCAATGGTGCAGGTCTTGTGATGTCAACGCTGGATGTCGTTGCCTACGCGGGGGCCCGCCATGGCGGGGTAAAGCCAGCCAACTTCTTGGACATCGGTGGTGGTGCGTCTGCTGAAGTTATGGCTGCTGGTCTTGATGTGATTTTGAATGATCCACAGGTAAAGAGTGTGTTCGTCAATGTCTTTGGTGGAATCACGGCTTGTGATGCTGTAGCGAATGGAATTGTTGGTGCACTAAACACCCTTGGTTCAAAAGCAACTAAGCCCTTGGTGGTCCGATTGGATGGCAACAATGTCGAACAGGGCCGAAAAATTCTAAAGGACTTCAACCATCCGCTTGTCACATTGGCTGAAACCATGGATGACGGCGCTGACCAGGCTGCAAAGTTAGCGAGCTAAGGAGAGAAAATGGCAATTTACTTAGACGCTAATTCCAAGATCATTGTTCAGGGAATGACCGGTGCCGAGGGCATGAAGCACACCCAGCGCATGCTCGCTGGTGGCAGCAACATCGTTGGTGGTGTAAATCCAAAAAAGGCTGGCGAAAGCGTTGAAGTTGAGGGTAAGCAGCTTCCAGTTTTCGGCAGTGTCAAAGAAGCAATGGAAAAGACGGGCGCAAACGTCAGCGTAATTTTCGTTCCACCAGCTTTTGCCAAAGCCGCAATCATTGAGGCAATCGATGCAGAGATTCCTTTGGCAGTAGCAATCACTGAGGGTATTCCAGTACACGACAGCGCAACGGCTTGGGCATACAACGTTGAGAAGGGTAAGAAGACCAGACTGATTGGACCTAACTGCCCAGGGATCATCTCTCCAGGGCAATCCAACGCTGGCATCACCCCTTCCAACATCACAGGTCGCGGACCAATAGGTCTTGTTTCTAAGTCCGGAACCCTGACCTATCAAATGATGTTTGAGTTGCGTGACATTGGCTTTTCAACTGCAATTGGAATCGGCGGCGATCCAGTGATTGGAACCACTCACATCGATGCGCTGGAAGCTTTCCAGAACGACCCTGAAACTAAGGCAATTGTTCTGATTGGTGAAATTGGTGGAGACTCCGAAGAAAAGGCAGCCGCCTACATCGCTAAGAACGTAACGAAACCAGTAGTTGCTTACGTCGCAGGTTTCACTGCTCCTGAGGGTAAGACCATGGGACACGCAGGCGCAATTGTTTCCGGTTCTGCTGGAACGGCTCAGGCCAAGAAAGAGGCTTTCGAGGCGGTAGGTGTGAAGGTTGGAAAGACTCCATCTGAAACCGCGCAGTTGATGCGAGAAATCATAAGCAAGCTGCAGTAAGTGAATCGGGCACTCAGCTTTGGAATAGCAGCGCTGCAAGCGCTGATAATTCTTTCCAGCGCTGTTGGCGTTGTGCTTGTTCCCCTCACCTTAGCTTGGCTGGTCGAAGGCAATGGATCCGTTGACTGGATTGTGACGCTGCAGGTTGCCGGTTACGCGTTTTTGTTGTCACTTGGGGTCCCAATCCAAATTGGCGCGGGTGAAATTGTTGGAATCCCTTTCGAATCATTCGCCATTTCCTTTTTGCCGCTCGGCCTCACCCTGGTGATGGCACTAATGATTATTCGGATTGGTCATCGACTTTCGGCTTCCTCATCACTGTGGCCAGCTTGGATTGGCGGAGCCGTAACTTTTGGTGCCGCCTCTTATGGACTAAGCCTGGTTATTGCAAACCCGGCTGTCACGCTTGGGGAGTGGGATCCACTGTTCAGACCAATGTTGTTCTTTGGCGGTTTGCTTTTTGTTTCTTCAGTTTCAGGAAAGAGATTCGAACTGGTTAGCGGGGCGAATCAAATTGAGGCTCCGGAGCGTATACGGGTTCGGGAGAAGACAGCGACTTTCACATCAAAACTTCATTGGACCATCGCCACCTCGGCCGGTCCTGCTCTGAGAATCGGCGCCTCTGTAATTGTCTTCTTGTTGATGGTTTCTTCACTTCTGCTCATGCTTGCTTTGATTATTGGTTGGGTGGAAGTACTGCGTCTTTATCAGGCACTCGGCCTGAGCTTCCTTGGTGGTTTTATGTTGACCTTGGGGCAACTCGCAATTTTGCCGAACCTAATTGTTTTCGGTCTTGCTTGGATCTCTGGAGCAGGCTTTTCAATTGGAGCAGGCTCGTATGTGTCACCGCTAGCTTCTCAGCTGGGACCACTTCCCGCCTTGCCAGTTTTTGCTGCGCTGCCAACTGGCGGCATTGATCGTGGAATAGTTTTTGCGATTATTCCAGTCGTTGCAGCGATAGTTGCAACTTTGCTTGCGAGAGCTTCAACTCAAAAAATGCGCTGGGAATTTGCCACTAGCTTTTCAGCAGCCGCAGTCTTGTCAATATTTTCTGCGCTAGTTTCTGCTGTTTTGGCGTTGCTGTTGGCTCTGTTGGCAAGCGGGAGCTTAGGACCAGGTCGATTTGTGGAAGTTGGGATTAATCCAATTCAGCTTGCTCTAGTGATATTCGTTGAGGTTCTTATCCCCGTCTTTTTGGTGTCTCTGGTTGTTCTTAGACCGCAAGGCGCTGAGCGAAAGTAGACTTTGGCCGTGCTCACCATCGTCGCTCTTATTTCAGGCTCAGGTTCCAACCTCAGAGCTTTGCTGGAGGCCTGCGACAGCCCGCTTTATCCAGCCAAAGTGAGAGCAGTTGGGGCAGATCGCCCAGCTGCTGGACTTGAGCACGCTGAATTGTTTGGCGTATCAACTTTTGTTTTGGAGCCAGGCAAGTTTTCAAGCAAAGAGCAGTGGGCAGATTTACTTCTTCACTCGATTCAGTATCACAAACCAGACTTAGTAGTCTTGGCCGGCTTTATGAGAATCCTTCCACCAAGTGTGGTCAGAGGATTAGGGGGCAAGATAATCAACATTCATCCATCTCTGCTACCTGCCTTCCCGGGAGCACACGCTGTTCGAGATGCCCTAGCAGCTGGGGCAACACTCACCGGTGCGACTGTTCATTTGGTGGATGAAGGCGTTGACACTGGCCCAGTTCTTAGACAAAAAGAGATTGCGATACCAGCCGGAATATCGGAGTCCGAACTTCACTCGCTGATCAAAGAGGTTGAAAAAACCCAGCTGGTTGAAGTAGTCCGAGAAATAGCTGAGGGCAAACTTAAGCTTGCTGAGGTGGCGAAATGATTGCTGTCAAGAGAGCGCTCATCTCAGTTTCGGACAAGACTGGGCTAATTGAGTTTGCTAAAGCCTTGTCGGAAGCAGGTATAGAGATTGTTTCGACTGGGTCAACAGCAAAACAGATTGCCACCAGCGGAATTGCAGTAACTGAAGTCAGCTCCGTCACGGCGTTTCCAGAATCACTTGATGGCAGGGTGAAGACTCTTCATCCGGCCATTCATGCTGGAATCTTGGCGGATCTGCGACTTGCATCTCACCGCGAACAACTGCAGCAACTCGGATTCAAACCCTTTGAGCTGGTAGTAGTAAATCTTTATCCATTTCAGAAAACCGTTGCTGCCGGTGCTTCATTTGGTGAAACCATTGAACAAATTGATGTTGGTGGCCCGGCAATGGTTAGAGCAAGTGCAAAAAACCATGCCAACGTTGCGATTGTGGTTGATCCAAAGAGATATTCACAAATTCTTGCTGCTATCGCTAGTGGTGGAACGACAGAAGATTTGCGAAGAGAATTGGCGCTAGAAGCCTTCCAGCACACAGCCAACTATGACGCTTCAATTGCAAACTGGCTGGCTGGAAGTGACAACTCTCTTCAGTTGCAATTACTCAAAAAAGCTCAATTGCGTTACGGCGAGAACTCACACCAGAGTGCGGCAGTTTATGTTGATGGATCCAACTCTGGATTAGCGAGTGCTAGTCAACTTGGCGGTAAAGATATGTCCTACAACAACTACGTGGACACTGAAGCCGCACTGCGTGCAGCCTATGACTTTTCACAACCTGCGGTAGCGATTATCAAACATGCTAATCCCTGCGGAATTGCTGTGGGTTCAAGTGGGTCTGATTTGATTCTTGACGCATATAAGAAAGCCCATGACACTGATTCTGTTTCAGCTTATGGTGGGGTTATAGCTGCAAATCGATGCGTCACCGCAGCTATGGCGCAAGCTGTCTCTGAGGTATTCACGGAAGTGATTGCTGCTCCTGATTATGAGCAAGAGGCGTTAGAGATTCTGCAAAAAAAGAGGAATCTGCGCATTCTCAAGTTATCGGGCGACTATCAACTGCCAAGTCAGGAGCTTCGCCAGATTTCAGGGGGAATGCTTGCGCAGCAACCTGATGACTTCAAAAAACTTGATGACTCAAACTGGCAACTAGTTAGCGGAAAAGCCGCTGATGAACCGACTTTGGCTGATTTACAGTTTGCTTGGCGAGCCGTTAGATCGGTGAAGTCCAATGCAATTCTGCTAGCAACAAATCAAGCTGCAGTTGGCATTGGCATGGGGCAAGTAAACCGTCTGGACTCTTGTCGATTGGCTGTTGCGAGGGCGGGTGATAGAGCTCGTAATTCGGTAGCAGCATCTGATGCTTTCTTCCCATTTGCAGATGGCTTGGCTGTTCTTATCGAAGCTGGAGTGAATGCAGTTGTTCAGCCTGGCGGAAGCGTTCGAGATGAGGAAGTCATCGCGGCAGCCCAGTCGGCAGGACTCACTATGTATTTCACTGGTGAGAGACACTTCTTCCACTAGCCAACTTCAATCGCCGAACTTTGCTAGTCTGTAGGGCTGGCTAAGCCAGCGGAAGAGATAAATGCAAAATTCCGAAAAAGGAACTCTAAGAGTTCTTTGGCGATTAGTGCCTTACGCCAAGAAAGCCCTACCCAGAATATTTCTAGGTGTGCTAGCGGCTATTGCTGCGCACATGTTTGCCTTGGCTATTCCTCAACTCTTACAGGGCCTAGTCAACTCTCTAGTTAGTGGGGGATTGGAAGCCCTACTGCCAGCAGTTGGCCTGATTCTTGCGCTCGGAATTGCAGAAGCACTCTTTGTTTTATTGCGACGCTGGTTAGTTCTAACCCCAGGAACGTTCGTTGAAGCAGACATGAGAAATTCGATTTATGAAAAATTACAAGACTTACCGGTTGCTTTTCATGATCGGTGGCCATCAGGCCAGCTGCTCTCGCGTGCAATATCTGATCTAAGCCTAATTAGACGCTGGCTGAGTTTTGGTTTAGTGCTCTTCACCGCCAATCTCATCACAATCATGGTTGGGCTGTTTATTCTTTTTACTTTCAACTTTTGGTTAGGGCTAATTTTCTTTGTCGCAACCATCCCAATCTGGATTGCTGGCTTTTTATTTGAGGGCAAGTACAACGTTGTTGCCAGACTCAGTCAAGATCAATCCGGCGATCTAGCAACTCGAGTCGAAGAAGCAGTCCATGGTGTTCGAGTTCTAAAGTCTTTTGGCAGGGGCAGTTTCGCGGCTAGACAGTTCGCATCGCAGGCTACTGAGCTTCGCTCGACAGAACTAAAGAAGGCCAAGGCTGTCGCCAATATCTGGCTTTACCTAATCATGATTCCCGAACTTGCGATCGGGCTTTCAATGCTGGCAGGTATTTGGCTGGTGGCTCAGGGGGAGCTTTCTGTTGGAACATTGGTTGCGTTCTTCGCAACGGCGATTGTTCTGCGTTGGCCAACTGAGTCACTTGGCTTCCTACTTTCCTTCACTCTCGAAGCTAGAACGGCGACCGAGAGATTCTTTGAAGTGATGGATAGCCAAAACAAGATTGTTGATCCGACTGAGCCCAAAGTTTTATCTGACCCCAAAGGGTTACTGGAGTTCAAAGATGTTCGATTCCAGTTTCCTGATGTTGAAACCAGTGATGGTGAATTACTGCGTGGGGTGAATCTAAGGGTGGAGCCGGGTGAATCCGTTGCTTTGATCGGACTAACGGGTTGTGGAAAAACGACATTGACGGCATTGACTACCAGGCTTTATGACGTCACAGGTGGGTCAATCACCATTGATGGGGTCGACATCAGAGAATTCAGTCGAGCTGAACTGAGAACCCTAATTGCAATGGCCTTCGAAGATGCAACATTGTTCTCATCATCAGTTAGAGAAAACATCCTGCTAGGTAATCCGTCCGCTTCAGAAGAGGAACTCAAACAGGCAATTGAGATCGCTCAAGCTCAGTTCGCCTACGAATTACCAAATGGGCTTGATACCACGATTGGTGAAGAGGGTCTTTCACTCTCTGGAGGGCAGCGGCAACGAGTTGCCCTGGCCAGAGCGGTAGCTGCTAAGCCAAAGATTTTGGTTTTAGATGATCCACTTTCGGCATTAGACGTGGATACCGAAGCGATGGTGGAAGATGCTCTGCGTCATGTTTTGAAAGACACCACTGCACTGATTGTCGCCCACCGCCCCTCCACTGTCATGCTGGCGGACAAAGTTGCATTACTGGAAGACGGACGCATTTCAGCTTTTGGTACGCACCAAGAACTACTTCGTACATCTGAGCACTATCGATATGTAATTACGTCCTTGGACTCTGAGCAAAAAGAACGGGAGGTGAACCTATGAGCATGTATGGCACTAATGATGAGGAAAGAACCGACCTAACAAAAGAAGAGTCCAAGTATGTTCGGGCCCGCTCCCGTCGCTTGCTCAGTTCACTCCTGAATCCAATCAAAGCCAGAATCTACCTTGCAATCTTGCTGGGTGTTATTTCAACTGCGTTGCGCGTGGCAGGACCGGCCCTTATTGCGCTTGGTATTGACTGGGCGCTTCCGAAAGCAATTCTTCGCCAATACAACGAGCTATGGATTGTGGTTGGAACTTACCTATCCGCGGCTCTGGCCACTTCAATACTTACCTACTTGTTTTTGATGCTTACCGCTCGGCTAGCACAGCAAATGTTATTTGATTTGCGAAACCGAATGTTTGTTCATACCCAGAAACTCTCGGTTGAATTCCATGAGCGCTATACGGCAGGCCGCGTAATCGCAAGGCAAACCTCTGACCTTGAATCAATTGCGGAGTTGTTATCTGGTGGTCTAAACGAGCTGGTAATTGGAGGTCTGTTCATGACCTTCACGGCTGTCGCACTTTTTATTCTCGACCCGACTTCATTCTTGATTCTGCTTGCCGCGCTTTTGCCATTAGGAATTTTGACCCGTTGGTTCCAGGTCAAAACTAACCGCGGTTATCGCAAACAAAGAGTCGCATCGAGTCGATTGATTCAGTACTTCGTCGAGACAATGACAGGAATCAGAGCGGTCAAGGCTTTCCGCAAGGAAAAGCGCAATGAGAAGCACTTTGGTGGTTTAGTAGAGGATTACCGCAAGCACAACGCACATTTGATTCAGCTGTTCGGTATTTATGATCCCGGCCTAATCATGATCGGCAACATCACCGTTGCCACAATCCTGTTGGTTGGCGGCTACCGAGTCCTCGATGGATCCCTTGGTATTGGAGTGCTAACGGCAGCAATTTTGTATGCCCGAAGATTCTTTGACCCGATGGAAGAAATTGCTATTTTCTATAACTCTTATCAGTCTGCCGCTGCTGCCCTGGAAAAGATTTCAGGTGTTCTAGAAGAAGAACCTTCGGTGCCAGAACCTAGCAATCCAGTGACTTTCACTGATGCTAAAGGTGAGGTGAGTTTCGATGCCGTCCAGTTCCAATACTCGACTGGTCCTGTGATTTTGAAGAAGTTCGATTTGAATATCCCGGCCGGACAAACTATCGCCTTGGTCGGCACCACGGGCGCTGGTAAGTCGACGCTGGCCAAATTAATTGCACGCTTCTACGACCCAACCGAAGGCAAAGTTTCGCTGGATGGTGTTGATCTGCGCGAGATTGCGAATAAGGATTTGCGCAGAGAAGTCGTGATGGTTACCCAGGAAGCATATTTGTTCTCTGGAACTGTGATTGAGAACATTCAACTGGGTAGACCAGGCGCCGGTATTGATGAAGTGATTGCCGCGGCCAAAGCAGTTGGAGCACATGACTTCATTTCTAGGTTGCCAGAGGGCTATGAAACGGATGTCAATAAGCGAGGTGGAAGAGTCTCAGCAGGCCAGCGCCAATTGATTTCATTTGCCAGGGCCTTCTTAGCTAACCCTGCAGTGCTGATTCTTGATGAGGCGACATCATCTTTGGATATTCCATCCGAGCGAATGGTGCAGCGAGGCTTGAAGAGTCTTCTGGCCGGGCGGACTGCTGTGATCATTGCTCACCGTCTCTCGACCGTTTCGATTGCCGACCGAGTCCTAGTAATGGAGCATGGGGAAATTATTGAAGATGATTCGCCTACCAAGCTCGCCGCGGGCCAGGGCAAGTTCGCCAAGCTCTATCGCGCGTGGAAGGATTCTCTGGTTCAATAGCGCCTTTTGTTGGCGGTAGGCTAGGGGTTGCATTCGCGCCTCGCGCATTGATATCAGGAGCAAAATGAGCAAAATCAAAGTAGTTGGCAAGGTTGTTGACCTAGACGGCGATGAGATGACCAGAATCATCTGGCAAGAAATCAAAGACACCCTTATCCTTCCGTTTTTGGATATTGACATCGACTACTACGACTTATCCATTCAGAATCGTGACGCTACTGATGACCAGGTAACGGTCGATGCTGCAAAGGCGATTAGGCAACACGGCGTAGGAGTCAAGTGCGCAACTATTACTCCTGATGAGGCCCGAGTTGAAGAGTTTGGCCTGAAGAAGATGTGGAAGAGCCCAAACGGAACTATTCGTAACATCTTGGGTGGCGTGGTATTCCGTGAGCCAATCATCATCTCTAACATTCCAAGGCTGGTGCCAGGTTGGACCAAACCCATCGTGATTGGCCGTCATGCTCACGGAGATCAGTACAAAGCAACCGACTTCAAGGTGCCGGGTGCTGGAACAGTAACAATCACCTATACCCCAGCTGATGGTTCACCTGCTCAAACCATGACAGTTGCCGAGTATCCAGAATCCGGCGGCGTTGCCATGGGTATGTACAACTACATCGACTCCATCAAGGACTTTGCGCGATCATCGTTTAACTACGGACTTTCTCGTGGTTTCCCCGTCTATATGTCAACCAAAAACACCATTCTCAAGGCTTACGACGGTGCATTCAAAGACACTTTCCAAGAGATTTTTGACACTGAATACAAGGCCAAGTTTGAAGCAGCTGGATTGACTTATGAACACCGTCTAATTGATGACATGGTTGCATCAGCTTTGAAGTGGGAAGGTGGTTACGTCTGGGCTTGCAAGAACTATGACGGCGACGTTCAGTCTGACACGGTAGCTCAAGGTTTTGGATCGCTCGGTCTGATGACATCGGTGCTGTCAACTCCAGACGGCAAAACTGCACTGGCCGAAGCCGCCCATGGAACCGTGACTCGTCACTACCGCCAGTGGCAAAAAGGTGAGAAGACCTCAACTAACCCAATTGCTTCCATATTTGCTTGGACCCGAGGCTTAATGCACCGGGCCAAGTTGGATGGAACCCCAGAAGTTGACACCTTCGCCAAAACTTTGGAAGAAGTAGTCATCAAGACGGTTGAAGCCGGCCACATGACCAAAGACCTTTCGGCTCTAGTTGGGCCAGGCCAGGGTTGGGAAACCACCGAAGAATTCATGGCAACTCTTGCTAAGAATATGAGAGCAAGAATGGCTTAAGTCCAGACTTTCGTGGTCTGTGGATAACTCCCTGCGAGAAATCGCAGGGAGTTTTACTTTCTGCTCATGAAAATACGCAATTTTGTTTTAGCAACTGCTTTGCTTTCTCTTCCGCTTGTTCCTCTACCCGCATCCGCATCTGCAGTTTGTGAGAATGGAATTTGCACTGAAATTTTTCAATTCACGGGCTCCTATCAAACCTGGCAAGTTCCCAGCGGCGTTAGCACAATCAGTTTCAAGGTTTATGGCGCATCGGGAGGTCGAGGCGGTGCTGGCGGTGAAGTGAGAGGTGATCTGTCCAGCCTTCCCAACGTGCTTTACGTCTACGTCGGCGGCCAGGGAACCGAAGGAGCCAACGCACCTGGTGGATTTAACGGTGGTGGTCCAACCACAGGCAATCGTGGCAACGAGGGAAGTGGTGGCGGGGCAAGTGATATTCGTTTCGGCACCAGCCTCTCTGATCGAGTGATAGTTGCTGGTGGAGGTGGAGGTTCTGGCGGATATGCCGGCGCTCTTGGTGGCCGAGGCGGTGGCTTAGTTGCCGAAGCTGGTGGATCGGGTCAAGGTGGTGGCGGTGGTGGTGGCACTCAAACATTTGGCGGCAGTGCCGGTTACTCCAATGGAGGTAGTCCCGCAACCAGTGGCTACTTCGGTGTGGGTGGTACTGGCGGATACAGCTGGAACGCTGGTGGTGGCGGTGGTGGTGGAGGTTGGTATGGCGGTGGTGGCGGTGGACCGGACGACAACAGTTGCTGTTCCGATGGCGGCGGCGGAGGAGGTGGATCCTCTTATGCCAGAAGTGATATCACCTTGAATGTGCTGCATCAAGCTGGGGTAAACAGCGGCAATGGCCGGGTTGAAATCAGCTACCAAATACCAATATCTCTAGTCAGTTTTACAGGAGGACAAGTCGACTCAACCTTGGCAAGTTTTGACTTAGTGATGAGCGCAACCATTACTGGTCTTACCAGCAATGATTTCGTAGTGTCACCTCTGCAATGTCAAATTTCTGCAATTGAAGTAGCTGGCATGACTGCTCAAATTTCTCTCACGGGCTGCCCACATGGCCAGGTGGAGCTCACGTTGAAATCAGGCGCTGTCGGTGCTGCTCCATCATCGGCAGTTAGTGTCACATTCAACTTTGACAAACAAGCACCTGAGTTTAGCTGGGGGGAGGTGACCGAAGCATCGGCAAGTGCCGATCTAAAAGTAAGCTTTAACATCTCTGGGGGAGAAGTTGAAGCGTTTGATATTGATGCTGGGGGTTGCAGCGCAGCAATCTCAGACCAGGAACTTCTTCTTGCTAATTGCCCTGAAGGCGAAAATGTTATCACCATGCCAGCAAATCAATTGGTGGATGAGTGGGGCAACTCAGGTCCTGCGCAAGCACTTAGCTTCTATTTCCTAGTTGATCTCTCCGCACCAGATGCAATCTGGACAGAGGTTGAAATCACGCAAAGTGAGAACTTCCGCTATCAAACAATTCTGCAATTATCGGAGCCCTCCAACTTTGATCCGCTCTCGGTTGTCTTCACATCCGATGTGCAGTGTTCAACTGGATTCGAGCAGTCTTTGACCGCTTGGCTCTTTTATGCGCAGTGTGCCAACGCGATTGGAAGTTGGACCCTACCTGCTCTCAGTATGGCTGATCCAGTTGGCAACCTGGGCCCTGCGCAAGATCGGATAATCACATTTTCAAATCCAGCACCGCCAGCGCCACAGCCCGAGCCGTCGCAGCCACCAACTACTGAACCTTCGACGCCGTCACAACCTCAGCTAAACCCACCTGTTTCGAACGATTCAACAACCGAATCACCATCCGTTCTGCCAACACCGGTTGAGCAAACTGAGCCCACACCGCCTATCGCGGTTGAACCTGTGACAGAACCAATCCTGGATACTCCAAGTGCGGTCGAACCAGAAGTTGAGCCAGTAACAGATACCCTGCCCATTTTTGTAGTTGAAGATCCAATATTTCTGCCTCCACTACCACCAGTGCAAGAAGATACTGAGAATCAGCAGTTTGACTCGGAGATCTCAATTGAGGTTCCAATTAATGAGCCAGAAGTCAATACAGATCAGGGGATTACTCAACCGATTGAAGCCGCTCAGCCTGTCATTACCGAGCAGCGAGAGGAAGGTGGGCAACCACCGTACTTACTCTTCGCACTTGCAGCACTGGTTTTGATTGCTGGCTTGGCAGGGCTGCGAATTATCGGAAGATAATCGTTCTCTGCCCGTCGAGTAAGACTCTGTGTTCAGCAAACCAGCGAATGGCCTGGGTCAGAGTCTTGCTCTCGGCGTCTTGGCCGATCTGCACTAGAGCTTGCTTTGACGCAGCGTGATCTACCCGGGTCACGTTTTGTTCGATGATTGGTCCTTCGTCTAGGTCTTCGGTCACAAAGTGTGCTGTTGCACCAATCAGTTTTACACCCCTCGCGTGAGCCTGGGCGTAGGGATTAGCTCCCTTGAAGCCAGGTAGGAATGAGTGATGGATGTTTATGATTTTTCCAGCAAAATCATTACAAAATTCAGGCGATAAAATCTGCATAAATCTCGCCAGGACAATCAGTTCAATTTTCTCTTCTTGAATGTATTTGCGGAGTTTCGCTTCAAATGTCTGCTTGTCAGAGCTTGATTCAATCGACTGACTTTCAAAACCAACGCCATAGAACTGTGCGAGTTCCGAGAGATCCTGATGATTTCCAAAGACTTTTGAAATGTGAATTGGTAGCTGCCCTGAACGCTGGCGAAACAAGATGTCGTTTAGACAGTGAGCAGCTTTGGAAACCAGAATTATGGTCTTCATGGCTCTACCGACATAGTCCAGGACGTATTCCAACTGGTAGGTGCCAATAATTGTCTCGATCTGCTGCTCAAAGGCTGACTTTGAAATATCAGCCTCAATTTGCAGTCGCATGAAGAAGCGCCCTGTGTCCTCGGAAGTGTATTGCTGGCTTTCGGTGATATTGCCACCGGCTTGCACCACTGCTCCCGAAATGGCGTGGACAATCCCTGTTCGATCAGGGCATACGAAGGTCAGGACCCAATGTTCTTTGCTACTCATCCGCCAATCCTATTCAGTGGCGCTGGGTCCCTGGCCTTATCTCAGGAGTAAACTGACGCCCATGCCAATAAATCCTCTTCACACAGCCCCCCTTTCACAAGTCGATCCTGAAATCGCCCAGGTTCTGCAGCAAGAATTGGACCGGCAACGCGGAACGCTCGAGATGATCGCGAGTGAAAACTTTGTCTCTAGAGCTATTCTGCAGGCGCAGGGTTCAGTGCTGACAAACAAGTACGCGGAAGGATATCCAGGAAAGCGCTACTACGGCGGCTGCGAAGTTGTAGATATTGCCGAGAACTTGGCACGGGATAGGGCAAAGAAACTTTTTGGCGCTGATCATGCAAACGTCCAGCCACATTCAGGCGCGACTGCCAATGCTGCACTGATGATGGCTCTGGCAAATCCAGGAGATCGAATTCTGGGGCTTTCTCTTGCACACGGAGGCCATCTAACCCACGGAATGAAGCTTAACTTCTCCGGCAAGGTGTACGAACCTCATGCCTACGAACTTCACCCAGACACATTTTTAGTGGACATGGACATCGTTCGTCAAAGAGCTCTCGAGACAAGGCCCGCTGTTCTGATTGCCGGCTGGTCTGCCTACACTAGGCATTTGGACTTCGCTGCATTTAGATCAATCGCAGACGAAGTTGGAGCCAAACTTTGGGTTGACATGGCTCACTTCTCAGGTCTGGTTGCCGCTGGTCTTCATCCATCACCTGTTCCTTACGCAGATGTTGTTTCCACAACTGTTCACAAAACGCTGGCCGGCCCTCGATCAGGTTTGATTCTCTGCAAAGAAGAGTGGGCAAAGAAGATTGATTCGGGGGTATTTCCAGGTCAGCAGGGTGGCCCGCTAATGCACGTTGTTGCTGCTAAGGCAGTGGCATTCAAAGCCGCAATGACCGCAGAGTTCAAAGAACAGCAGCAGCGAACTCTCGATGGGGCAAAAATTCTGGCTGAGCGACTTATGCAACCAGATGTGGTCAGCGCCGGAGTGGCAGTTCTGACTGGAGGAACAGATGTTCACTTAGTGCTTGTGGATCTAAGAAATGCTGCAATTGATGGTCAAACTGCAGAAAACATTTTGCATGAAGCTGGAGTGACAGTTAATAAGAACTCGGTTCCAAACGATCCTCGTCCTCCAATGGTAACGTCCGGTATTCGCATTGGAACTGCAGCGCTTGCTACTCGTGGATTTGGCGAGAAAGAGTTCATTGAAGTGTCCGACATCATTGCAAAAGCACTTCTTCCAGGAGCGGATTTGCCATCTCTACACAAGCGTGTGCATGCTCTGACTGAAGAGTTCCCGCTATATGAGGGCCTAGAGAACTGGTAGTTTCTTGAGCGCAGTTATTCTCGATGGCAAGAAGACCGCAGCGGCAATAAAAAGTGAGCTGCGCGAACAAGTAACCAAACTTAGTAGCAAGCCTGGCCTGGGCACACTTTTGGTCGGTAACGATCCGGGCTCGGTCAGCTATGTTGCTGGGAAACACCGAGACTGCGCTGAAATTGGGATGCAATCTATTCGGATTGACTTGCCTAGCACTGCTAGTGAAGCCGATGTGAGAAAGGCAATTGCCGATCTGAATTCAGCTAAAGAAGTTACCGGCTACATTGTGCAACTGCCGCTTCCGAAGCAAATGGACACCAGGTCACTCTTAGAAGCAATTGATCCCTCGAAGGATGCGGATGGTCTGCATCCAATCAATCTTGGCAAGTTGGTAATGAACGTGGAGGGTCAGTTCAATGCACCACTTCCCTGCACACCGGCTGGAATCGTCGAACTACTGCGCCGATACGATGTGAAGTTGGCTGGAGCGCAGGTTGCGGTATTAGGCAGAGGCCTGACGGTAGGAAGGCCACTTGGTTTATTACTTTCATCAAAAGCAGTGAACGCTACACCTATCCTTCTACACAGCGCCAGCAAAGACATCTCGGAACAAGTGAAGCAAGCTGACATCGTTGTTGCCGCTGTCGGGCAACCTGGTTTTGTGAAACCGGAATGGGTTAGGCCAGGTGCTGCAGTTTTGGATGTCGGTATTACCAGAGTGAATGAGGCTTTGGTGGGGGATGTGGATCCAGCAGTTCGAGAAGTCGCAGGCTATTTTTCGCCAAATCCTGGTGGTGTAGGACCTATGACTAGGGCCATGTTGATGACTAACGTGGTGAAGCTAGCTACCAAAGTCTTTTAGTGCGTCAAAGCGTGGATCAATCGGCTTTTCGTGATTGTGCGTTCCAGCATCAAGTTTTTCTCCGCAATCTGCGCAAAGCCCAGGACAATCTTCTCTGCATAGGGGTTTGATCGGAAGATTGGGAACAACTGCATCAATCAAAGCCTGCTCTAGATCAACTCTGTCTTGCTCAATGGCAAAGTCGTCTTCTTCCTTGGGTTGATAGTGAAACAACTCTTGAAGTTCAATCTCAATTTCTTCCTGCATCGGTTCAAGGCAGCGCGAGCATTCGGTGTCCGCAAAAGCGTCTCCGCTGACTGTTACCAAGATTCCTTCGTGGACTGATTCCAATCTGACGAAAAGCTTTAATTCTCTTCCTTTAGGCACTGCCACTACCTCAGTTCCTAGTGGATTCTCGAGGGAGTGGACTAATTCCAGCTCTTTCATTGTGCCTGGCTTTTGAATTAGGTCCTTTACTTGTATTTGCAGGCTCACTTTTTTACCTTTGCAGCTAGGGCGGCCTTAACTGCTTTAGTGACGTGCTTGGAAACATCGCCTCCCAAGGTCGCTACTTCTCTAATGAGAGAAGAAGAGGTTTGGCTAAAGGCAGGCTCGGTTGGTAGAAAAACAGTTTCAACACCAGTTAGATCTCTGTTCATGCTGGCAAATTGCAGTTCGTAATCAAGATCCGCTGCGGTGCGCAGCCCTTTGATGACCACCTCGGCACCCAACTTACTTGCTTCTTCAGCCAACAGTCCTTCTTGCAGCGAACGAACTCCAACCCCAGATAGCCCCAACTCAGCTAATGACTTTTCAATCAGGTCAATTCGTTCTTCGGTTGTGAAGAGGTTCTTCTTGTTTGGATTATGCACAACCAGCACAGTTAGATCCGTGAATGCACGAGCACGTTTGATGACCGATAGGTGACCAAGTGTGATGGGGTCAAATGAACCCGGGTAGATTGCGATAGCCACCGAACAAGGTTAGTCGCTAATGTCGCTATCTAGAACTGGCTGCGGATGGCCCACAAATCAGGGAAAACTGGGCGGAAGAGCGTGCTGGCTAGATATCCAACTCCACTTGAACCTCCGGTTCCCATTTTCTTGCCAATGGTTCTCTCGACCATTTTGACGTGGCGATAGCGCCATTCCTGGAAGCCTTCATCCAGATCGACCAGAGCTTCTCCAATCATGGAGGCTTCAGGGTCTGAACGGTGAAGTTCAATCAGTGCCTGCTGGACTCCTTCATGCTCCTGCCATGGTCTTGTGACATCTCTTTCAAGTGCATCTTTCGGCATCGGCCTTTTCTGGTTGAAATAGTGCAGGGCCGAGTCCCACAAAGACCTGCGCAACATCGCGTCTTCAACTCGTTTTCTAGCAGGAGAGCCGGGAATAAGGTGTTCAGCCATGCCCATGCCAGAACTCTTATCGGCATCTACACCTGCTTGGTCTCTTCTTCCTAGAACTGCTTCCAATTCTCGGAACTGAGCTGATTGGAATCCAGATGCTGAGCTGAGCCTTGCCCGGAATGAATTGAATTGAAGCGGAGTCATAGTTTCAAGAATGTCGAGCTGGGCGACACAGGTCTTCATGATGGTTCTGATTCTTCCAAGTAGAGCCATTGAGCGGTGAGTTTGGCCAGCTTCTAACGACTTCTGCAGGGCAGCTGCTTCATGCAGAATTTGCTTGAACCACAGCTCATAAACTTGATGGATGGTGATGAATAGAAGTTCATCGTGTTCTGGGCCATCGCTGAGTGGCTGCTGGAGCTGCAGCAGCTCATCCACTTTCAGGTATGAGATGTAAGTTACGTGTTTTTGATGATCCATGACTTCCTAAGTGACGCGGCTCGAGCTTTCGCTAACCGTTTTGTAATCGCCTGATTCAACTAGTTCTCTCAAGCGCTTGAATCCTTCGAATACCTCAGAGTAACTAGTAGGCAATGGTGATATACCGAGTCTGATTGCACCCGGTTCTCGGTAATCAGGGATTACCTTTTTGATCTTTCTGAGCGCATAAGCAATCTGTTTCGCATCCTTGTGCTGGATGATGATGTGCCCGCCGCGCTTTTTGGCATCTCTTGGAGTAGCAAGAGTGAAGCCTAATTCTGCTAACCATTGGTCATAGAGATCAATCATCAATTGAGTACCAAGGGACGCTTTTTGATTGATTTTCTCAATGGTTGCATCACCTATCATCTGAAAAGCAACTTCAACGGCTCGGATGCCAATAATGGATGGGCTGGCAATTTGAAATCCGCGAATTTGGTTTGTGGGTTCGAAGAAAGCCCCCATTTCAAATTGCTTATCTTGGGCAAACCACCCCTGAATTGGGACTTGCAGTTTTTCCTGCAATGATTTCTTCACAAACAGCCAAGCCGGCGAGCCAGGTCCGGAGTTTCCATATTTATAGGTACAGCCAACTGCCAAATCAACGCCGTTTCGCTCAAAATTCAGCTCAACTGAGCCAATGGCATGGGAGCAGTCCCAAACCACATAAACACCTTTGCTGCGAGCAAGGTCTGTGATTGCTTTGATGTCTTGCTTGACGCCTGAGCGGTAGTTGACGGCCTGCAGAGTTAGTAGCGCTACATCTTCATCAAGAAAAGGTTGTATTGCTGCTGGTGTAATTTCCTCGTACTCACTTTGAATATCAACGGCACCAGGTCCACCCATGCCGTCACTGTTGAGCGTTATAAGCTCAAGTCCAAATTGCTGTGCAATTCCCTGGACGATGTAACGATCAGTTGGAAAATTGGCAGAGTCAATAATGATTCTCTTGCGACCTGGATTTGCTTTGATGGCTGCCACGCAAAGCTGATAAAAATTAACTGAGGTTGTGTCACAAACGAGTGTCTGACCTGGGTTCGCACCCAGTGCTGTCTTGGCTAATAGGTCTCCCGCAGTTTGAGCCTGGTCAATCCAGTGGGACCAGCCATCGACTAACTCTTTTCCCCATTCATCATTCAAAAACGAATTTACTTTTTCAATGGTTTGCTTGGGCAGCCTGCCAAGTGAATTGCCATCGAGATAACAAAGATCAGGATCTGAAATTACAAAGAGATTTCTAAAATTAGCTAGCGAATCATCCCGGTCTAATTGGGCGACCGACTCAGCGGTCCAGATGGCTGCGTTGCTCACGCCTCCACTCTACTCAAACCAGCAGTTGATGCTTTGCCAGTTCTGCGTAGAGCGGGGTTGACTTCACAAGCTCCGAGTGGGTTCCTATTCCAATCACTCTGCCATGTTCCAGCACAATGATCTGATCGGAGTCCACCACGGTCGAAAGACGATGAGCAATCACTACCAGAGTTCGATTTTGAGCTACGGCATCAATGGCCTCACGCATGCGCTGTTCATTAGGTCCATCCAGTGCACTGGTTGATTCGTCGAGAAGCAATATTGGCGGCTTGGCAAGAAGTGCTCTGGCTATCGCTAGTCTTTGCCGCTCGCCACCAGAGAGCATTATTCCGCTCTCTCCAACTTCGGCATCCAATCCCTTTTCGTCACGCCTTAGTACATCGGTCAAATTGACTTGTTTCAATACGTCTTCCAACTCTTGATCAGAAGCAGTTGCCTTGCCGAGAAGCAGGTTCTCTCTAATGCTTCCAGCCAGAACAGGCGCATCTTGTTCTACGTAGCCAAGTTGTTCACGCAAGACTTGACGAGAAAAATCCGTGACTTTCTGACCATCCAGCAGGATCTCACCACCGGTTGGTTCATAGAAGCGCTCAATCAGGGAGAAAATAGTGGATTTACCAGCTCCTGATGGTCCAACCAGAGCTACCCGCTGACCACGCTCAATTCTGAAGTTGATTGCGCGGAGAATCTGTTTCGTCTCGCCATCTTCGGCAGGGTAGTGGAAGTCAATATCTTTGAACTCAATGGCTGCGGTATTGCTCGCTTGCCGGTGCTCGGCTTGAGTTCCACTCTCTTCTTCATCCAGCACCATAATCTCTTGGATTCTGGCAAGTGCGCCAAGTGCGCCCATAACAGAGGTGTAGGCACCAAACGCAGAAATAAGTGGGCCAATCATGAAGAACAGCAGAATTACGAAAGTTACAAGCGAAGAGATAGTGGTGGCTCCGGTGGCGACTCGCAAGCCACCAAGACCCAGCACGACTATAAAAGCAGTGTTGAAAGCGACTTGAGCAATTGGTGCAACCGCTGCCGAAAGGCGCGCAATTGACAATCCTTGGTCGTAGGCAGCTTCTGCATCCTTATAAATCTCTTGGCTTTCACGCTCTTCTGCGCGACTTGCCCGAATTGTGCGAATGGCACTCAATGCCCGTTCGACGCTAGCTGACATTTGTCCAACTTTTTGTTGCGCCTTAGTGGTGGCACTTCTGATCTTGCGACCAGTAAATGCAATAGCACCAACTGCAACAAAGACAACTAGCAGTGTCGAACCAAGCAATAAGGGATCGATAAATGCCATCACGATGATGGCGCCGAAGAATTGAAGCAAACCACCAAGGGCATCTACCAAACCTTGGGTCAGAACGGCCTTCAAGAGTGTTGAGTCAGAGCCAACTCTTGAGACAAGATCACCGGTGCGACGGCGGTCGTATTGCCAGATTGGCAGGCGCAACAGTCTCGCAACCAGCGCCTTGCGGGTGCTTAGAACTACCCCTTCACCTGTTTTGTATAGAAGGTAAAACTGAAAAGCATTAATCAGAGCCGAACTTATGATCAGCGCGATAATTGCGATAGCAAGCGTTTGGATTTCCTTGTTTTCTTCGACTGCCGAAATCAACTGACCAATCAGAAGCGGCTGTCCAAGCGCAAGTAAAGAGCCAATCATTGAAAGAACAATTGCAAAGGTGAGGACTTTTTTATAAGGCCTTAGATAGGGAAACAGATCCTTCAGTTGAGCCCGTGGGCCCTTGTATTCCCTTGACTTAGGGTTCTGTGTTGGATCTGAATAGTATTCGCTCACGCTTATCTAACCTTTTCCTGGTGCAAGCCATTTCCAAAAACCTTCTCATTTAGCAGAAAGTTGATTTCGGTGAAAGCCAGAGCTTCAGTGTAGGCGGTGTTCTTGCTAAAGCGCTGATAGTCCAGATCTGGCAGCAGCTTTCTAATTTCTTTGTTCCTAGCCCGCAAAAACATTAGCGTTGTGTTCTTTTGTGGCTCAAAATTAGTTAGCACCTTTCCGCAGCCATAGCCAAAAACTCGAATAGCTAGCTGCGCCTCTGCTGGGGAAACTTTCTGGATCAGACCGTTATCCGGAACGACAGTTTTTTCCCTAACTCTTTCTCTGCGCTCCCAGATTTGAAAACAGGTCCGAAGGTTGTTGGCTTTTCGAACTGGGACCCCTCTTTCGTCCTCATAGGCAACAAAAATATCTTGATCAATTAGTTTGTGGAATCTTTGATCGAGTCGATTCTCGACACTCCACTTCCGCCATGATCTTGGTATCAAAAAGCAGATGTAATCGCTGAACTTCGCTGCATGATTGAAAAAAGGAATGGCCAAGGCATTGTTTCTACCAAACGGTGGATTAGAAATGGTGATTAGATTTTCGCCACTAGGTGTGAATTGAAGGAAGTCTGATTTTTCAACTAGTTCGTGTTTTGGATAAAGATCCACGGCTGTTATTTGCTTGATACCTTGTTCTTGCAGTGCGGCAATGAAACTACCATTGCCTCCGGCTGGTTCCAAAAAGCGGTGCTGCCCAAAATTAGGGATCGCAGTTCCTGCTAGGGAAACTAGTTCTCGCGCCAAGAGGCGAGGGGTGTAGTACTGCTCAGTTCCAGTAACACGCCTGTTTCCCAGTGGCTTCTTCACTAGAAAACCATATCAAGAGCCGTGAAATCGGCCGCTGGTAGTAGTCTTATCTGCTGCCCAAAAGGCGAGATGGAGAAATAATTGTCGCAACAACCTTCGGATGACTCTGTCATCTGGGCAAAAGACCTAACAAAGAAATACAAAGACTTTGTTGCCGTCGACGGAATTGACTTTGAAGTAAAGCGCGGGGAGTCTTTTGGCCTGCTCGGCCCGAACGGTGCCGGTAAATCAACCACCATGAAAATGATTTCGTCGGTGTCTCAGCGCACTAGCGGAGATTTGAAGATTTTGGGCAAAGAGCCAAACACTCACGGCCCTGAAATTAGAGCGCACCTTGGAGTTGTGCCACAAAAAGACTTACTTGATCGCGAACTGAAGGTCTGGGAGAACATCTTCACTTATGGTCGCTACTTCGGTCTATCTAGAAAGTTTCTAAAACCTAAGGTTGATGAACTACTCGAGTTTGCCCAGCTAACAGAGAAGAGGAACTCCAAAGCTGATGACCTATCGGGAGGCATGCAGCGAAGGCTTGCTATTGCTCGAGGGTTAGTAAACGAACCAGAGATTTTGTTGCTGGATGAGCCAACTACTGGACTTGATCCGCAAGCAAGGCATGTGCTCTGGGACAGACTGTTCCGGCTCAAAGAACAAGGTGTAACGCTGGTAATCACCACTCACTATATGGATGAAGCGGAGCAGCTATGTGATCGCCTGATTGTGATGGACAAAGGCAAGATTATGGCCGAGGGCTCTCCAGCTGATTTGATTAAGCGCTACTCCTCTAAGGAAGTAGTAGAAGTGCGCTTCGGTACGGATAAGAACGAGCAGACCGCCGAGAAGCTTCGTGACATGGCAGAGCGCATTGAAGTTCTTCCTGACCGAATCTTGCTATACACCGATAAGGGCGAAGAGCTCCTTGCAAAGATTTTGGATTCAGGTTTACACCCCGTGACCTCATTAGTTCGCAGAAGTTCACTCGAAGATGTCTTTTTGCGCCTGACCGGTAGAAGCTTGGTTGACTGATGTCTGATCTAAAGTTTCAACCGGGAAGAGCGGTCGATCCTAAAAAAGCGATTCGCTGGGGTTCGTTGCGCGTTGCCGAGTACCGGATCTATTCGATGTCTAAGTGGATGGGTTCGGTCATCGCGTATGGGCTAGGTAATCCAATTCTCTATTTGGTCTCGGTCGGGCTTGGAATTGGTGCTTTGGTGGATGCCAACTCCGCAGGTCAAGGAATCTTAGGCGTTAGTTACTTGCAGTTTGTCGCACCTGCCCTACTGGCAGCAGCGGCTATTCAGGGCGTGATGGATGAGGTTACTTTTCCTACCATGGACGGCTTCATCTGGGACAAGTTGTTTTACGCCATAAATGCCACATCAGTCTCTGCCTATCAGATTGCCAATGGTGTGATGCTGGCGGCGCTCGCTAGAGGAATGTTCACAGTTGTCTTGTATTTGGCGGTACTGGTTGGTTTTGGGGCAATTCCGCTGAGCTCAGTTTTGCCACTTCTTTTGTCTTCGATGTTTGCCGCTTGGGCTTGGTCGACTGTGATGCTGGCTGTCACTGCGAGGCTTGAGCGAGACGAAGGCTACTTCGCAATCATAGGTCGCTTTGTAATTGCACCAATGTTCCTCTTTTCTGGAACTTTCTATCCGCTGCAGCTTATGCCTATTTATTTGCAGCCAATCGGGTGGATTTCTCCGTTTTGGCACTCAGCTGAATTGGGAAGAACTCTTAGCTATGGAGCACCAATGGCGCCTGAGATGCTCTTAATCCACATCGGATATCTTTTGTTCCTAGTTTCAATCGGACTTGCCTTTGCCTACCCCAAGTTCAAACAGAGGTTGGCAAGATGATTACCCAAGTTCTGGTTTCACAAGCAGTTGCGATAGCTGAAAAGCGCCGAAATAACCCAACTGCTTCGGTTTACTCGGGACGAGCCCGAATGATGTTGGAACGTGGCGTTTATGCCGCCAAGAGCTCCAACTGGTTAGTTATTTTCTCAGGCTTCTTTGAACCAGTCTTCTATTTGTTGGCATTTGGTTTTGGAATTGGTCAGCTGATTGGGAATTTGACTGATGGCAATGGCAATCCTGTAACTTATGCCGCCTTCATTGCTCCCGCTCTGCTAGCAACATCGGCCATGAATGGCGCTATTTATGACTCGACCTGGAATGTGTTTTTCAAAATGCACTTCGGCAAGATTTATCAGGTAATGCTCTCAAGTTCGATGGGACCACTTGATGTTGCCCTGGGCGAAATTACCTGGGCACTTCTGCGCGGACTTGTTTACTCGCTTGGATTTATGGCGATTGTATTTCCACTGGGCTTGATCACTGATGCCTGGGGATTATTAGCAATACCAGCCGCCACACTAATTGCATTTGGTTTTGCATCATTTGGCATGGCAGTCACGTCTTACTTCCACTCTTTCCAGCAAATGAATTGGTTAAACTTTTTCTTGCTGCCGATGTTTTTGTTTTCCGGCACTTTCTTCCCAGTCAGCGTTTTCCCACAGTGGATTCAAGTGATTGTTCAGGCGCTTCCTCTTTGGCAGGGGGTTGAACTAGTCCGATCGCTCACACTTGGAATAATCAACTGGGGGCTGCTGGGCCATGTGGCCTACTTCCTAGTGATGATTGTGGGCGGTATGTGGTTCACCACGGTCCGCTTGCGAGCTCTATTCATGCGCTAGAGGTAAGTCACTCTGTAAATTGTCCCGCTAAGTCCCTAGACTCGAATGGTCAAAGATTAGGGGTATTGTGGCCAAAAATCTTAGGTTTCTGCTAGCTCTTCTTGTTTCGGTAGTTCTTGGAGTCTCTTCTCCAGTGTTTGCTCAGGCTGATTCTCAGCGAGCAACTTACATTGTGATGCCGGTCGAGGGATACGCTGATCAAGTTCGCGCTGAGATTTCCAGCTTGGGAGAGTATCCAGAGGCACAGCTTGCACTGATTGACAATCTACTAATCATTGATCTGCTGCCAGAAGATGCTGCCAAATTATCAACCAGTCCAAATGTTGCCTTTATCGAACTCGACACCCCTATATCAATCACCGACACTCAAACACCAACTCCGTCTTGGGGTCTAGACAGGATAGATGGAGCTTTCGACAATAGTTTTACCTACCCAGCAAGCTCAGGGGACAACGTCAGGGTCTATGTCTTTGATACTGGTGTCGCAGGCGATCATCCAGATCTGGTCGGAAGAGTCTCAAGAGGTTTTGATGTCATTGGTTCCGATCAGGCAAATACGGATTGTCACTATCACGGCACACATGTTGCTGCCACAATTGCTGGAACTTCTTTTGGTCTTGCAAAAAATGCCTCCATTGTTCCTCTAAGAGTTCTCGGCTGCACGGGCTCCGGCAGCACCTCAGGAATCCTTCGCGCTATCAACTGGGTTATGAGCAATCACCCTAGTGGTGTGCCAGGTGTTGCAAACCTCAGTTTGGGTGGCATGCGTAACCAATCATTTAACACAGCAATTGCCGCCATGATTGACAGGGGCATCACAACCGTAGTTGCAGCAGGAAACTCAAGAGCTGACGCATGTGGTTATTCACCTGCATCGACGCCGGAAGCAATTACCGTTGGTGCTACCGATCGTTTTGACACACGAGCTTCATTTTCCAACTTTGGCGACTGTGTTGACATTTTTGCTCCAGGAGTAGGTATTGCTTCAGCCAATGCGAAAAATTACGCGTCTCCAATATTGCTGTCAGGAACCTCCATGGCCTCCCCGCATGTCGCAGGCGTGGCAGCACTGATTTTGGGCTCAAGTCCGCAGGCCACGACCGGTCAGGTGGAAGCCAGGATTTACGAAATGAGCACTGCCGGGATAGTCAACAATGCTCAATCCGCTCGAGGCAACAGGCTAGCAATTTCTCCCGGCGTGAATCCCGCCCCGATTGCGGTTCTACCAGGCGCTCCAACGGGACTCTCTGTGAAGCAAGTCGGTAGTGGATTTGTTGAGTTCACTTGGAGCGATGTTACCGGAGCTGTTGCCTATCAGGTTGAGTATCGCAAAGAATCCCAAAACACCTTCAGCTCCAGCAGAACCGAAGCAAACAGTTTTAGAGTGAGCGGTCTAAGCGGTGGAGAACTTGCGTATCTAAGAGTTAGTTCAGTGACTTCCTCTGGTCTGACTAAGTTCACAGCTTTAGTAAGCGGACGTTCGCTGATTCAAGTGCCGTCGCCAGTGTCAAATCTAAGCATTAGTGCAGTTGGAAAAAACGCGGCAGTAATATCGTGGAGTCAGCCAGCCTCACTCGGCGGAGCATACTCGGTTCAATATCGGGTAGAAATGAAGACGACTGGAGATTGGCGAGCGATCCAAACAGGGCCGCAGCGTCAGTTATCAATTTCTGACATGCAGATACCACATGCTTTCCGCGTCACAGCCATAAATGAAGCTGGGTCATCGGTGGCATCGCCTGAGATTCAGTTTGATCCGCAGCTGGTCTATTCAGTGAGTGGCCTGGTTGCAACTCCAAGCGGCAAATCGGTAAGCCTTACCTGGGGAACCGATGCGCCAGCCCAGACCGTTTTCGAGGTTTCGCTAGTTCGCAGCGTTGGCTCTGTGGTTGAGCGAACCATTTCTGTCACTGGCAACCAGGCTCAATTTGATGGCCTGGTCCGTCTCACTGATTACAGAGTTTCTGTGGTGCCTGTGGGTCAAATTAGAGGAGTTCCGTCCTCGGTGAGTTTCACCACCACTGCTTTTGCGCCTGAACCACCTCGCGTAGTTTCAGCGGTTAAGCAGTCCAGTGGTTATCTACTTAGGTTCGCCGCCCCGTCCGACAATGGTGGATTAGCAATTACGTCTTATCGACTAGAACAGTTGATGGCAAACGTCTGGACTTCAGTTCAAACCGCTAACTCACTCGAATTTACTGTCGCGGATCCAGCCAGAGGTCAAACTCATGAGTTCCGACTGATTGCTGTGAATTCCATTGGCGATTCATTGCCAAGTACTGTTTTGCGGGTTACCACACCAGCACAGGTTGCGACTGCACCGCAAAACCTAACTGGCGAGCTGCTAACTGATGGTCGCGTTCGCTTGAGTTGGCTAGCGCCACTAGACGATGGTGGAGCAGCCGTGTCCGGTTATCGAATTGAAGTGTTCAGGGGGCAAGCCTGGTCGACACTAAACACGCTTAATGGTCTGACAGCTCTCACAGATGTGATTCTGAAAGGCACTAGTGCCAGCTACCGAGTTGTGGCGGTCAATCGCGCGGGATTGTCGGCAGCTTCTAACACGGTTTCATTTGAGCGAGCCAAGTCTGT
This sequence comes from uncultured Aquiluna sp., assembly GCA_964468885.1. GTDB lineage: Bacteria > Actinomycetota > Actinomycetes > Actinomycetales > Microbacteriaceae > Aquiluna. The sequence goes on along the minus strand of CAYXWU010000006.1, from coordinate 5,832 downwards.
TCCGGCCGACGTTACATCCCTGAATTCTCAAATAAAAGACGCCACAATCACGTTCAGTTGGCGCGCAACTGCTGACAACGGAGGTGTCCAACTGCTTGGTTACCGTCTGCAGATCAAGGATGCAAGTGGCTGGATTGATGCCTCAGAGCTAACTACTGCGCTCACCATTCAGGTCCCAGTTGGAACACCTGGCGAAACCAAGATTTATCGTGTCGTTGCCATAAACGAACTTGGCTCATCTCTCGGTGGACAAGAGCGTTCAATTCAGATGCCGTTTATTGCGGCAAGCGCCCCAGTCGGATTCAAGGCGACATTGGAAGCAAATCGAATTCGATTTGATTGGCAGGCACCTGAGTCCACGGGTGGTAGTGCTCTGACAAATTACGTTCTAAGTTCTTCATCCGATGGCACTAATTTCCGTGCCTTGATGACTGTTCGTGCAAATCAACTTTCTGCTTTCTTGACTCAATTGTCCCGTGGTCAAAAAGTCTTTTACCGCTTGCATGCTCTCAGCAGTGGCTTTGGTGCGGGAGCACCGAGTGAGGTAATTGAGGTCAATGCTCCGGCCATTGTTCCTGAGGATCCGCAGAACCTGATTGCGAGAGTTGAAAGCGGTATTGGAATCGTCCTTACTTGGAATCAACCCGTTTCTGATGGTGGAAGCTCAATCAGTGGCTACAGGATTGAAGTAAGTACTGGCTCGAACTGGCAGTTACTGGGCGAAACCGACAAACTTACCTTCACAGCTCCTCTTGGTAAAGCCGGCGAGTTGCTGCGTCACCGTGTTTTGGCCTTGAATTCTGTCGGAGCATCCATCGGTGCCAGAGTTGTCCAAACACAAATGGGAATTGCTCCAGCTACACCTGTCAGAGCTCTAACTGGTTCACTAGTTTCGAACCGCTTGCAATTGCAGTGGCAGGCTCCTGAAGTTATGGGTGGCAGATTCTCTTTCTATGAAGTTCAGCAGTTGACTTCCCGCGGTTTCACGAGAGTCGCGACCACCAGCTCGAGCGTATTTCTATTTTCAACCCCAGCTCCCGGTTCCAGTGTTACTTATCGAGTTGCTGCCGTGACAAATGCCGGTATGGGTGCCTGGAGCGATGAATTTACCTATCTTGCACCAAAGGTGGTGCCGTCAGCGCCAGCATTCCTAAGTATGCGTTCGGTTGGCACACTAAACACCGCCAGCTGGAACACAACTGGTATAAATACGGGTGGCGGAAAGCTTGACAAGGCCATCTTGTACATTGAACGCGCAGGTGCTTGGGAAAAGATAGCCGAGGCAGCCATTAGTGCCGGGACTCTCACATTCGAGAACTTCGAATACGGGCAAACTTTCCGATATGGCTTGCGCTTCACAAATGAAATGGGTGAATCAGGGCTTTCCAGAATCTCTACCCTGCGACACAGTTTTGCTGTTACCTCTGCAGCCAGGAATCTAACTTTAGTTACCGAGAACACGTCTCTTCGATTGAGCTGGCAAGCACCTGAATTTATTGGAGGATCGGCCCCGACTTCTGCTGAAGTTCAGACCAGCACAGATGGCATAACTTGGAGAAGATTGAGCACCGTGCGGGACTCCTCTTCGGCGCTGGTTTCTCTACCAGCTAAGGGATTGGCCCAGTTCTACCGTGTCATCCTGATCAACCAGGCGGGAAGCTCGCCAGCCTCTGAGGTGATTCGATTCGAAAATCCAAGGACTGCCCCTTCCTCTAACTTCAGTGTTTCTGCTAGCCGGTCTGGCAGTTCGGTGGCATTCCAATTGACTGCGCCAGCAGACTTTGGTGGCTACTCGACGGTAAGCGTTCGAATAGAACAAGTTGGAACGTTGGCCTTTGAGTCAAGCGATGAAGTTGTGCTCACAAGACCAGGCGTGAGATCGGTAATCCTTTTGCCCCTGCCTGCCAGCAGAGGCACCTACACTTATCGAATTGTTATTTCGAATCCGAGTGGTGAGGTTGATCGAAATCTAGTCTTCAGGTTCTAGGTCCAGAACACAGCAAGAATCAAGTTGGTCAAGGTTAGCGCTCCAACCAAGCCAAATATTGATGCTTTGACTGAAGGCTTCTTTCGATTCACAATTACCAAAATCAAGATAACCAGTGCAACAACTGTCTTGACACCAATCTTCATGTGATTGATTTCAAATTCAGCGCCCATAGCAACTCGATACTCGGCCAAGCCAACCAAAAGTAAACCTGCTGCAAAAACGGTCCAGGCACCATGCACCATAGCAGGAACGATTTTGGCTGCTCCGGCTCCCATAGACTTCATCTGAGTCATAAAGCCACCCAATAAGGCAGCCATTCCGACGAAGTGCAAGACGATTAGCGAATAGCGAGTGAAGTCTAAAAGTTCCATTGTTTCCTCCAAGCTTTTAGCCTAAAGGAAAATCTAAGTTAGCTAAGGCGCGCCATGGTCAGAGCCGCTTGCACTGCCTCAGCACCTTTGTCTTCACGTGAGTTTGCAAGGCCTGCACGATTCAGTGCCTCTTGCTCTGTGTTTACTGTCAGTAGACCAAATCCAATTGGAACTTTGCGAGTGATTTGAACTTGGGTAAGCCCTTGGGTGGCAGCGTCGCAGACGTAGTCGAAGTGGGGGGTTTCGCCCCTGATGACAACGCCCAGTGCGATTACTACCTGGGCACCTTTGTCTATTGCTAGCTCTGCTGCAAGCGGCAGTTCAAATGCTCCCGGGACACGCCAGACAGTGACATCAGTTGCACCCGAGCGAACCAGCTCTTTTCTTGCTCCGGCAATTAGGCCATCCATGATTGTGGTGTGCCAAGAAGTGGCAATCACAAATACTTTTAGACCCTCGCCACTCACTTCTAGCTGAGGGGCACCGCTTCCACTCATTACTTCAGATTAGCGGGAATCATGTGTCCCATGCGAGCGCGCTTTGCCTCCAGGTAACCTGCGTTCTGCTCTGCCAATCCAACAATTAGCGGAACAGTCTCGGTTACAGGGATTCCGGCATCTTCTAGATAGCGACGCTTAGCAGGGTTGTTAGTTAGAAGTCTTACGCTTTCAATGCCAAGATCCTGCAAGATGGCGACGGCTGCACCGTACTCTCTTGCCTCGCTTGGTAGACCAAGCGCTAGGTTTGCATCGACGGTGTCGAGCCCTTTTTCTTGCAGGGAGTAAGCCTTTAGTTTGTTCAAAAGTCCAATGCCGCGACCTTCTTGTCCGCGCAGGTAAATCACAACGCCACCATTAGGGTCGGCATTAATTGCATCCATGGCAGCCTCTAGCTGAGGACCGCACTCGCACTTCAATGAGCCAAATGCTTCACCCGTAATGCACTCTGAGTGCATTCTGACTAGTGCGTTCTTCGGACCCGGGTTGCCAGCGATGATGGCGACATGGTCCGCGGTGGTTTGAACGTCGTAGTAGCCGCGAACCTTGAAATCCCCGTGAGTGGTAGGAAGCTTGGCCTCAGCCTCGAATCTGATTCGATTTTGGCTGTATTTCCGCTCATTCGAGCGCTTCTCCAGGTGGTCCCGAAGGTGGGAAATGGTACTCATAGGAAGGTTAAACCTCTGGGCCAGGGCAAATAATTCCCCCGATTTCATCATTGTTCCGTCGTCATTGACTAGTTCTGCCATCAGCCCAACTGGCTCCAGATCGGCTAGTTCTAGCAGATCTACGGCTGCTTCGGTGTGGCCAGCTCGCTCCAGCACCCCACCCAGCTTCGCCCTGAGAGGGAGAACGTGCCCTGGTCGAATCAAAGATTGAGGGGTGGAGGTTGGGTCGGCCAGCACTCGAGCGGTGTTTGCTCTTTCGGCCGCTGAGATGCCAGTGGAGGTTCGATTAGCCGCATCAACGCTAACGGTGTAGGCGGTGTGGTGCGGGTCCTGGTTGTTGACCCACATCAGTGGCAGGTCTAATTGGTTTGCTCTGTCTTGAGTCATGGGAGCGCAAAGGAAACCAGAGGTGTGACGTACCATCCACGCCACCCACTCGTCAGTTGCGAACTGAGCAGCAATGATGGCATCACCTTCGTTTTCTCTATCCTCGTCATCGGTAATGATGACGGGCTTTCCTTCGCGCAGCGCTTGAAGGACTTCTTCAATGCTGCTGTATTTTATGCTCACTTACTCTCCATTAGTTTTTCAACATGTTTGGCCAAAACATCAGCCTCGACATTGACTTTGTCACCTGGGTTTTTGTAGCCAAGAGTTGTAACTCTGAGGGTTTCAGGAATTAGTGAAACCGCAATTACGTCTTCGTTTATCTCATTTACTGTTAGGGAAATACCATCCAGTGTGATTGAGCCTTTGTGGACAACGTACTTCATCAACTCTTTTGGAATGCGAATCTTTACCCAGTCCCAGTTATCGCTTTTTTCGCGAGAAACCACTTCACCAACACCATCGACATGTCCCTGCACGATGTGACCGCCAAACCTGGTCGCTGCATTCATGGCACGCTCTAGGTTGATTGGGTCTCCCACCTTCACGCCATCCAGACTGGATCGACGAATCGTCTCCATCATTACGTCCGCCGTGAAGCCTTGCTCATCAATTTCAATTGCCGTTAGACAAGTTCCAGAGCAGGAAATTGAGTCCCCGCGCTTGAGGTCAGAAAGAACTTCTTTGCAGGCAATGGTGATCCTGATGGCATCCGGCTGCTTCTCAATCGCTGAGACTTTGCCAAGCTCTTCAATAATTCCTGTAAACATTTATCTCCTTGCCCTAATAAAGAGGTCTTCTCCAAGCAGCTTTTGCTCGGTAATCCTTAGATTGATTGCTTCTGTCATGCTTGGGATACCAAGGTCATCGATAGCAAGTCTCGGCCCTCCTAGTAGTAGGGGAGCTAGATAGATGATGAACTCATCCACCAGATTGTTTCGGATAAACTCCGAGGCAATTTTGGATCCACCCTCTACCAGCAAATGCTTTACTTGACGGTTATGCAGTTCTTGCAATACCACCTGAGGGTTACGAGCTCTGATTTGAATGGTCTGAGCTATTTCGTTGAATACTCTTTTGTCTCGAGATAATTCCCGCTCACCCATAACAACCCTAAGTGGCTGGTGTTCAAAATAGTTGCCACTTTGATCGCGCGCGGTTAGTTCCGGATCATCTGCGATGACGGTGCCGGTTCCGACCAAAATCGCATCAACGTCTCTGCGCAGAAGGTGAGCATCTCTTCTGGATTCTTCGCCCGAAATCCACTTGCTACTTCCGTCAGTCGCGGCAATTCTTCCATCCAGCGAACTTGCCCACTTCAATGTCACGTATGGTCTTCCAAGTTGCTTTGACATAAGCCAAACTCTGCTTTGTTCTTTTGCCTTGTCTCTTAGAACACCTTCGATAACTTCGACTCCACTCTCGCGCAATCGCTGCGCGCCACCAGCTGACTCATTACCGGGATCTTTGATTGGAAACACAACACGGGAGATACCAGCATCTATAAGCGCCTGAGCGCACGGACCAGTTTTGCCGAAGTGATTGCAGGGCTCAAGAGTGACAACAGCCGTATAGCCTGCAGTAAATGGATAGGGGATTGAGCGTTTCAAATCTTCAATTGCCATGACTTCGGCATGGGGCGTGCCAGAACCTTTGTGGTATCCCTCGGCAACAATGCGACCTTCTTGATCGAGGATCACTGCACCAACCTGCGGGTTGACACCCCAGGCAGGTCCGAGCAGGGCAAGCTCAAGTGAGCGCTGCATGGCGCTCTCGAGATGTTTTAGTTGCATCTTGCCCTTCCTGGCACAGGGGTCGGGGCAAGCAGAAATGGGGTCGCGCGCGCGACCCTTTCGTTCTTCTACCATCCGGACTTTAACCGTCGGTTTCGGAATTTCACCGAATCAACCGCCTGAAGC
>CAYXWU010000005.1:0-37991 GCA_964468885.1 uncultured Aquiluna sp. | reverse complement strand
CCAGAACCCACCCAAACCTAATTCGCAAGCTCTTTGCTCTAGAGGTTCCAGAGGTTGCATCTGGTCTGGTTGAGATTGCATCAGTTGCTCGCGAAGCCGGACACCGAACAAAAATCGCAGTTAGATCAAAAGATCCTTCAATCAACGCTAAGGGTGCTTGCATTGGCGAGCTCGGCCAGCGAGTCAGAGCAGTGAGCTCAGAGTTGAACGAAGAAAAGATTGACGTGGTTGATTTCTCAGAGAATCTCGCCGAATACGTCGCCCACGCTCTTTCACCAGCGAAAGTTTCATCATCTTTCGTGATAGACCCAGCCCAACGAGCTGTCCGTGTGTTGGTCCCAGATTTTCAGCTATCGCTGGCCATTGGCAAGGAGGGTCAAAACGCCCGCCTGGCCGCAAAGCTGACGGGTGCCAAAATTGACATCCAGCCAGACAGCTCACTTGAGGAATAGCCTTTTCGGCCGCTAGGTCATAGACTTGCCTTTCACCGCTTAGCGGAAAACGAATGCAGGCAGAAGACATGAGAAACAACAAATGAGTAGCTCGAAATGAGTTCCGCTCAGCAATAAGGCCTGCCCTGTTTGGGGTTGGCCCCGGACAGGAGAAAGTAATTGGCGCTTCCACGCGTATATGACATAGCCAAAGAGCTTGGTATCGACACTAAAGTCGCACTCGCCAAGCTTGAAGAACTTGGTGAATATGTAAAGGGTGGGTCATCCACAATCGCTCCACCAGTTGCTGCCAAGTTACGCGCAGCTTTCCCAGATGCCAAGCCTGCTCCAAAGAAGACAGCCGCCAAGTCCACCAAGGCAAAAGCTAAGGCTGAAGTTGTTGAAGAAAACCCTGCGGAGGAAGTAAAAGTTGAGCCTAAGCAAGAAAAACCCGCAGCAGCTCCTGCCCCAGCACAAACTCCACTAACTGGAATTCCAAGACCTGGTAACAATCCATTTTCATCGGCGCAGGGAATGGGAATTCCTCGTCCGATGGCAAGACCTGGCAACAATCCATTTTCATCCGCACAAGGCATGTCCAGACCTAGACCGCAAGGTCAACGTCCTGATCGTGCCAGCGGCAGACCACAAACTGGTGCACCGCGCGGTCCGCGTCCACCACAGCGCGCAGGTGCGGGTGGTCCATCGATGTTTCCTCCGGCCGGCAAAGGAGCATTCCCTCCTTCTAGACCAGGACCTGGCGGTCGCGGCGGTCGCGGGGCGGGAACGGCTGGTGCATTTGGTAAGGGTGGCTCGAAGAGCAAGTCACGCAAGTCGAAGCGCGTCAAGAAGGAAGAGTTTGAACTAAGAGAGGCCCCATCATTAGGTGGTGCAGTAGTTCCTCGTGGTGACGGAACCACCGTTATTCGACTTCGCCGCGGTGCATCGATTCAAGATTTTGCCGACAAGATTGGCGCCAACTCAGGTCAGCTGATTACCGTCTTGTTCCACCTCGGACAGATGGCAACAGCTACTGCCTCGTTGGATGAAGACACATTCCAGATTCTTGGTGAAGAACTTGGTTACAAGGTAGAGGTTGTCTCACCAGAGGACGAAGAGCGTGAGCTCTTCGAAGGCTTTGGTCTAAATATTTCAACGGAACTTGAAGATGAAGACGAAGATTTACTTCAGCCACGACCACCTGTTGTCACTGTCATGGGTCACGTCGATCACGGTAAGACAAAGCTTCTTGACTCAATCAGAAACTCCAACGTTGTGGCAGGAGAAGCTGGTGGAATTACCCAGCACATCGGTGCTTACCAGGTGCACGCTCAACACGAAGGCGTAGACCGAGCAGTTACCTTTATCGATACTCCGGGTCACGAGGCGTTTACCGCCATGCGTGCTCGTGGTACTCAGGTAACTGACATCGCAATTTTGGTTGTAGCAGCCGATGACGGCGTGATGCCGCAGACCATTGAAGCCCTAAACCACGCCCAAGCTGCCCAGGTTCCAATTGTGGTAGCTGTAAACAAGGTTGATAAAGAAGGTGCCAACCCTGCCAAGATCCGTCAACAGCTAACTGAGTTTGGTTTGGTAGCTGAAGAATATGGTGGCGATGTCATGTTCGTCGATGTTTCAGCCCTGAAGGGAATGGGACTAGACAAGCTGGTTGATGCGGTCTTGCTGACAGCTGATGCCGCGTTGGATCTTCGAGCAAATCCTGATCGAGCGGCTCGCGGTGTGGCCATTGAAGCCAACCTAGACAAGGGACGTGGTGCTGTTGCAACCGTGCTCATTCAATCTGGAACACTTCGGGTCGGTGACGCCATTGTTGCTGGTTCATCTCACGGCCGTGTGCGAGCCATGTTTGATGAAAACGGAGCTGCAGTAACAGAAGCTGGTCCATCCAGACCAGTTCAAGTATTAGGTCTGCAGTCTGTGCCAAGAGCCGGTGACAAGTTTGTGGTTGCCGATGATGAGCGTCAGGCAAGACAGATTGCTGAAAAGCGCGAGGCTGCTGATCGCAATGCGCTGCTTGCCAGAACTCGCAAGAAGATGTCGCTTGAAGACTTCACCAAGGCACTTGAAGAAGGAAAGGTTGAGTCACTCAACCTCATTATCAAGGGTGACGTATCTGGTGCCGTCGAGGCACTGGAAGATGCTCTTCTCAAGATTGATGTTGATGCAAGCGTTCAGCTTCGAATCATTCACCGTGGTGTTGGTGCAATTACCGAGTCAGACGTCAACCTCGCAACTGTTGACTCTGCCGTCATCATTGGTTTCAATGTTCGACCAGACAACAAGGCAAGAGAGCGAGCTGATCGCGAAGGCGTTGATATTCGCTATTACAGCGTCATCTACAACGCACTCGAGGACATTGAGAAGTCACTCAAGGGAATGCTCAAGCCAGAGTTCGAAGAGAAGCAGATGGGAACTGCTGAGATCCGCGAGATCTTCCGCTCATCGAAGTTTGGCGCAATATCCGGTTCTTATGTTCGAAGCGGCGTAATCAAGCGCAATGCCCTAGCTCGTGTGATTCGAGAGGGTGCAGTTGTGAAGGAAGGCCTCAAGGTCGAATCGCTAAGAAGATTCAAGGATGACGTCAGTGAAGTTAAGACCGACTATGAGTGTGGCATTGGTCTTGGGGACTTCAACGATTTACAAGTTGGCGATGAAATTGAAACCTATGAAATGGTGGAGAAGCCGAGGGTCTAGTGGTTGATCACGATAGAGCTCGCCGTCTGGGTGAGCGAATCAAAGTGCTTGCTGCAGAGGCACTGGAACGTGGAGTGAAGGATCCAGATATTGGATTTGTCACTTTCACTGATGCGCGAGTGACTCCAGATCTATCCCACGCCAAGATTTACTTCACTGTCTATGGAACCCAAGAGGAGCAAGAGCGCACACTAGAAGCGCTGGAGCGAAATCGAGGAAGACTGCGAGGTGAGATTGGGCACCGACTTGGCATCAGGATTACTCCAACGATCGAGCTTATTAAGGATGAAATTCCGGCAAGCGCTGGTGCCCTAGCGGAGCTACTGGCAGAAGCTAAACGACGTGATGCAGAAGTAGAAGAGATTGCAAAAAAGGCTAAACCTGCTGGTGAAGCAGATCCTTACATCAAGCCAAAAACGCAGGACGAGTAATTGCTCAGCGGCGTGGTGCTGATTGATAAGCCCACTGGGATGACCTCACACGATGTTGTTGCCCAGCTGAGAAAGAAACTGTCAGAAAAGAAGATTGGTCATGCAGGGACCCTGGATCCCTTTGCTTCGGGACTTCTTGTAATGGGAATTGGCTCGGGCACAAAACTTCTGCACCATTTATTTGGCCTAGATAAGCAATACCTTGCGACTATTCGCCTGGGTCAGTCAACCACGACTGATGACCTAGAAGGAGAAGTTCTAACAGAGACTTCCGCGAAGTCAGTCACTATGGAGCAAGTAAGAGAGCAGATAAAAAACCTCACCGGCAAGATTCAGCAGGTGCCATCGAGTGTTAGCGCAATCAAGGTTGAAGGAAAACGCGCGTATGAGCTGGCTCGACAGGGGAAAGAAGTGAGTATCCCTGCCAGAAATGTTGAGGTTTATCACTTTCAGCCAACTTCTGAGCTTCGCAATGTTGGAAGTTTTGTTGAGTTTGATGTGACGGTTGATTGCAGTTCGGGTACTTACATCAGAGCACTCGCTAGAGACCTCGGTTCTGCACTAGGTGTTGGAGGCCATCTGCGTGCTCTAAGGCGGACAAGGATAGGGGAGTTTTCTTTATCAGACGCCCGCCGCGTCGAGGAAACTGATCATGTGCAAAGTCTTATCTCGGTAGCCGCGAAGATTCTTTCGGTAACCGAGCTAACCAGACAACAAGCACAGGACATAGTTCATGGAAAGAGAATTCTTCTTGAGGGCAGTGAACTGATGGCAACCAGCTATGAGGGCAAGCTGTTAGCAATTTTGGAACCACATGGAAAGTCTTATCGCTCCGTCACAGTTTTTCCGGAGGCCTTCAATGGTTGAGTGGTTGCTCGTACCAATTCTGGCTATTTCCGCGGCAATCGGGACCTTTTTGCTGGTAGCCGGTGTATTTGGCGCTATTCCAAGAGGCTCATTTCTCTTGACTTTTTCCATCGTGGAGATTGGTCTACTCATTCAAGCTGCCGTGGCAATCGGCATGACACTCGCCGGGGCAAGGGCTAGTGTTAGCACTTTTGAGTTCTTCGGGTATTTGCTCGTTGCGCTTTTACTTCCTTTGATTGCAGCGGTCTGGGCGCTGGCGGAGAAGACCAAGTGGTCCACAGTTATTCTTGGATTCTGTGCCCTGACGGTGGCGGTTATGTTGCTTCGAATGTGGCAGATTTGGACGGGCAGTTCGTATCTTTAGTTAGATAAGGGTTAACCTTTCGTTAACCTTGTGACCAGTTTGATTTCACCGTTCATCGGCATGTTTATTGCATGACTTCGACGGTGGAAAAGCGGAAATTGTTGGCGAAGCCGTCTAGAACGGCTGACAAAGTCTTCTTTGCCGTGGCACGAACCGCGGGGTACTCGTCCTTCGTCATCATTGGGCTGATTCTCTTCTTCCTTTCAATCCGAGCATGGCCAGCTTTTGTGGAACAAGGTCCCCTGGAATTTGCGTTTGGAGTGGGCTGGGATAACACAACAGACCCGCCAATCCTTCACATCGGCCCCATGCTTTGGGGATCACTTCTTATTGCTGCAATCGGCACCTTCATAGCAGTTCCGATGGCTATTTCGATCGCATATTTTATTGAATTCCTTGCACCAACCCCAGTCGCAAGAGTCGCCACAGTTATTGTCGACTTGCTGGCTGCAATTCCATCAGTGGTTCTCGGTCTGTGGGGACTGGGAGTCTTTTCGCCTGTTGGAGCGCAGTGGGCGCAGATGTTGAGTGAAACACTTAGCCCATTCCTGCCATTTTTGGCTAATGACACCGGCACGTTCTTGCGATCGCCATTTATTGCTTCCATCGTTGTGGCGGTAATGATTGTTCCTCTAATTTCTTCAGTCACTCGAGAGATGTTTTCTCAAGTAGACAAAGAGATCATCAAGGGAGCTCTTGCTTTGGGAGGAACGAGAGAGACCGTTCTTCGACAGGTCATTCTGCCAACTTCGGCAGGCGGTATCTTAGGTGGGGTTTTACTCGCCCTTGGACGTGCCATGGGAGAGACTGTAGCCATATTCTTTGTCCTGAATCTTGTTTTCAGTGATTACAACTGGTTCAACATCCTAGAACCGCAGGGTGGAGCAATCGCGTCACTGATTCTTGCCAGATTTGGTGAGGCCACCCCGGAAGAGGTGGAAGCACTTCTTGCTGCAGGCGTGGTGCTATTTGTCATCACGCTTATCATCAATGCCATTGCGTCCTACATTGTCCAAAAGGCTCAACCGTGGAGGAAAGATCTCTGATGTTGATGACTCCAGTTGAGCGCCCCAAAAACTCAGAACCCTGGCGCCGGTTAGGTTCAAAAGTCAAACTAGCCTCAATCCTGACGATTACTGTTCCATCAGCTTTCTATGCCGCGCTGATCCTCCTAACTGGCATGGACTTCATGGCTGGGCTCTTCACGATTTTCCTACCAATCCAGCTGGCGTTTGGGGCCTGGGCAGGTTATTACTCGTTTGGCAAACGTGGCATCATGGATGGGCTGCTGCTCGTAACCACCTTCTTTTTATCCCTGTTCGTGATAGTGCTTCTAACATCGGTTCTTTGGTCAGTGGTCGAAGCGGGCTTTAGAGCAATGAGCCCACACTTTATTTATCAAAATAACGTTTATGTGTCAGGTAAGACTGGCCTAGAAATCGGAGGAGTCGGTCACGCAATTTTGGGTACGACCATCACAGTTGGTATCTCGACAATTGTGACTGTTCCGCTGGCGATTGCGACTGCCGTCTACCTCACTGAAACTAGGCAACGAGGCAGAGGGACCATCCGGACACTTTTGCAAGCCATGTCTGCCTTGCCTTCAGTCGTTACGGGACTCTTCATTTACTCCATGCTGATACTCTCTGGATGGAGCGGCTACTCAGGGCTTATGGGCGCGTTGGCGCTGATTCCACTTATGCTTCCAACCGTTTCACGTGTTGCCGAGGAGTCACTGAGACTTGTGCCGCAAGATCTTCGTAACGGCGCCTTGGCTCTCGGTGCGCCTGCCTATCGAGCTTTCTTTATGGTGACTCTTCCAGCGGCGCAATCGGGAATAGTAACCGCTATTTTGCTGGGGATAGCGCGAATAATTGGTGAAACTGCGCCGATTCTCTTGACTGTTGCCCTGGCCAATGGAACAAACCTAAACCCATTGGAAGGCGGCATGTCAACGTTGCCAGGCTTCATCTTTACCTTCACAGCACTGGGCGATCCTTCATCTCTAGCCAGAGCTTGGGGGGCTGCTTTGGTGCTTCTAATTTTCGTCGGAATTTTGTTTGGCGCTGCACGTGTAGTCAGCGCCCCTAAGAAGGCAAAGAAAAGGAAACGGTCATGAGCCAGAATCACCTAGAAACGAAAGACATAAACGTTTGGTTTGGTGAGAGGCATGTGCTCAAGGACGTCAGCCTTCAGTTTCCAAACAACCAGGTGACAGCCCTGATTGGTCCTTCGGGCTGCGGTAAATCGACCTTCATCAGGACTTTGAATCGGATGCACGAGTTGATTCCGAGTGCAGGACTGTCGGGCCAGGTTCTTTTGGACGGCGAAGACATCTACGGCGAGGCAGTTGACCCAGTGGATGTCCGCATAAAGATTGGAATGGTTTTCCAGAAACCAAATCCTTTCCCGACTATGTCCATCAAGGACAATGTGATGTCGGGAATCAAACTCTCCGGCATCTCAAGGTCGGACACTGGGGATTTGGTTGAGCAATCTCTAATTCGTGCCTCGATGTGGAACGAAGTTAAGGACCGCCTGTCCGATCCTGCGGTATCGCTATCAGGCGGTCAGCAGCAACGACTCTGCATAGCTCGCAGTTTGGCCATGAATCCAGATGTCTTACTGATGGATGAACCTTGTTCTGCGCTTGATCCAGGGTCAACTCGTCGAATTGAGGAAACAATTCTTGAACTGAAGGACTCGATGACAATCGTTATCGTGACCCACAACATGCAGCAAGCGCAACGCATTTCGGATCAAACCGCATTTTTCCTTGCCGAGGACAACACCCCAGGACACGTAGTTGAATTTGGTGAGACAGATACCATCTTCCACGGTCCGATTGACCCTAGAACTAACGAATACGTGAACGGCCGCTTTGGATAGTCACTAGAAGTTCATCTTCCGTTTTGATTCCAGTCGACCATTGTTTATTACATGAAGCCACAGTGTTAGTGCATTCCAAATCACAAGGAGACAAAATGCGAAACAAGCTAATTGGCGCACTTGCTGCGGCAGCGCTAATGACATCAGTAGCTGCTGTTCCGGCTCAGGCGCAGGAAACAATCACGGCGGGTGGAGCTTCCTACACCTTCGCCCTGCAGCAAGTCTGTACTCAGGCTTATACGACTAACAAGGTGACTTACGCTTCAGTTGGTTCAACGACAGGAAAGACCAATTTCCGCAACGGAACCTATGACTTTGGTGGATCAGACTCTCTGTACTCTGCGTCTGAAGCAAAACCAGCGAACTTTGTTTACGTTCCAATTCTTGGTGGACCAGTTACCATTTCTTACAACCTTCCAGGTGTTACTCGATTGAACCTAACTCCAAAGATCATCGGAGACATTTACCTAGGCAAGATCACTAGGTGGAACGACAAGGCGATTGTTGCTCTCAACAAGACAGCTAAACTTCCGGCCACTACCATCACTCCGGTGTACCGTTCAGACGGATCTGGAACTACCTACAATTTCACAAACTGGCTAGCTCAGAAGTACAAGGCTCCATTTAGAGCCAACGATGCTTTCACCGTTGCCGCTGGAGCTGGTCTTGTCAAGGGCTCTATTGCTTCTCGAGCTAACCAGGGTGTTGCAGCCTCAATTGCAGCAACCGTGGGTGCGATGGGTTACATCGACATTGCAGATGCTGACAAGAACAACCTCAACTACGCTCACGTCCAGAACTCTTCGGGCCAGATGATCAAGCCAACTATTGCAAACTCCAAGTTGTTCTTGGAAAAGCAGATCATCAAGGCGAACGGAGAAGTTGTTTTCGACTACAACATGAAAGTTCGTGGCGCTTATGACCTAAGCCTCGTAAGCTACGGTCTAGCCCCGACCAACAACGGAACTGCTAAGGCTGCAGCAATAGCTGACTACCTTTCCTACTTCGTAAACAACTGTGCCCCAAAGAATGCTGCTAAAGAAGGTTACGTTGCAATTAGCGGTACTCTGCTTAGGAAGGCAAACGAAGCTATTCGTAAGATCAAGTAACGTAAAAAGATAAAAAAGTGAGGCCGGGGTGTTTAGACACCCCGGCTCCACCTTCGAAAGGACCAAGAATATGCGCAGAGACATCTCACTCTTTGCTGTTGGATCAGTTGCTGTTTTGGTTCTGGTCGGATGCACCCCGCCAATGCCCGAAGCCCTAAGGGTGGAATTGGCAGAGAGAACTGTGCAGTGTGGTGATGGATTTGTTGACGCTAAGTTTTTGCCCGAAATGCTAGACGTCGGTGATTTCTGGAACAGCTCAATGGACGTGGCTTGCGAAGGTGCAATGGGATTATTAGTCTCTGATCAGTACCCACAAGGCCCTGGGTTAGTAATTACCGAGGAAGTTGTTACAGGCTGCACACCCTACGCTGCGGTTCCAGTAGCTGTTGACGCTGCGGTCTTCACCTTCTATTTCGAAGAAATTTATGAAGTAAATCTCTCGCCTCAGATTTTGTCTGGCATTATTTCCGGTTCAATCACGGACTGGTCCGACCCCGCAATTCAAGCTATTAACCCAGCTGTAGAACTCCCAGACTTGCCGATAAACCTAATTGCTTCTGCTCCCTCAGGAGCAATTTCAGCCATGGGAATTTGGCTGAGCAGTGAGGTTGGTGCTTCAGTTGATATGAGTAGTTTTTCCCCAAGCATCTCCTCCGAAGTAGACGCTCTCTATGAACTAAGCGAAGGAGACTTGAAGCTAACCTCCTTCGCTGCTTTGCAACTAGCTGCCGCCAATTACGCGAACATGGTCCTTGACGAAAGCAACTTAGAGTCAGTTGTTTTGCCTGATGTACTAACGATCCAAACTGGCATAGGACAGACCAAACTCACTGGTGAGGGAGCTTTCCTCAGTTTTGAATACGATCCTTCAATTCCAGCTCAGCCCTTACCAGGACAGTTTGAGGCAATTGAGCCTTGGGGAGCTTTGTATCCAGTAACGATGTACCTTTGTGGTAGTGATGAGTTGCAGACTAGATTCGTAGCTAGGTTCCTATTGCGACTTGACGCCCAAGGATCAATCTCGACTGGTGTATTCAATCCATTGCTCGAAAGCATTAGAGTCGCCGCGATTTCAGTTGTTGCCGAAGGTTTACCTGAAGTTGAAATCCCTGAAGAGCTCATCAAGGAGCTCGAGGGATAGGTCTAGGCTTGACCAAGTGGTTAGGGAACTTGGTGCAGCTCGGTTACTGGTAGCCGTTTACGCAGTCTTTTCTATTTCGGCTACCGCCAGGGCTGCTTTTCAGATCGCGACAAAATTTGATCAAGCACCTCTTGCGTATAGCCTCTCTGCTCTGGCAGCTGTCGTGTATTTACTGCTTACCTTTACCCTCGCAAAACCTAAACTCAGAGTAGTCAGTCAAGTTGCATTAATTTTTGAACTACTAGGCGTGCTGTCCGTGGGAGCATTGAGTCAATTTTTGCCAGAGCTCTTTGCCCACCCAAGTGTCTGGTCAAACTTTGGAGCTGGATATGGCTACATTCCATTATTCCTTCCGATAGTCGGCTTGCTTTGGTTGGTTAGAAAAAAGGGTCTTCCAACCAATGACAGCGCAGTTGCAATCGGTAAGTTTGACGCGCTGCATCTTGGGCATCAAGCAATTCTCAGTAAATTGAGGGAAATAGCGGCGGAGAACAACTTCATTCCGACTGTTTTAACCTTTGATCGACATCCAAATGCGGTTTTGGACCCTTCTGATGTGCCACCAGCAGTTGTTGGAAAAAGTCAAAAACTAAGGCTTCTTCAGGAACTCGGTATAAGCCGGATAGAGACAGTTGCTTTCACTAAAGAGTTTTCTAACCTCACCCCCGGTGAATTTGTTGAGCGGCATCTGGTGCCCTTGCGCGCTAGGAAAGTCGTTGTGGCGAAGGGCTTCCGCTTCGGCGCAGGAGGTCGAGCGGGTACCGATGAACTTGCAAAATTAGGGATGAGTAATAGTTTCGAGGTAATTGAGTTTGATCCCATTGGCGATGATCAAAGCAAATACTCAACTAGTCGAGTCAGAAATTTACTGGCGACAGGCAGAGTTGAAGAGGCGAATGCTATGTTAGGCCGCCTGCATGCCACTGAGGGCATAGTCGAGCACGGCAGAAAGCTAGGCCGAACCTTGGGCTATCCAACAGCCAATCTTGCTCGAGACTCAGAGGGACTTTTGCCCGCGGACGGTGTTTATGCTGGCTACTTGATTTCGGATGGCATACGCTATCCCGCCGCCCACTCGGTTGGTACCAATGATTCAATTGAAGCGGTGCCACGGCTGTTGGAATCCCACGTAATTGGCAGGGATGATCTGGACCTCTATGGCAAAAATGTGGTTTGTGAATACGTAGCTAAGGTCAGAGGCTGGGCCAAGTTCGACTCGGTTGAGCAATTGAAAGCTCAAATTGCAGACGATGTTGCCAAAGCAAAACAGTTACTACTGAGTAGGGTAGAAGTATGAGTTTTGCCGATGCAGTAGTAAGTGGCTTCAAGAATTACTTCAATTTCCGTGGCCGTGCCTCCCGGTCTGAGTTTTGGTATTGGTTTTTGTTCACAATCTTGATCAGTATCGTCGCCACGACTGTTGAATCAGTTTTGTGGCCAGTACCTGCGGCACAAGATGAATGGCTTCAGCTACAAAACTCGTTGTCTCAGCCAACGCCCCTCACCAATTTCTTAGGAATTGCACTCTTAGTTCCTAACCTGTCGGTGACTGCGAGAAGATTTCACGATGCTGGGTTTTCTGCCAAATGGCTGTTGTTGCAGCTGATTCCAATTGCTTACGGAGTCTTCGCGGCAATTGGGGTGATTTCTATTCTTTCCTCCTCTGGGAGCCTGTTAGCACTTTCGACTGAAGACCTTATGTCACTGGTTTTCTTGGTAGTTCCAATTTTTGGTCTGTTTCTTGTAGTTTTTGTTGTCTACCTCGTGTTTGCCCTCAAACCATCTCGCAGCTTTTATGACGGCAATAAGTATGTGGAGCCGGAGAATCCCGCTAGCTTGCAAGAGGGAACCACGGCCTAGCATTTTTGCAGGCTTCCCCCTAAGCTATTGCTCGCCGTTTACCGGCCGCGGATAAAGAGAGCTATGGACATCCTGTCCCTGGCGCCGCGCAGCGGATAGGAAAGGACCAGCAATGGCACTTGATGCAAAAATCAAGCAGCAGATAATTCAGGAATATGCAACAGGCCCCGGAGACACAGGCAGCCCAGAAGTTCAGATCGCGGTTCTTTCTCGCCGCATTTCAGACCTGACCGAGCACCTAAAGGATCACCAGCACGACCACCACTCCCGCAGAGGTCTTCTTCTGCTAGTAGGTCAGCGTCGTCGTCTGCTCGGATATCTTCAGAAGATCGACATCGACCGCTACAGAAAGTTGGTTGAGCGTCTCGGACTTCGCCGATAACTAGCGCTTTTTGTAAACCCCAGGCAATATGCCTGGGGTTTTTTACTGGGCAAACCGTAATCATTTCGTTAGGCTTATCAGAGGAGGAGACGAAGGCGGGTCCTCGGTGGAGGTTTCTGGGTCACTGCCCCAGAATTCTTGACTGACGACCAGCGCTTCCTCCTCTAGCACGCAGACCCAATTGGGGTCTTGTTTGCGTGCGCAAAGAGGATAAGGAGGGGCCATGGAAGGCCCAGAAATTAAATACGCAGAAGCTGTTATTGATAACGGCAAATTTGGCAAGAGAACCATCAGATTCGAAACTGGTCGCCTTGCTCAGCAGGCAGCTGGCAGTGCAGCTGTTTACCTAGACGAAGAAACCATGTTGTTTTCAGCAACTACGGTCTCAAAGCAGCCGAAGGATCAATTTGATTTCTTCCCACTGACAATTGACGTTGAAGAAAGAATGTATGCCGCGGGCAAGATCCCAGGCAGTTTCTTCCGTCGCGAGGGACGACCATCAACGGAAGCTATTTTGGCCGCTCGTTTGATTGACCGACCGCTTCGCCCATCGTTTGTTGATGGACTGAGAAACGAAATCCAGGTTGTGGCAACAGTTATGTCTATCCATCCGGATGAGATGTATGACGTGATCGCAATCAATGCAGCATCAATGTCAACCCAACTAGCAGGACTTCCGTTCTCTGGCCCGGTTGCTGGTGTGCGGGTGGCGCTGATTGATGGCCAGTGGGTTGCATTCCCTCGTCACTCCGAGATTGAAAACGCTGTGTTTGACATGGTGGTTGCCGGTCGAGTGATTAATGAGGATGGTAAAGAAGACGTCGCGATCATGATGGTCGAGGCAGAAGCTACTGAAACTTCTTGGGATCTGATTCAGGGTGGAGCAACTGCTCCAACTGAAGAAGTTGTTGCTCAGGGCCTTGAAGCAGCCAAGCCATTCATCAAGATTTTGGTGGAAGCACAGAACAAGGTTGCAAAAGCCGCAGCTAAAGCAACCGCTGAGTTCCCACTTTTCTTGCCTTACTCAGATGAGGTTTATGACATCGTTTCCTCTGCAGCTGCTGTAGAGCTTGGCAAGGTCTACCAGATCGCCGATAAGCAGGCGCGCCAAGATGCTGATGATGCGCTGAAGGCAAAAGTCAAGGAAGAGCTAGCGAGCAAGCTTTCAGAAGAGCAGATGCTGGAATTCTCCGCGGCTTATAAGGCAGTAACCAAGAAAGTTATGCGCACTCGCGTTCTAAAGGAAGGCATCCGTATTGACGGACGAGGCCTGAAGGACATTCGTGTGATTGACTCTGAGGTTGCGGTGATTCCAAGAACTCACGGTTCTGCTATCTTCCAGCGCGGCGAAACTCAGATTCTAGGTGTTACCACCTTGAACATGCTGAAGATGGAGCAGCAGATTGATGCGCTGACTCCAGTAACCACCAAGCGCTACATGCACCACTACAACTTCCCGCCTTACTCAACTGGTGAGACCGGCCGCGTTGGTTCACCAAAGCGTCGCGAAATTGGTCACGGAGCACTGGCAGAGCGAGCACTGGTGCCAGTTCTACCAACCAGAAACGAATTCCCTTACGCAATTCGTCAGGTATCTGAAGCGCTTGGCTCAAACGGTTCAACCTCTATGGGGTCTGTTTGTGCAAGCACTCTTAGCTTGCTAAACGCTGGTGTGCCACTAAGAGCACCTGTTGCAGGTATTGCGATGGGTCTGATCTCTGACACGGTTGACGGCAAGACTCAATACGCAGCTTTGACAGACATTCTTGGTGCAGAAGATGCACTGGGTGACATGGACTTCAAGGTGGCTGGAACACGCGAGTTTGTAACTGCTATTCAGCTAGACACCAAGCTGGATGGAATTCCATCAGCCGAGCTTGCAAAAGCACTAACCCAGGCCAAGGAAGCACGTCTTTTCATTCTGGATGTAATGACTGAGGCGATTGACTCTCCAGACGAGCTATCACCTTATGCCCCTCGCATTATTTCGGTGAAGATTCCAGTGGACAAGATTGGTGAAGTTATCGGGCCAAAGGGCAAGATGATCAACCAGATTCAGGAAGACACCGGCGCTGAAATCAGCATTGAAGATGACGGAACTGTGTTTATTGGTGCAACCAATGGCCCAGCTGCCGATGCTGCAAAGGCAGCAATTAATGCAATTGCTAATCCGCACGTTCCAGAAGTAGGAGAGCGATTCCTGGGAACAGTTGTGAAGCTAGCTACCTTTGGTGCATTCGTATCACTGCTTCCCGGTAAAGATGGTCTACTTCACGTATCAGAACTGAAGAAGATTTCAGGAGGCAAGCGCGTAGAGAACGTCGAGGACGTCTTAGAGGTTGGTCAGAAGATTTTGGTGGAAATTGCCAAGATTGATGACCGCGGCAAGCTATCGCTGGTTCCAGTTGTTGAGGATGAAGCAAAGGCGGAGTAGTTAGTTGCTTCTGCCACTAAAAGCATCTGTTGAGTTCACCGCTGACGAGGCTACGGTTTCTAAAACCGTCCTCGACAGCGGTGTTCGCGTCTTAACTGAGCATGTTCAAGGGGCACCATCGGTGGCTATCTCTGTTTCGGTAGGCGTGGGTTCACGCGATGAATCAAAACATCACCTTGGCTCAACTCACTTCTTGGAGCACTTGCTTTTCAAGGGAACCTCCCGCAGGTCAGCGCTAGACATTTCGATTGCTTTTGATTCTGTTGGTGGTTCTTCTAATGCTGCGACTGCAAAGGAATACACCAGTTATTACGCCCGCGTTCAAAATTCGGCAATTAACTTAGCCACTGATGTGCTTCTCGACATGTTTACTTCGGCCAAAATTGACCAACTGGATTTTGAAACCGAGAAGACGGTAATTCTTGAAGAGTTAGCGATGAATGAAGATGATCCAGAGGATTTAGCGCACGAAGCATTCGCAGATGCGCTCATGCCGAACACTGATCTGGGTAGACCAATCGGCGGCTCGAAGGAAAGCATCTTGTCCGTAACTCGGGAGCAAGTGGTTGATCACTACCGCGAACACTACGCCGCTAATACTTTGATAGTGGCGGCCGCTGGCGGGGTAGAGCATGCTCACCTGGTTGAGATTGTTGAAAAGCAGTTGGATTCAGTTGGTTGGAAAACAAAAGGCGAGCCAATTGCCAGGCGCTTGCAAGAATTCAAAAAACCACCACAGCCGGAGGGTTTCCGCTTGATTGAAAAAGATACCCAACAAGCGCATGTGATTCTAGGTTTTCAGAGCCCGCACTCGCAAGATGATGATAGATACGCGCTGGCTATTCTTAACACGATTTTGGGTGGCGGAATGTCTTCGCGGCTTTATCAAGAGATTAGGGAAAAGCGCGGCCTTGCCTACTCCACATACTCTTACCAACATGGCTATTCTGACAGCGGATTCTTTGGCTTATACGCCGGCTGTAATTCTGAAAATGCTGAATCAGTAATCAAGCTGATGCGTCAGCAGTTCGAAGACATCGCTACTAATGGAGTAAGTGATGAAGAGTTCACGCTAGCGATTGGAAATATCACAGGGTCGCTAGCTTTGAGGTTTGAGGCGAGCATGGCGCGCATGAACCGCTTAGTTGGGGTGGAACTAGGTTCGGGGGAGTATTTGGCGGTATCGGAGGTGTTGGAGCGCTTCCAGTCGCAAAGCAAGGAAGATGTTTTGAGAGTAGCAAACCGAATCTTGAGTGCGCCAAGCACTCTTGTTGCGGTTGGCCAGAATCTTTCCTCGCTTGAGAAGCTGGCTTGATAGGTTTAGCGCATGATTTCTGTAGCAATTGTTGGTGCGACTGGTCGCATGGGTCAGCTCACTAAAGAGCTCATAGACAGTGATCCCAACCTAAAGCTTCATGCTGCGCTTGACTCGAAATCTGACCACGCATCAATGCTGGGTGCAGACGTTGTGGTTGATTTCACAAATCCAGAAATCAGTGAGAAAATTGTCGAATTCGCAATCTCTAATGGGCTCAAGATATTGGTTGGCAGTTCTGGTTGGTCCGAAGTAAAGCTTGCCGCTGTAGAGAAAAAACTTTCTGAAAGCCAAGCTGCGGTTGTCGTCATTCCTAACTTCTCGATTGGCTCTATGCTGGCTCTGCGGTTTGCGGCTGAAGCTGCCAAACATTTTCACGAGGCAGAAATCATTGAGATTCACCACGCCGGAAAGAAAGATTCACCATCTGGCACAGCCATTCGGACCGCTGAAGTCATAGGCAAAAATCGTAATCAGCCAAACTTAGT
This sequence comes from uncultured Aquiluna sp., assembly GCA_964468885.1. GTDB lineage: Bacteria > Actinomycetota > Actinomycetes > Actinomycetales > Microbacteriaceae > Aquiluna. Next base: position 21,562 of record CAYXWU010000005.1, on the reverse strand, counting down.
AACCGATGCCAACCAACCAGCACGCGGCCAATCAATTTCAGGCGTTCCAATTCACTCTGTACGATTACCCGGGGTTTCTGCCAGGCAACAAACCGTCTTCGGTGCAGACAGTGAGCAACTGTCAATTGTGCATGATGTCACTTCGCACAGGGCATATTCCCTTGGCATTTTGCGCTCTATAGAGTTCACTGCAAAGGCACAAGGTTTGACAATTGGCCTTGACAAGGTTCTCGCTTAGGTGGTCACGAAAATCTGGCTGGCTGCCATGGTTTTTATTACCCTGCTCTACGCCTTTTTGCTATTTGAAAGAGGATTGGTTCTGCTTTCAGATCAACAACCCGTTGCTGTCGCACTCGGGCTTGCAATTCTGGTGTTCCCACTTGCTGCGGTTGCCAGTATTTTCTTTGAACTTCGCTTTGGGATGCGGCTTGCAAAGCTTGCCAAGCTACTTGATGAAAGCGGCATAGCTAAGCCTGAATACGAACTTCGACCAAGCGGTAAAGCTACTAAGGAAAGCGGAAGCGCGGTGTTTGACTCGATCAGTCGCAAGATTGAAAAAGACGAGTCAAATTATTTACTTTGGTTTCTGCTCGCTGATGCCTATGACAAGCTCGGCGATCGTCGCAGAGCTAGAGCGGCAGCTCGTAAATCAATTTCCCTTGCCAAGCAGGCCAAAGCGCTTTAGCTGCAAATACATCTGGCAGCCTAGGCAGAAGTTGAAGAAGGCGTTCAAGAAGGCCGCAATAAAAATGAAGGCAAGGGCAATTGATACGACAATCTGCGAATTGATGATTAGCCCCAGTGAAGCAGAAATAGCAAAGAAAAGTCCAACCTGTTGAGCGAATCTAGGTGGGCGGGAGTCTTCCAGCTCCTTTGGTTCGCCAATCCTTGGGCGGATCAGGCCAAAGAGAAGCTTGTATGGGTGTGAAGCGGGAAAAAATACGCTCCAAACAAATAGGACCAGCAAGAGTGCAGTGCTGACAGCTGCCACCTGTCCATTAGTTGTGAAAGCATCAGCAAATCCAATCAATGCGATTACTGATGTTATGGCTGCACCAAATCTTGGGGCACGTGGATCAATTAGCGAACTCATTTCACTCCTAGTTTTTCTAGCTCTTGATTTAGTTTGATTAGATTTGGAATCCCACCTACGCGGTAGACCAGTGCCCCTTCGCTGTTTAGAAGAAAAACGGTTGGGGTTTGATTAATGCTAAATCTTGCGGCGACATTCAGCCGGTCAGTGATGTCGACTTCGAGGTGACTAATCCCACCGAGTCGGTGCTCCAATTGCGCAAGTTGACGTCTTACCCCTGGACACTGGCCACAGTATTGTGTGGAAAATTGGATTAGGGTGGCCTGCTTGCCTAACTCTGTACTCAAAATTCCGTTTTTGGTTGCCCTCAGGCGACGAAGATCAATGTGTTGGCCTCTTCTAACGCGGTGACCCCGACCCCTGAGCAGCCGGTAAGCAATCCCAACCAAGGATGCGGTTGCGACGAGCGCAAGGACAGGCAGCAGAGATTCCACGGCCCTAGGTTAGGTCATCAAGCCCTACTTCTGCGGAGTGTTACGGCTTTTTACCGCCCTTTCACCCCCTAGGCTTTTCGCGATGAGCGAGATTGAATTCCGAAGTGATGTAACGGTGGAACTGGTGCGCCACAGCGCTAGGGATGCTGATGTTCTTTTTGCTGCACGAGTTTCCACCCAGGGCGAGCAAACTCTCGATTCGGCCAAGCTGAGCGACACCGAGGCGGAGAAGAAGGACAAAGGGCTAATTAACTATTTGATGCGAGATCGTCACGGTTCACCCTTTGAGCACAACTCCATGACTTTTTACGTGCACGCACCAATCTTCGTATTCAGAGAATTCATGCGTCACCGCATTGCAAGCTACAACGAAGAGTCGGGACGCTATCGTGAATTGCGCCCTGTCTTCTATGTGCCAGGACCAGAGCGAAAACTTATCCAGGTTGGAAAACCAGGACACTATGAATTTATTGATGGCTCTGCCGAGCAGTTTGCGCTGGTCCAGCAGGAAACCATGATGGTCACCCGCGCCGCCTACGAGGCCTATCAGCGAATGTTGGAAGCTGGAGTCGCTAGGGAAGTGGCAAGAATCGTTCTTCCTCTGAATATTTACTCCAGCATGTATGTGACCATGAATGCTAGGTCGCTGATGAACTTCCTGTCTCTTCGAACCAAGCGCGAGGGAACTCATTTCCCTTCTTTCCCCCAGCGTGAGATTGAGATGGTTGCCGAAAAGATGGAAGATTTCTGGGCTGGACTGATGCCGCTGAGCTACCAGGCATTCAATGAAAATGGCCGGGTAGCCCCTTAGTTTCTAACTCGCTAGGCTAAACCAATGGTTTCTCAGCAAAAAGACATTTTCGGCCAGGTGCTAGTAGCACTGGTGACGCCAATGACGGCGGATGGTGAAGTTGACTGGGCTGCTACTGAAAAGCACATCGATTATGTAATTTCAAATGGTGCAGATGGTGTAGTCGTAACTGGCACCACAGGAGAGACCTCAACTCTGACTGATGCTGAGAAGATCAAGTTAGTTGAAGTTGGAAAAAGTGTTTCAGCCGGCAGAGCCAAGATCATCACGGGCGGAGGCTCCAATGAAACCGCTCACGCTATCCAGCTTTACAAAGCAAGTGAAAAAGCTGGCGCTGATGGAGTGATGGTTGTCACTCCTTATTACAACAAACCAACTCAGGCTGGAATCCTTACTCATTTCAGATTAATTGCAGATGCTACGGATTTGCCAGTGATTCTGTATGACATTCCTGGTCGTACCGGAGTTGCTATCGCTTATGAGACGTTCCACCGCGCCGCTAAGCACCCGAACATTGTTGCGATCAAAGATGCCAAGGGCGACTTGGCACAGGTTTCAAGGTTGATGCTTGAAACAGGACTTATGTATTTCTCCGGTGATGACTCAAACGTCCTGCCACACATTTCAATAGGTGCAACAGGGCTAATAGGCGTGACTGCAAATATCGCTCCGCACGCCTATCGAGAGCTGGTAGATGCAACCAACCGAAATGATTTTCACTCAGCGCTGAAAGTTCATAACGCTTTAGAGCCGCTGCAGCGAGCAATCATGACTCACGTACCAGGAACAGTTGCAGCCAAATATGTTTTGCACGGACTTGGTCAGATAAATTCGCCACGGGTTCGCTTGCCATTGGTAGGACCAGAGGATCACGAGGCTGCTTTGATTGAGGGCGGTATAGATCAAGTTGTTTCAGTACCTGGAGTCAGTTTTGATAACTTCCGCCCTGACCGCAATGCGGCAGCTGGCGGTGCGCTACCGAAGGTAGCGGGAACTACTCGCTAGTGAACACGCCAGCCCCGCTCACTAAGGACACCTTACGAATCATTCCGCTTGGTGGGGTCGGCGAAATTGGTCGCAACTGCACCACCTTTGAAATCAATGGTCAGATTTTGATTGTTGACTGCGGCGTTCTTTTTCCAGAAGAGAGTCAGCCTGGCGTTGATTTGATCTTGCCAGACCTCGGGTATCTATCTGACAAATTGGATCAAATCGCTGGACTAGTTCTAACGCACGGTCACGAAGACCACATCGGGGGAGTGCCATATCTTCTCAAGATGCGACCTGACATTCCCGTCTATGGTTCCAAGCTCACAATTGCTTTTGTTCAAGAAAAGCTGGCCGAGCATCGAGTAAGTGCACCAATCAACATAGTAAGCGAAGGGATGCGAGTAGCAGTCGGTGAGTTTGAGTGTGAGTTTGTGGCAGTGAACCACTCAATCCCAGATTCTTTAGCAGTAATCATTCGCTCAAAGGCTGGCACGGTATTGGCAACCGGTGATTTCAAGATGGACCAGTTGCCCCTTGATGGTCGCCTAACTGATCTGCGGGCCTTTGCCAAGGTCGGGCAAGAAGGCGTTGACCTTTTCATGGTCGACTCAACCAATGCTGATGTTCCAGGCTTCACTCCGCTCGAGCGAGAAATTGGGCCCGTAATAGATTCAGTGATCTCAAAGACTCGTGGCAAGGTGGTGGTTGCATCGTTTGCTTCTCACGTTCACCGAGTTCAGCAAGTGATTGAGGCAGCCATTGCCAACCGCCGCAAAGTTGTATTCGTTGGACGCAGCATGGTTAAGAACATGAAGATTGCTGCTGAGCTTGGCTACTTGCACATCCCTGAGGGTTCAGTGGTAGACCTTGCTGAAGCGCAAGACATGGCAGATCATCAGCTTGTGTTTATGTCGACTGGTTCACAAGGTGAGCCGATGGCGGTTCTTTCGAGAATTGCAAACCGAGATCATCAGATTGAAATTGGTGAGCTGGACACGGTCTTACTCGCTAGCTCGATGATTCCTGGCAATGAGAATGCCGTTTATCGCGTAATCGATGGATTGACCAGACTAGGTGCAAACGTAGTCCATAAAGGTAATGCTCACGTTCACGTCTCAGGTCACTCCGCAGCGGGCGAACTGCTCTATTGCTACAACATCATTAAGCCCAAAAACGTTATGCCTATTCACGGTGAATACCGTCACCTGATCGCAAATGCAAGACTTGCTCGCAAAACCGGCATCGATGAAAAGAACATTGTTGTGACCGAGGATGGCGGTGTTGTTGACTTACGCGATGGTAAGGCCGAGCTGGTTGGAAAGATTCGCTGCGACATGCTCTATGTTGACGGCGGTGCTGTCGGAAAAATCACCGAAGAAGATCTGCATGACCGAAGAACTTTGGCAGCCGAAGGTTTCATTTCTATTTTTGCTGTCGTCAACAAAGAGACAGGTCAATTGGTCGAAGGACCTGCCATCAAGGCGAGGGCTTATGCTGAAGAGGACCACGTCTTTGATGACATTTTGCCTGCCATCGAACAAGCTCTGGCGCAAGCAGCCAGTGATGGAGTTCGGGATAGTCATCAGTTTCAGCAAGTAATCAGGAAAACAGTTGGCTCTTGGGTGGCTAAGGCACATCGACGTAAGCCAATGATTATTCCGATCGTTGTCTATTCTTCTCGCCCTGCCTAAGCCGATTTTTCGCTTCTCCTTGCTATTTTTCTAGCATGGCTGGAAAAACCAAGCCGCCCAAACGAGCCGGCGGCAGTAAAAAGTCACGCTCGGCAGCACCCGCTGCCAAGCCCAAGCCAGCCGGCTCTAATAAGTTCTTTGAGATTCTGCAGCGTGGGTACATGGCCTCGGCACATGGACTTGGTCAGCTGGTCCGATCTTTCAGCAAAGAGCTGCCTCCTGAGGAAAGAAGAGATGGCGCTCCTTTTGCTCTATTTATTCTCAGTGTCCTTGGGGTCATTGTTGCGTGGTTTTTGAGCAATGAGCCGTGGGCGGTGCTGCTGCACCAGTTCACCTTCGGATTGTTCTTTGGGCTCGTGAGCTTTGGATTACCAGTGGTGTTATTCGCGTATTCCATTTATCTCTTTAGGCACCCATCTTCGGTCAGGGATTCATCTCGCTTTGCGCTTGGGTTTTGGTTTTTCCTCTCTGTTGTCTCTGGCTTCTTCCATGTCTTTTCCTCTCTGCCCTCGCCAAACGATGGTGTCCCGGCATTGGCTAGCGCAGGGGGCTTGTTTGGTTGGCTAATTGGTGGACCACTGATCACCCTCCTAACTATTTGGGGAGCAGTTCCAGCACTGTTACTGCTGGCCCTGATTTCACTGCTTGTGATGACGGGTACCACCCCTACGCAGATTTTCCCTAAGCTGCGCGAGCTTTATGCCTATCTGTTTGGGGTTAGTGAGAAAAAGGAAAAAATTCAGCCCGAGAGCAAGTGGTGGCAGCGGGAGAAAGATGAGCCACAAGCTTTTGAAACACCATTAGAAATTGTTGTTGAGCCTGAACCAGAAGAGCTTCCAGAGATTGAGCTAGAAGAAGCCATCGAGAATGATGAACCTGCCATAGATTTTCTCCGTGGCGAAGAGGGTCTAACAGAACCGATTGATATTCCAACTCCAAAAGAGCGCAAGCCTTACGTTCTGCCAGGACTTGGTTTACTGGCAGCTGGCTCACCCGCCAAGGCATCGAGCTCGGTGAACACCCAAGTGGCGGCGGCTATCGATGCTGTCTTCCAAGAGTTCGATGTCGAGGCGAAGGTCTCTGGTTTTCAACGTGGCCCAACTGTTACTCGCTATGAGGTTGAGCTGGCCCCTGGGGTGAAGGTAGAAGCCGTGACCAGACTCACCAACAACATTTCCTATGCTGTTGCATCAAATGAAGTGAGAATCCTTTCCCCAATTCCTGGCAAGAGTGCTATCGGAATCGAGATTCCAAACACAGATCGTGAAACTGTGACGTTGGGTGATGTTCTCAGAAGCAAGAACGCACAAGGTGCCAACCATCCGTTGACCATCGGTGTTGGAAAAGATGTTGAGGGCGGCTACTTGGTGGCCAACATCGCAAAAATGCCGCATCTTTTGGTGGCTGGTGCAACTGGTGCAGGTAAATCAAGTTTTGTGAACTCAATGATTGCATCAATTCTGATGAGAGCCACTCCAGCTGAAGTTCGCCTGGTGCTAATTGACCCGAAGCGAGTAGAACTAGCTGCCTACCAGGGAGTTCCTCACTTGGTAACTCCAATCATCACCAACCCTAAAAAAGCAGCCGAGGCTCTGCAGTGGGTTGTTCGCGAGATGGACTCTCGCTATGACGATTTGGCATCCTTTGGCTTTAAGCATATTGATGATTTCAATCGTGCTGTGGTGGCTGGAGAGATTAAGCCCCCTCCGGGCTCGCAGCGCGAATTGATGCCCTATCCGTATTTGTTAGTGGTGGTGGATGAGCTGGCGGACCTGATGATTGTCGCCCCACGCGACGTTGAGGATGCGATTGTTCGAATTACCCAGCTTGCCAGAGCCAGCGGAATTCACCTTGTCCTTGCTACCCAAAGACCTTCGGTGGATGTTGTGACTGGTTTGATCAAAGCTAACGTTCCATCCAGACTTGCCTTCTCTGTTTCTTCTGTAACCGATTCCAGAGTGATTTTGGATGGACCCGGGGCAGAGAAACTGGTTGGTCAGGGCGATGCTCTGTTTGCTCCGATGGGAACCAACAAGCCAATTCGAGTGCAGGGTGCCTGGGTGAGTGAACCTGAACTTCAAAAACTAGTAAGTCACGTCAAGAATCAGATGGACCCTGAGTATAGAAGCGATGTCAATCAGGTAGCGCAGTCTCGAGTGGTTGACAGTGAAATCGGCGATGACCTCGATGTTCTTTTGGCAGCGTGCGATCTGGTTGTGAATTCACAGTTTGGCTCCACCTCGATGCTGCAAAGAAAGTTGCGAGTTGGCTTTGCTAAAGCGGGCAGATTGATGGACCTATTGGAATCTCGTGGCATTGTTGGACCATCGGAAGGATCCAAGGCACGAGAGGTGCTGATTCGCCCAGAGGATATGCACAAGGCATTGGCTCGCATCACTGGCCAATCACCAGTTGCGGGAGATTCGGTTGCAGGGGAGGATAGCCCTGATGAAGACGCCTGGCAGCTCACCGGCCGAAAAGATGACTTCTAGAAGTTTTCTTTATCGCCAAACTCCAAACCTCATCACCAGTGCTCGATTGGCGCTGGTGCCGGTCGTGCTCTTTATGCTGCTGGAGTTCTGGTCAGATCCTTGGCTGAGACTTTTAGCAATGCTGATTTTGATTCTTGCTGCCTCAACAGATGGACTGGATGGTTCGATTGCTAGGCGACGCGGCCTAGTAACAAACCTTGGGAAGATTTTAGACCCGATTGCCGATAAGGCACTTCTCAGTGGATCGCTGATTGTTCTATCAATTCTTGGGGCTGTGCCATGGGTTGCCACAATCATCATTTTGGTTCGTGAGCTTGGCATTACTGTCTATCGCTTTGTTGTCATAAAGAAAGTAGTGATTGCCGCTAGTGGTGGTGGAAAATTTAAGACTGTAATGCAGATAATTGCGGTATGCCTCTTTATTGCACCCTTTGATTTCCTTGGTGATTGGTATTCAATCTTTGCTCAAGTAGTTTTATGGTTCACGGTTGTCTTGACGCTGTGGACGGGATTGAAATACTTATGGCCGAAGAATTAATTTCCATGGCTAAAAGCAAGGGCCTGCATCTGGCATTTGCAGAATCCTTGACGGCCGGAATGGTTTGTGCTCGGCTTGCCGATGTACCGGGAGCATCGAGCGTGCTGCTGGGAGGAATCACGGCCTACCAAGATCAAATCAAGAGTCAGCTACTGGGGGTCTCACCTGCGCTTCTTCAGATGCAATCAGCCGTTGACCCAGAGGTTGCAGCACAATTAGCCGAGGGAGTGCGGGCCAAGTTTGCATTTGCCATGCAGGTTTCCAGCGATCAAGTTATCGGACTTTCAACTACTGGGGTGGCCGGACCAGACCCAGTTGGCCACCACCAACCTGGCGAGGTTTACATCGGTCTCAGCTCTCGAGCGGGAACCAAGGTCTTTGCCGAGCAATTTGCTGGCGGCAGGTCGGATATTAGGCATGCCAGCCTGGAAAGGGTCCTGGCCATCCTGCGGGAAGAGATAGGCAGTTTCTAGGTTTAACTTCAGGAAACATTCAGCAGTTGGACCTATCTTTGTCCCCAGCAGGGGGTAAATTAGGTCCCCAGGAGGAAAGTTGTTACTACTTAGGCAAGAGATTGGCGATGTCCTTCGCCAGCACCGCCAGGCCCAGGGTCAGACCCTGCGTCAGGTGGCGGCTAAGGCGTCAGTTGCGCTTGGCTACCTGTCCGAGGTAGAGCGTGGCCAGAAAGAAGTCTCCTCCGAGATTCTGGCGTCAGTAGCCGAGGCCCTAGAGGTGCCACTTTCTGTACTTTTGAAGGATGTTTCGGCCCGAATGGCAGTAGCTGAGGGCATCTACATCGATGACACCTTCATCCCAGACACTCTGCCTGACGACTTCATCACTGAGTCTGGCGTTTTCACTAGGCAGTGAAACTAAGCCGCTTTCACGAGTTAGTTCAGGACGAATTTGGCCCTGACTTTGCCGCAGTGGTCCTTTCTGACACCAGGCTCGATCCACTTGCTGACCAGACCCCCGCAGAGCTTCTAGAGGCGGGCGAAGACCCCAAGGTCATCTGGCTGGCCATCTGTCGGCAGTTGGCAGTGCCCGAAGAGCGCTGGCAGGGCAAAAACAAGACCCCAAGACACGCCGACTAAGGTTATTCGAAATTTTGTTCGAACGCTTAGAGTTTTCTCAACTCAAGCACCACCAGGGTTTTCCACAGCGTGTTGGATTTCCCCCAAAGTGTCCGAGCCGCCAGCTAGCTTCTGGAGCATGGCTAAATACCGAGGAAAAGAGGACACCATGCCAACAGCTTCAGATCGTGAAAAGGCGCTAGAGACCGCACTTGCGCAGATTGACCGTCAGTTCGGAAAGGGCTCGGTCATGAAATTGGGCAGCGAAGAGCGTGCCCCGATTGAATCAATTCCGACCGGCTCGATTGCCCTGGACGTCGCCCTCGGTATAGGCGGATTGCCCAAGGGCCGAATCGTCGAGGTCTATGGACCTGAGTCCTCTGGAAAGACCACTATCGCTTTGCATGCTATTGCCAATGCTCAAAGAGCTGGCGGAGTGGCTGCTTTCATCGACGCCGAGCATGCACTCGATCCTGAGTACGCCAAAAAGTTGGGCGTAAATATTGATGAGCTTTTGGTTAGCCAACCTGACACCGGTGAGCAGGCACTAGAGATCGCCGACATGCTAATTCGCTCAGGGTCAATTGACGTCATCGTTATCGACTCGGTGGCCGCACTTGTGCCGAGAGCTGAAATTGAAGGTGAGATGGGTGATGCTCACGTTGGTTTGCAGGCAAGGCTTATGTCGCAAGCACTGCGAAAGCTAACTGGTGCACTTAGCCAAACCAAGACCACTGCGATTTTTATCAACCAGCTGCGTGAGAAGATCGGTGTCTTCTTTGGTTCTCCTGAGACCACCGCAGGTGGAAAGGCACTGAAGTTCTATGCGTCTGTTCGACTGGACATTCGCAGAATTGAAACCCTGAAAGACGGCCAGGACTCTGTTGGTAACAGAACAAGAGTAAAGGTTGTCAAGAACAAGCTTGCTGCACCATTTAGACAGGCTGAGTTTGACATCTTGTTTGGCGAGGGGATCTCACGTGAGGGTGGTCTGATTGACTTTGGTGTCGAGCAAGACATCGTCAAGAAGTCAGGTGCTTGGTATACCTATGAAGGCGAGCAGCTTGGTCAGGGTAAAGAAAACTCTCGTAAGTACCTCAAAGACAATCCAGCACTGGCAGACACCATCGAGCAGAAGATTAAGATCAAGCTCGGAGTCGGTGTTCCAAGAGCAGTTGCTGATCTGCCAGTTGAGGAAGAAGCTAAGCCAAAGGCTGCCAAGGCCGCTAACGACGCATAGCCACTAAATGCCGCCGAGCGAAGAGAAGCTGCAGAAGCGAGCTAAGAACGTTCTACTTCATCAGCTCACTCGCAGCGCCAAAACAGAAAAGCAACTTCGGGATGTTTTGGAAAAGCGCGAGATCCCTCCGGAACTCATTGATTGGGCCATCGGAGATTTTCTGCGAGCTGGCCTAATCGATGACGTTTCCTTTGCTCGCGGCTTTCTTGCCGCCAGGCTTGCCAAAGGCAAGGCTGTAAAGCTAATTGCAAGGGAGCTGCGTCAAAAAGGCGTGGCGGATGCCATCATCGAAGAGGTTTGCTCTGGGGTATCTATGGAAGACCAGCAGGAGCTGGCTAACACACTTGCTAAGCGCAGAATTGTTCGCATGGCGGAATTGGCCCCAGATGTTCGCTATCGCAGGCTTAGCGGCTTCCTACTGCGCAGGGGGTTTCCATCGGCTGTAGTCAATTCAGCCGTGCGCTGGGCAGAGAAGCAAGGGTAAAATCCCTATGCAATGCCTCTAACTTACGAAGTCCGCACCTACGGCTGCCAAATGAACGTTCACGACAGTGAGCGAATTTCTGGCTTGCTGGAGTCGGCTGGCTATGTTCCTGCCCAGGACGACAATCCAGACTTAGTAGTTTTCAATACCTGCGCTGTTAGGGAGAACGCCGACAACAAGCTCTATGGCAACCTCGGTACCATGCTGGCTAAAAAGGAAGCCAACCCCGACTTTCAAATTGCGGTGGGCGGCTGTCTTGCTCAGAAAGATCAGAGCCTTATTCAGAAAAAAGCCCCTTGGGTTGATGTGGTGTTTGGTACTCACAACATGGGTTCTTTGCCAGTACTGCTGGAGCGAGCTCGGCACAACCAGAGCGCTGAAATTGAGATTTTGGAGTCCCTGGAAGTCTTTCCTTCAACCCTGCCAAGCAAGCGTGAAAACGCATATGCCGGTTGGGTTTCGATCTCAGTTGGCTGCAACAACACCTGCACATTCTGCATCGTTCCCTCGCTTCGCGGAAAAGAGAAGGATCGCAGGCCTGGCGAAATTCTTTCTGAAATAAAGGCCCTCGTTACCGATGGTGTAGTTGAAGTCACACTGCTTGGTCAAAATGTCAACACCTACGGGGTTGAGTTTGGAGATCGCGGAGCATTTGCAAAGCTGCTTCGAGCCTGCGGAGAGATTGAAGGACTAGAACGGGTTCGCTTCACCTCACCGCACCCGGCCGCTTTTACCGAAGACGTGATTGATGCAATGGCGCAAACGCCCAATGTCATGCCGCAGCTTCACATGCCATTGCAATCTGGTTCGGATTCAATTCTTCGAGCGATGAAGCGCAGCTATCGCTCTGACCGTTACCTTGGGATTTTGGAAAGCGTTCGCAACAAGATTCCAAATGCAGCCATTACAACCGACATCATTGTTGGTTTCCCGGGAGAGACTGAACAGGATTTCCAGGCAACGATGGATGTAGTGCGAAAGTCACGCTTCGCGATGGCCTACACTTTCCAGTACTCAAAGCGTCCCGGCACACCAGCGGCTGATATGCCAAATCAGGTTGAAAAAGAAGTTGTGCAGGATCGATACGAGCGGCTGTTAGAACTAGTAAATGAAGTTGCTTGGCAGGAAAATCAAAAGCAAATTGGTCAAGAAGTTGAAGTGCTGGTGGCTAATGGTGAGGGTCGCAAGGATAGCAACACTAACCGCATGACCGGTCGCGCTAGAGACAATCGACTGGTCCACTTTGAAGTGCCAGAGGGAGGCGAGTTGCCTCGCCCCGGGGACTTGGTAACAGTGCAAGTCAGCAGAGCTGCGCCTTATTTCTTGATTGCCGATTCTGTAGAGGGATCCAAGTATCAGGTTCGCAGAACAGCCGGTGGCGACGCGTCCGATCGCGCTGCGGCAGAGTCTTGTTCAACCGGCAAGGTGAATCTGGGGATTCCGATTAGAGCAAGGCGTGGCTGAAATTATTGCGGTCGTCGGAGCGACCGCCAGTGGCAAGTCCTCGCTAGCTATAGAAATTGCAAAGAGCCTAGGAAACGCTGAGATCATCAATGCGGATGCAATGCAGCTTTACCGCGGCATGGATATCGGAACGGCAAAGCTATCTGGGGATCAAATGCAAGGTGTGCCACATCACCTGCTGTCAGTTGTTGAACCAACAGTTGATCTGACGGCAGTTGAGTATCGCGATATGTTTGATGAAGCTCTGGAGCAGGTAATTGTCCGCGGCAATAGACCTGTCGTTGTAGGCGGAAGCACTCTTTACCTGGCGTCAGCACTGGATAATCTTGAGTTTGCACCTACTGACCCAAAGCTTCGGGAAGAGCTGGAAGCCGAATCGGAGCGTGTAGGTGCGCTCACAATGCATGAGAAGCTAGCGAAGCTGGACCCTATTGCAGCTGAGAAGATACCGGCTGCTAACAAACGCAGGGTTATCCGAGCGCTGGAAGTGGTGACACTGAGCGGAAAAAGCTTTGCCTCTTCTCTACCAACACCTAGTTATCGAAGGCCCACCACTCAGATTGCCATTGATGTCCCCAGGGATCAGCTGATTGAACGCATTGAAAACAGGGTCAAGTTGATGTGGAATCAAGGACTGGTCGCTGAAGTTGAGATCCTGCTTTCAAAATATGGAAAACTCTCTGCCACTGCCGCGGTGGCGATTGGCTATAAGCAAGCAATTGCGCAACTAAACGGTGAAATGACTGAGGCAGAGGCGATTGAAGAGACAGTCTTCTTGACCCAGCGATATGCCAAGAAGCAACGCACCTGGTTTAATCGGGATCAGAGAATTCAATGGCTCAATCCACAGCAGGACCTGCTTCCGCAAGCGCTAGAGCTGATTAGGCTGTAGCAATGGGTCTGCAATTCACCAAAGGTCAAGGGACGGGTAATGACTTTGTTCTACTGATGGACAAAGTGGGTCAACTTGACCTTTCGGCAGCCGAGATAAGAAAAATCTGCAATCGCAATTTTGGTATTGGTGCAGATGGTCTCATTATTGCAAGACCAACTAAGGGCAGTGAAGTTTCAAATCTTCTTCAAGAAGAACCCGCTGCCGAATGGTTCATGGACTACAGAAATAAAGACGGCTCAAAGGCAGAGATGTGTGGCAATGGCATTCGGGTCTTTGCTCGTTACCTTCTTGAACATGGTCTGATTAGTTTTGAGGCGGGAAGTACTTTGCCAATTGCAACCAGAGCTGGAATCAAGGATTTGACACAGACGGCGACCGGTTTTGCGGTTGATCTCGGCACCTGGAGGATTTCTGAGGAAGAAGTGCTTGTCAAAAGTTACGGCTTGAAGGTTGCCAGGCCCGGACTTCACGTCAATCTTGGTAATCCGCACGTCGTAGTGGCGCTTGCCGACCTAACAGAACTCGAAGACCTTGATCTGCACAGAGCACCAGAGCTTGACCCGCCTGCCCAGGATGGTGCAAACGTTGAGTTCGTGGTTCCTTCCGATCCTTTGATTGACGATGGAGTAGCGAGTTTGACCATGCGTGTACACGAAAGAGGAGTTGGCGAGACTCTCAGCTGCGGCACCGGTGTTGCGGCAGCGGCCATCGCAATTCGTCACTGGGCTGGAGGTACACAGAACAATTGGCGCGTATCAGTTCCTGGAGGCGAGCTAGCAGTAAAAATGTTCGCCGCAGAAGATGGTGAGCGCGTGGCTATCAGTGGCCCTGCTGAACTTAGTTTCAGTGGGACCTGGGAGAACTAGCCACTTCAATTACCCAGTAGCCCTTTTCATTGGCAAGTCTTCGCACCTCGTGGTCAGAAAACTGCTCGGCCAACCACTTCATCAAGCTTTCCGCTCCAAGTTGTTTTTGAACAACGAAGACGGCTCTCCCAGTTGGATTTAGCTTGTTTAGGTACGTCAGCAAGAGTTCATGGAGTGCCGACTTTCCGATTCGAATGGGCGGATTAGACCAGATTTCGTCGAATTTGATTTCACTTGGTAGCTGGTCCGACAGCACAGCCTGAAAGTTTGTTAGTCCTAGATCCTCAGCATTTTGATTGGCCAGCTCGACGCTGCGGCTGTTTACATCGACTCCCCAAACTTTGGTGGTGGGGAATAGCTTCGCAATTGCAATACCAATGGGACCCCAGCCGCAACCAAGGTCAAGTATTGCGCCTTGCTGTGGAAACTGATCGGCCAGGCTCAGCAGGACCGCGGTGCCTCTGTCCAGCTTCCCGCTGCTAAAGGTCCCAGCTGCTGCCTGTAGACGAAGCGCCTGCCCAGCTACGCTGAACTCAACTGGCTTGAGTCTCTTATCGGTGCTGGGATTAGCACTGAAATAGTGTTCACTACTCACCCGACCAATCTATTGGAGCCTTAGTCTTTAGTCAGATGGAAAACGAGACAACTCTTCAACGCATTCTCCGCCGCGGGGCGAGTGCCCCTAACGACTATGACGGGGACCAGCTGGAGCTGGAGGAGCGTGAATCCCTTCGGCGAGTGGCAGGGCTTTCAACTGAGCTGGAAGACATCAGTGAAGTCGAGTATCGAAAGCTAAGGATTGAACGCGTCATATTGATTGGCGTCTGGGGTCAGGGAACCTACGAGCAAGCAGAGAATTCACTTCGAGAATTGGCGGCCCTGGCAGAAACTGCTGGGGCATTGGTTCTGGCTGGAGTGCTGCAGAGAAGGCCAATGCCTGATCCAACCAGTTACCTTGGTAAAGGCAAAGCGCAAGAGCTCAAAGAATTGGCGAAAGAACTAAAGGCTGACACCGTTATTGCCAATAGCGAACTTGCTCCATCTCAGCGCAGAGCCCTAGAGGACATAGTAAAGATCAAGGTCATCGACCGCACCGCTATCATCCTCGACATTTTTGCTCAGCACGCCAAGAGCAAGGAGGGTAAAGCACAAGTTGAGCTAGCTCAACTTGAGTACCTACTACCAAGGCTTCGCGGTTGGGGTGAATCAATGTCAAGACAGGCCGGCGGTCAAGCAGCCGGCGGTATGGGAATCGGTTCGCGTGGACCTGGTGAAACCAAGATTGAACTTGATCGAAGACGTATTAATACTCGAATGGCAAAGTTGCGTCGAGAAATTTCGACCATGAAAAATGCCCGTGACACAAAGCGAGCAAAAAGAGAGAAGTCTGCCATTCCACAAGTTGCCATTGCTGGCTACACCAATGCTGGAAAGTCTTCCTTGCTAAATCGACTAACCAGAGCTGGAGTTTTGGTAGAGAATGCTCTTTTCGCAACTCTGGATCCGACCGTACGAAGGCATGAGACTCCCGATGGCAGGCAATACACACTGTCTGACACCGTTGGATTTGTAAGGAATTTGCCTCACCAGTTAGTGGAAGCTTTTCGCTCAACCTTGGAAGAGATTGCAGCTGCTGATCTCATAGTTCATGTCGTGGATGCGACAGATCCAGATCCACTTGGCCAAATCAGCACAGTTAGAGAGGTAATTGCAGATGCCGGGGCTGGAGCAATTACAGAGCTAGTTGTTTTCAACAAGATTGATTTGGTCGACGAGCAAAGACAGGTTGAGCTACGCGGTTTGATCCCTGGTGCAGTTTTAGTCTCCACTAGAACCGGCACCGGAATTGAAAAGTTAGAGAGTGAAATTGCCGCTTTGCTACCGAAACCGGAAGTTGAGTTCAGGGGAGTGGTTCCATACTCACGAGGCGACTTGGTCTCTCGTGCGCATCTCAGCGGCAAAGTTTTAGAAACAGAGTATTTGGAAGAGGGCACCAAGTTACATGCGATGGTGTCAGAAGAATTAGCGGCTGAGCTAGAAGCGGCTAGATCCCTCTAAGTACTGCTACGACTTTTCCAAGAATCACCGCGTGGTCTCCAAGAATTGGTTCGAATGCGCTGTTTCGGGGAAGTAGCCAAGTGTGACCATCGCGCTGCTTAAAGGTTTTTACTGTTGCCTCATCCTCAATCAAAGCGGCAACAATGTCACCATTGTCAGCGGTCTGCTGCTGTCGAACAACCACCCAGTCGCCATCGCAAATTGCAGCATCAATCATCGACTCACCAACTACCTTCAGAAGGAAAAGATCTCCCTGTCCAACCAGCTGACGAGGCAGAGTAAAGACATCTTCAACGTTTTGGTCCGCTGTAATTGGGATACCAGCTGCTATTCGTCCTACCAGGGGTACATAAGCGGTGTCTGCAGGTGAAATCTCAGCTGGAGCATCCTCGCCCAAGAGGTCAATGGTCCGAGGTCGACGCGGGTCCCTGGAAAGGTACCCCATGAGCTCTAGCTTGTTCAGCTGGTGCGACACGCTGGCAGTGGACGATAGACCTACCGCCTCACCAATTTCTCGCATGCTTGGGGCGTAGTTCCGCTCCTGCATGGACTCCCGTATTACGTCCAAAATACGGCTTTGGACCGCTGTTAAGCCCTTTTCCATGGCTACCTCCATAAATGTCGGTGGCTAGTGGTTATCTCTAGCTATCGAAACTGTATTCGGATTTTGCTAAAAGTCCAAACACATTTTCGAGAAATATCGAAAAAAGGCCAAAAAATACTTGCTTTTGGCCAGGGTGTTTCTATACTTAGAACAAATGTTCGAAAGAAAGATTCGAACAGAAGGGAAAGAGATGCAGGTTCTAGGCAATTACCGTCTGACGAACCCTCGTCGGTTGCTTCGTGCTTTGGCAGTTCTAGCTTTGGCCGCTGGACTCAGCGTGCTGGGAATCACTGGTTCGGTTGCTACTAGCGACGCACCACCTGAGCTGGAGTATCTCACCGTTGGTCAAGGGGACACTCTTTGGTCCCTAGCGCAGGACCACGCATCTGGTGATCCAAGAGACTGGATTGCAGAAGTAGTTTTGCTTAATGGTTTGACCACCTCTGAGTTGTCTCCAGGCCAGCAAATAGCACTGCCGTAACAAGCTGGCTACCATTTACGAGTGAGCACACTCGACGATCTGCCAATTCGTGATGACCTTCGTGGTCAGAAACCATACGGTGCTCCGCAGCTGGCAGTGCCCGTATCACTAAATGTCAATGAGAATACTTTTGGAATTCCAGAACCAGTTGCTCTTGCGATAGTTGAAAAGCTGGCCAAAGCGACCATCACACTGAATCGATATCCAGATCGGGAATTTCTTGAACTAAGGCAGCAGCTAGCTGGTTTTCTCGGTCACGGCTTATCTGCTAATCAGATCTGGGCCGCTAATGGTTCAAATGAAATCCTGCAACAGCTGTTTAGCGCTTTTGGGGGACCGGGTAGAAAAGCATTGAGTTTCGGACCTACCTATTCCATGTATCCGAACATTGCGAGAACGACTCTCACTCAGTACAGAGAAAAACTCAGGGCAGCAGAATTCACTCTCACGCCAGAACTAGTTGAGCAGGCAATTTCTGAGGAAGCGCCCAACATTGTGATTATTTGCGCTCCCAACAATCCAACTGGCACGGCCGTGTCGCTTGAGGTTATTGAGCGAGCCTATGCTGCGACAACTGGCATAGTAATCGTGGATGAGGCTTACGCTGAATTTTCTGAGGGACCATCAGCACTTTCGCTACTTCCTGGTCGGCCAAGACTAGTTGTCTCTCGAACTATGAGTAAGGCATTTGCCTTCGCCGGGGCTCGATTGGGTTATCTGGCAGCGGATTCAGCGGTGGTGGATGCCCTGCGGATAGTTCGCTTGCCATACCACCTCTCTGCTTTAACGCAGGCCGCCGCATCAGCCGCACTCGAGCACTCAGATTTGCTGCTTCAGAACGTGCAAAAGATTAAGCAGCAGCGCAATCGAATCATTGAGGCAACTAAAGAGTGGGGCCTCAAGCCTTTTCCATCCGATGCTAACTTTGTCTTGGTAGGCGGATTTGAAAGTCCCGAGCAAGTCTTTGACAAACTCCTGCAGGCTGGAGTTTTGGTGCGCAACGTCGGTATTCCAAACACCTTGCGAATCACCGCGGGAACAGAGTCAGAGACCACAAAATTACTTGCTGAACTTGCGCTCGTTCTTGACTAGACTTTTAGCAATCCCCAACGAAGGCTTTCCATGTCCCGTATTGCCAAGCTGACTCGTCAGACGAGCGAGTCCAGTGTTGAGTTGGAGCTGAACCTAGATGGCACCGGCAAATCAGAAATTGAGACAACGGTTCCTTTTTATAACCACCTCTTAACTGCCTTCAGTAAGCACTCTCTAATTGATCTCAAGGTGTTGGCCAAGGGCGATACTGATATCGATGTTCACCACACCGTGGAGGATGTCGCGATTGTCCTGGGTCAGGCCCTCAAGCAGGCGCTTGGAGATAAGGCTGGGGTTGCCCGTTATGGCGATGCGTTAATTCCGCTGGACGAGGCACTAGCAAGAGCAGTTGTTGATCTTTCTGGTCGTAGCTACTTAGTGCACACCGGAGAACCTGCTGGTTTTGAATACCACCTGATTGGTGGCCACTTCACTGGCTCCTTGGTTCGTCACGTTTTTGAGGCCATTGCTCACAATGCGCAGATGACGTTGCACATAAATGTTTTAGCCGGGCGCGACGCACACCACATTGCTGAAGCCGAGTTCAAGGCTTTTGCTCGTGCGCTTAGAAAAGCGGTAGAGAAGGACGCTCGAGTCTCTGGTATACCTTCCACCAAGGGAGCCCTGTGACAAAAGTTGCCCTCCTGGATTATGGAAGCGGCAATGTTCATTCGGCTGCCAAGGCACTAGCTGCCGCGGGGGCGGAAGTCAGTTTGACCAATGACAAAAATCTGCTTCTGGAGTCCGCGGGACTAGTAATACCTGGAGTCGGAGCTTTCGACGCTGTGATGAATAGTCTTCGTGCGCTTGATGTGGCGGGGATTATCGACAAGCGACTCACGAGCGGTAAGGCAGTTTTAGGAATTTGTGTGGGTATGCAGGTTCTATTTGAAAGTGGCGTCGAAAACGGTGGTGCTGATGGATTTGGTCAATGGCCAGGGGTTGTTGAAAAACTATCAGCCCCAATTCTTCCTCACATGGGATGGACTCAGGTCGAGGCGGATCCGCAGAGCACGTTGTTTAGAGATCTAGTTGGAGAGCGGTTTTATTTTGTTCACTCTTATGCAGTGAAGAAGTGGGAGCTGGATATTCGGCCTCCTTTCAAGAAGGCAGCTGTGAGTTACGCAACCCACGGGGAAAGATTTCTAGCAGCTGTCGAGAATGGACCACTCAGTGCCACACAGTTCCATCCTGAGAAGTCTGGTAAAGCTGGGTTACGACTATTGGAGAATTGGGTAGCGTCACTTTAGGGAATTATGAAACTAGAACTTCTACCTGCTGTTGATGTTGCCAATGGGCAAGCGGTCAGGCTTACACAGGGTGAGGCTGGTACCGAAGAGAGTTTTGGCCACCCACTTCAGGCTGCGCTCGATTGGATTGAGGCTGGTGCTGAGTGGATTCACCTTGTTGACTTAGATGCTGCTTTTGGCAGGGGTAACAATCAGGCTGTCATCCAAGAAGTCATTCAACAAAGTGGCCAAACCAAGATTGAGCTTTCCGGCGGCATTCGCGATGACCGATCCTTGGAGACGGCGCTCGCATTGGGAGCAACAAGGGTAAACCTTGGCACGGCAGCTCTTGAAGATCCGCACTGGACTGCATCGGTAATTCAAAAGTATTCAGACCAAATTGCAGTTGGCCTGGATGTGCGAGGCACAACCTTGGCAGCCAGGGGTTGGACCAAGGAGGGCGGTGACCTGTTCGAGGTTCTGCAGCGACTAGAAGATGCTGGCTGTGCGCGCTATGTGGTGACGGACGTTACAAAGGATGGAACACTCCGCGGGCCCAATTTAGAACTGCTGAAGATGGTTATGAGTAAAACCGATAAGCCCGTGGTGGCTTCTGGTGGAATTTCTTCGCTCGAGGATATCGAGAACCTAGTTGACTTGGTGCCACTTGGTTTGGAAGGTGCAATTCTTGGAAAGTCGTTATATGCAGGTCGGTTTACCCTCCAGCAAGCTCTAGAGATCGCAAATGGATAAATTCCATGACTCAGCCGGTGTTCCTTGGGAAGGTCGGGAGTTTTCCGAAAATACTTTTGCAAACGATGATGGATCAGCACCGCTGCCAATTGCAAATGCTTTGGGAAAGACCCCAGTTGACCGGAGTGAACTTTTTAGAGCCCTCGAAACTAGTCGTCTATTGGTCCCACTATTAGCCGAACTTGGTGAGTCAGAGATTGGGCCGTTTGGTCAAAAGGTCGACAAGAGTGCAGAGTTATCGGTCGTAGCGGTATCGACTCCCGATGGACTTTCTGCGCTGCCAGCTTTTAGCAGTGTTGAACAGATGGGTGCATGGAACAAAAGCGCTAGGCCCGTGCCGATTGATGCCAAAAGAGTTGCGCTCGCCGCTATCGGAGAAGGTCACAGCAGAGTTGTTTTGGATCCAGCTGGTATCTCAGTCGGAATGCGTAGGCCATTTTTATCCGCACTTGCCCAGCAAAAAGAATGGTCTCCGCCATACCAAAATGCGAGAGTGTTCGAACTGGTGCAAAGCGCTGCCGCAAAGAGTCAAATTCCCGAATTCAAATTGAAGGATGGAGACCCGGATTCCCGATTGAGGTCAGCAGAACTTCTAATCGAAATTGCTCTTGAGCCTGGCTTGTCGAAAACTGCCTTAGATCAACTACTTACAAATTTCACAAAAGATTTGCAATCACAAGAATTTCTGGAACTGGTGGACTCTGTTTCTTATCGAGTCGTGAGTGCTAGCTAACAGGCCCAGTGAACTTTTCACCTGGTCCTTGACCCGGCGGGTCAGCAATGACAGATGCCTCACGGAATGCCAATTGCAGTGAGCGCAAGCCGTCGCGCAACGGCCTGGCGTGGTGATCACCGATTTCAGTTGCTGCTGCTGTAACCAGTCCGGCCAGTGCATGGATTAGCTTCCTTGCCTCATCCAAATCAGCTGGCTGGTCCTCGGCTAGGCCACAGTGGACCGCCGCCGCACTCATCAGGTGGACGGCCGCGGTATTGATGATTTCAACGGCTGGGACTTCGGCTATATCTCGGGCTGCGCTATCCAAACTGGCTCTTCTTCCTTAAGTCTTTGTCTGCTAGAGTAGCCGAGGCTCTGAGCGAAAGCTCAGCTATGAAAGTGGATTGAATTCCCACCAGCCAACCGCTTCTAAAGGTTGTCTTGGTAAGACTTTTGATCTATTTTTGTGCGCCATCCGGCGAGCTAAAACGGTTAAAAGGAGCAAAGTATCAGCGATCCGCGCGTCAATGAGCGTATTCGGGTTTCGCAGGTTCGACTA
>CAYXWU010000004.1:0-43538 GCA_964468885.1 uncultured Aquiluna sp. | reverse complement strand
GTCCAGTGATAGAAGACCAGCACCGCTCCCTGGTGAGAGTGTCCGATGTCCTGCAATTGGTGATGTATGTGTTCGCGATCTGCCGCAAACGGCGATTGCCCCCTCGACAACCTGCGAACCACCGCCAACAGCAAATCCAGTAGAGGAAGAATCAAGATAAATATGGGTAGCACCAAAGGAATCAAGGCAGGTAGCAAATCATTGCGAGTAACAGTGGCTGGATCAATTGAACCAGTTACCGTGATTGCACTGGTTGCCATCAATAGACCAAGCAGCATGGCACCCGAGTCACCCATGAAGATCTTGGCCGGGCGCCAATTGTGAGGGAGAAATCCAACCACCATGCCAAGAATAATTGCACTAATTAAACCTGCAGTTGAAAAGAAGTTGGTCGGAGTGGTTTGCTGCGCAAGTAAATAGGTGTAGATAAAGAATCCAAAAGTACCGATGGCTACAACTCCTGCTGCCAAGCCATCCAGCCCATCTATGAAGTTCACCGCGTTCATTACCAACACGAGCGCAAACACTGTTATGGCAAGTGAGACAGCAAAGCTACCAACCGTTAAACCACCAATCGGCAATGAAACAATCTGAATTCCAGATGAAGCGATAAGCCAAGCAGCTGCCATCTGGCCACCCATTTTTGCCGTCCAGTCCAGCTCAATTAGGTCATCGAGAATTCCAACGACGACAATCAATCCGGCTGCCAGGACTATCGACCAGATGGGACCGGAATTCAAAAAGAGTTGATCAAACCAACCAAACGATGCTGCTGCACTAAAGCCTGCCAGTAGGCCAAGAAACATCGCAACACCGCCAATTCTTGGTGTTGGACTTTTGTGCACATCTCTTTCTCGAATGGCTGGTGCGATGTTATAGCGCTTGGCCAAAAAACGAACAAGCCAAGTTGCGCCGTAAGTAACCAGTGCAGTGATTAGTGCAACCAGCAGGTAGGCGCGCACTAGTCGACCTCTAGCTCCACATTGCCAATTACAGATCTAATTCGGTCTAAGGAAATTGCGCCTTTGCGAAGAACGCGAATTGGCTCTCCATCTCGCACCTGGGTTAGATCCAAGATTGTAGAAGCCTCGCCTTTGGGCGATGCCCCAGCGTCCAGATAAACCGCCACTTTAGTTCCAAAATAGTCAACTGCCTGCTGCGCAGTTACTGCAGCTGGTTGACCTGTCAGGTTTGCACTCGAAACAGCAAGTGGGCCAACGTCTTCAAGCAGGGCAAGTGTGATTTTGTGATCAGGAACTCTCAGGGCAACTGTTCCCTTGGTCTCCCCCAAGTCCCATTCCAGTGATCGCTGAGCCTTCAAAACCATTGTGAGAGCTCCGGGCCAAAATGCTGCAGCTAATTGATTTGCTACCAGCGGTAGATCGCTCGCAAGTGCAGAGAGGGTTTCAACCTTTGGAATAAGAACGGGAGGCGGTGAGGTTCGATCGCGACCTTTCGCATTTAGAAGATTCTCAACAGCCTTTGGGCTGAATGCGTTAGCGGCAATACCGTAAACCGTGTCGGTTGGAAGAACTACAAGTTCTGTTCTATCAAGAGAAACTTTGGCTAATCGAAATCCTGTTAGAAGATCAGTATCGACAGAGCAGTCATAAACGCTGGCCAAACTAATTCCTCCTAGTGGCGCTTACTGCTCGCAGACGCTCAGTTGGGTCAGGGTGAACAGAAATACCGCCGTATCCTGCCTCTAATAGTAGTTCACGCACTGCATCAGACTGTCCGTCGGCATGTTCAAGTACAAGTAACCCACCAACTCTCAGGCTCACAGGGGAAATTTCAATGATCTGCCGAATTGTGTCCAAGCCATCCTCTCCGGAATAGAGAGCAAGTTCAGGATCGAAGTCTCTAACTTCAGGATCAACTGGTATCGCCACCAAAGGGATATAGGGCGGATTAGATATAACTAAATCTAAATTTTGAAGCTTTGGTAGTTCCTGCTCTAATGATCCAAGAATCAGTTCGACTTCAGCCTGGTTCTTCTCGATGTTTCTCTTGGCATACTCAGCCGCTTTCTGAGATAACTCAATAGCAAACACCTTTGCATTTGTTTCTTTAGAAATTGAAATCGCAATAGCCCCAGAGCCGGTGCCAAGATCAACTGCTCGGGGTTGACCTGGTAAAGAATTCAGATAGTCAATTGCTATCTGTACTACCTGCTCTGTTTCAAATCGAGGTATAAAAACTCCGGGTCCGACTTCTAACTCAAGAGTGCGAAACCCAGCATGGCCAGTTATGTGTTGGAGGGGAACACGACTTGAGCGCTGGTCCACGACTTGTTGGAATTGGTTTAGCTGTTCTTGGCTTAGTGAAAAATCAAAGGTCATTTGGGCGAGCAATTCTGCCCGAGTAATTCCTAAGGTATGAGCCAAGAGCCAATGAGCGTCAGCATCAGGACTTGGAACACCAACGCGAGAAAGTGCGTCTTTCGCAAAGGCCAAAGCCTCTACCAGTTTCATCAGGCGCCTTGAATTGCAGCGAGCTTTGCTTCTTCGTCCATGCTGATTGCAGACTGGACGATTGGTTCGAGAGCACCTTCCATGACTTGATCAAGGTTGTAAGCCTTGTAACCAGTGCGGTGATCAGCGATTCGGTTCTCTGGGAAGTTGTAAGTCCTAATGCGCTCTGATCTGTCGACCGTTCGAACCTGGCTCTTTCTCTGAGCTGATTGCTCGGCATCAATAGCTTCTTGTTGCGCTGCCAATAGTCGTGCTCGAAGAACGCGCATGGCCGCTTCTCGATTTTGAAGCTGTGATTTCTCATTCTGCATTGAGACAACGATTCCGGTCGGAATGTGAGTAATGCGGACAGCAGAGTCCGTTGTGTTCACGGACTGACCACCAGGACCAGATGACCTAAACACGTCAACTCGAATGTCATTCGGGGAAATGTCGACTTCTTCAGGTTCATCTACTTCCGGAAATACCAAAACACCGGCAGCTGACGTGTGGATTCGGCCTTGTGCCTCTGTGACAGGCACTCGCTGAACCCGGTGCACGCCACCCTCATATTTCAAATGTGCCCAGACACCATTGGCTGGATCTGAAGAGGTGGACTTAATTGCAACTTGGCAATCTTTGATTCCGCCAAGGTCACTCTCTGTCTTGTCGAGTAGCTCAGCTTTCCAGCCTTTGCTTTGGGCGTAGTACATATACATACGAAGAAGATCAGCTGCGAATAGAGCGCTTTCCGCACCACCTTCACCAGCTTTGATTTCCATGATGACGTCCCTGCCGTCATCGGGATCTCTGGGAATAAGCAATCGACGGAGTTTCTCTTTTGCCTCTACAAGTCTTTCTTCGAGGTTTGGGATTTCTTCCGCAAAAGCAGAGTCCTCACCAGCTAATTCTTTAGTGGCAACCAGATCCTGCTCAAGTTTTTGCACATCGTCATCGGCTTGCAAAATCGCGCTTAGTTCGGCGTAGCGACGATTTAGCTTTTTTGCCAGCGCAGGATTGGCGTGAACCGCCGAGTCACTGAGCTGCTGTTGCAAACTCGCGTGCTCGGCTCTCAGGCCTGACAGCGAATCGTGCAAAGTTACTCCGAATCAGATTCAGTTGGAACTGGCATTGACTTCTCAAGCATCAATAGGAACTCAACGTTGCTTGCTGTTTCTTTCAGTCTGTTCAGCACAAGTTCAAGGGCCTGCTGCTGCTCTAGACCTGCCAGTGCACGACGGAGCTTCCAAATGATCTTGGTCTCCTGTGGGCTCATCAGCATTTCTTCACGTCGAGTGCCAGAGGCATTGATGTCAACCGCTGGGAAGATTCGCTTGTCAGCAAGCTGCCTGGAAAGACGAAGCTCCATGTTTCCGGTTCCCTTGAATTCTTCAAAGATAACTTCGTCCATCTTGGAGCCAGTCTCAACAAGAGCAGTCGCAATGATTGTCAACGATCCACCGTTTTCAATGTTTCTGGCAGCTCCAAAGAAGCGCTTTGGAGGATAAAGAGCTGAAGAGTCAACACCACCAGACAAAATTCTTCCGCTAGCTGGTGCCGACAAGTTGTAGGCGCGGCCTAGACGAGTGATGGAGTCTAGTAGCACGACAACGTCGTGGCCAAGTTCAACTAGGCGCTTAGCGCGCTCGATTGCAAGCTCAGCCACAGTGGTGTGATCATCAGCAGGGCGATCGAAAGTTGAGGCAATTACCTCGCCTTTTACGGTGCGCTGCATGTCGGTGACTTCTTCTGGACGCTCATCAACCAAAACAACCATTAAGTGAACCTCAGGGTTGTTGGCAGTGATTGCGTTGGCAATCGCCTGCAGAATCAAAGTCTTTCCCGCCTTGGGTGGAGAAACAATCAGACCACGTTGACCCTTACCAATTGGTGACACCAAGTCGATAATTCGAGTGCTGAGTTTCTTTGGATCGGTCTCGAGGCGCAGACGAGTGTCTGGGTAAAGCGGGGTTAGCTTGTTGAATTCGACTCTTGCACTCGCCTCTTCCAAGCTCTGGCCATTTACTGACTCAACTCGAACCAAGGCATTGAACTTCTGGCGCTGGCCCTCACCCTCGCGAGGCTGGCGGATTGAACCTACAACCGCATCACCCTTGCGCAAACCATACTTTTTTACCTGTCCCAACGATACGTATACGTCATTGGGACCTGGCAAGTAACCGGAAGTTCTTAGGAAGGCATAGTTATCAAGGACATCGAGAATTCCCGCCACAGGTATGAGTACGTCATCCTCAGATATCTCTGGCTCTGACTCTTCCTGGTTGCGACGGCGGTCGCGGTCACGGAATCTTCCGCGACGGTTTCTTCCGCCTCTTCGGTCATCATCACGGTCTCTCGAATGTTCACGATCATTGGCTCGAGTTTCGCGGTCCTCGTTCTGCTCCCTCTGTTGAGGCGCTTCAGACGGAGCTGACTCGGCTGCTGCCGCCGGCTTTGAAGAAGCCGCGGAATCCTTTGAATCGGTTTTCTCTTTTTTGGAAGCTGCTGTGGAACTTACTCGACGAGTTCGCTTTGCTGGCTTCTCTTCTTGGCTGTCAACCATCGTTATTATTTCTCATTTCTTCACGGCAAAGCCGCGCTTCAGAATTTGATTGAAGATGCAGTGGGGCTAACTAGCTGCCTGATCCAGACTGCCCTTCAAGACTAGCACCTTTGAAATCAACCGCAAGCGCCAGGGCCTGCCAAGAGGAGAACTCGTTCTTCACATATTCCATTGCCAACAAGCGGTTCTGTGGGTCCCCTTCCAGCACCAGCACAGACGGGCCAGCCCCCGAAACGACGGCTGGGTGTCCCATTTCTCGCAAATTGGAAATTAGCTTGCTGGTGTCAGGCATGGCACTGGCTCGATAGTTCTGATGAAGGCGATCTTCGGTGGCAGCCATCATGAGCTCTGGGCTTTGAGTTAGCGCTGCGACCAATAGGGCAGATCTGGAGACATTGAAAACTGCATCGGTATGGGGAACCGACTCCGGCTGCAAGCTTCTCGCAAGCTTGGTTGACATTTCATTAGGTGCGACCAATACCAAAGGTGAGATTCCTCTGTGCACAGTCAATTTCTTGTGATGAGGCCCAGCCTCATCCATCCAGGCAATTGTTAGGCCACCAAAAAGTGCTGGGGCAACGTTGTCTGGGTGCCCTTCCATTTTTGTTGCAAACTCTAGAAGTTGTTGCTCAGTAAAGTTTTTCTCCGAAAGTAACCCAGCCGCCAACATTACTCCACCGGCAACCGCTGCACCCGAAGAACCCATACCTCGGCCATGCGGGATGGAATTCTTACAGGTCAATTTAATGCCTGGCAGCTTTTCCCCGACCGAATCAAAAACAAGCTTGATTGATTTATAAATTAGGTTGTTTTCATCCTTGGCCGCTGACTTAGCGCCTTCACCCGAGATATTGATTTCAAGACCCGAACTAGTTGTTTCTAGTTCGTACTCATCGTAGAAGGCCAGCGCCATTCCAAGTGAGTCGAAGCCAGGTCCTAAGTTTGCGCTGGTGGCTGGAACGGTTACCTTCAACTTGGTCATCGGTTTCGCTCCAGTCCAAGTAGGTCTGCGACTGATCCGGCAACAGCTGCCACCTTGCGCGGCTTTATCTTCTTACCTCGCTCATCTTTCAAGGCCCAATCAGGATCCTTTAATCCATGCCCGGTTACCGTAATAACGACCTGGTTGATCCCCTTGAGTTCACCTCGCTTGCTCAATTTCAAAAGACCTGCGGCACCAGTTGCACTGGAGGGCTCAACAAAGACTCCGGCTTCTTGGGAGAGGAATCGGTGCATCCACAGAATCTCCCTGTCGCTTACGGCCCCAAACCCACCATTGGTGTCAGCTTTTGCTGCCTGAGCTAGATCCCAAGATGCCGGGTTTCCAATTCTGATTGCGGTTGCGATGGTTTCGGGCTTTTCAACTGGTGATCCCTTTATGAATGGCGCGCTGCCTTCTGCTTGAATTCCAAACAATCGAGGAAGTTTAGAAATTCTTCCGTCAGCAACTTCTTCGCGGTAACCAAGGTGATATGCAGAGATGTTTCCTGCGTTACCTAATGGCATGGCATGTAAATCGGGAGCTTGGCCAAGTACATCAACCACTTCAAAGGCGGCAGTTTTTTGTCCTTGCAATCGATCAGGATTCACCGAGTTGACAAGAAATACCGGATAGTTTTCGCTGAGCTCCCTAGCTAGTCGAAGGCAATCGTCGAAGTTGCCTTTCACTTGCAGAATTTGAGCTTTGTGAGCAACCGCTTGTGAAAGCTTGCCCCAGGAGATCTTGCCAGCCGGTACGAGGACAACTGACTGCATCCCCGCCTTCACAGCATATGCTGCAGCCGATGCGGAGGTGTTTCCAGTGGAAGCAGCTATAACCGCTTGAGCACCTCGAGCCTTGGCTTTGGAAACTGCAGTTGTCATGCCCCGGTCCTTGAATGACCCAGTGGGATTCATTCCCTCAAACTTTAAGTGAACGCTTCCAACATCAAGCAGCTTGGCTAAGGCAGGCGCTTCAATGAGTGGTGTTCCGCCCTCGCCAAGCGTGACGATTGGGTCCGACTGCGTAAATGGAAGTCGATCAAAATATTCGCGAATAACCCCGCGCCACTGGTGTGCCATTAGAGCCCCTCGACTCTCAAGACTGATTCAACAGAAACGACAGCCTTGTTCTTGGACAGGGACTCCACCACTTTTTCAAGGTCTCCCTCAGATGCGATGTGAGTCATGATCGTAAGAATTGCAGCAGACTCGCTATCACTAGAAGTTGTTTGAGCAACAGTTTCGACGCTGATCCCTTGCGCAGCAAATTCACCAGCAATAGATGAAAGGACGCCAGGTTGGTCGCTGACCCGCAGTGTTATTTGGAATCGAGTTCTGGTCGCCTGAACGGGAAGCACCTCAAGGTTGGCATGTGTTGAGCTTCCGAGACCTGGACCACCAGCTAGGTGGCGTTTAGCAGCTGATACCAAATCACCGAGGACGGCAGAAGCGGTTTGCTTACCACCCGCACCAGCACCATAAAACATAAGCCTGCCAGCGCTCTCAGCCTCAACGAACACGGCGTTATACGCACCGCGCACAGCAGCGAGTGGATGACTTAGAGGAATCAAACTTGGGTGGACTCTGACAACCAATCCTGAGTCAACTCGCTCCCCAATGGCTAGCAACTTGAGTGCATACCCGGCGGTCCTCGCAGTCTTGATCTGCTCAGCTGTTATTTCAGTTATGCCCTCTCGGTGAACTTTTTCAACCGGCACATCACTGTGAAAAGCCAATGAAGCTAAGATTGCCGCCTTGCTGGCAGCATCAAATCCCTCGATGTCTGCCGTTGGATCTGCCTCTGCATAACCCAGGCGCTGAGCATCCTTGAGAGCAACAGTGAAATCAAGATTCTTTGAGTCCATCTGATCAAGGATGTAGTTGGTCGTGCCATTGACGATACCCATTACTCGATTGATTTTGTCGCCAGCAAGAGATTCACGAAGCGGTCTAATGATTGGGATTGCTCCGCCCACTGCTGCCTCGTAATAAAGCTGTGCACCTAATTGTTGGGCCAGGTCAATGAGTTCATTGCCTTTAGCCGCAATTAGTGCTTTGTTGGCGGTGATTACGTCAGCACCAGAATGAAGTGCCTTCTTTATCCAGTCATAGGCAGGGTTGATACCACCCATGAGTTCGATCACGATGTCAGAGCCAGTTAGCAACGATTCGGCATCGGTGGTCAGCAAATTTCGCGGGATATCTGCTGAGCGCTTCGCTTTGATGTCGCGAACAGCGACTCCAACCAGCTCAAGCTCTGCACCAACACGCTTTGCTAGCTCTTCTTTGTTTTCAAGTAAGAGACGGGCTACTTGCGCTCCGACAGATCCTGCACCAAGCAGGGCCACGCGAATGGGACGGTATTCACTTTGCATAACCGCTAGCCTTCCAATCCCATATCTTTAGATAGCAAGTCTTGTTCGGTTTCAGCCCGAATCAATAGGTGTGCTTTGCCATCTTTCACAGCTACCATCGCCGGCCTTGGCAAATAGTTGTAGTTAGAAGATAGCGAATAGCAGTAGGCGCCGGTAGCTGCCACTGCGAGCAAGTCGTTTACCGCTAAATCTTGGGGTAAAAGAGTATTCCTGACAACAATGTCGCCAGACTCACAGTGCTTACCAACCACGCGGCTCAGAACCGCAGGACTGGTGGAAGGTCTGGAAGCCAATGCCGCGGAGTATTCCGCCTCATAAAGAGCTGGTCTTGCGTTGTCGCTCATGCCACCATCAACACTTACATAACGGCGCTTGGCCTGTGGCCCATCATCACTAACTGAAACATCTTTGGTTGTGCCCACGGTGTAGAGAGTAATTCCGGCAGGGCCTGAAATAATTCGCCCTGGCTCAAAAGCCAGCTTGGGAATTGGAATTGCTAGCGCCTCGCACTTGCTTTTGACTGCTGCAACAATTTGATTTGCCATCTCGGAGATTTCTAGTGGTCTGTCACCTTCAACATATGAAATCCCAAAGCCTCCCCCAAGGTTGAGTTCAGGAACTTCACCATCCTTGGATAATTTTGCGTGAAGTTCTAACATGCGCTCTGCAGACGCAACAAAACCATCAACTGAAAAGATCTGGGAGCCAATGTGGCAGTGCAGTCCTAAAAACTTAAGGTGTGAGTGCGAGCGAATTTTTGCGACCAAGTCTGGAACGTCGACCATAGCTATTCCAAACTTCTGATCTTCACGGGACGTCGCCAGGTACTCGTGTGTGTGAGCATGCACGCCTGTATTCACGCGCAACCTAACTGGCTGAACCTTGTCCTGCGCTCCAGCGGCGGCTGCAATTCGCTCAATTTCTATTTCGGAATCAATCACAATTGCAGAGACATCGTTGGAGATGGCTCGACCAATCTCTACTAGTGACTTGTTATTGCCATGTAGGCCAATTTGGGATCCAGAGATTCCAGCAGCAAGTACTACAGCCAACTCGCCACCCGTTGAAACATCTATTGAATAACCTGCACTGGCGGCCCAATGTGCAACTTCTGCAGTGAGTAGCGCTTTAGATGCGTAATACAGCTTCACCGAAGTACCTGCGCTTGTTGCCGCATTTTCGAATGCCGACTTAACATCTCCGAGTCTCGCTTCAAATTCTGCTTGATCAATCACATATAAAGGTGACCCGAACTTTCTTACGAGTTCTGAGCAGCCAACACTGTTGATCTCAAGTTCACCAAACTTGTTTCGTTTGGCGCCAGCTGGCCACATATCTTGATCAAAGTCACTCATTTGGGTTAGCCAACTTGGTTGAAGAGGATTCGACATGACTACATCCTCTCCGGAGCTGATACGCCCAACAATGCCAAGCCGTTAGCCAGAACAATGCCAGCAGCTTGGTTTAGCCACAGACGCGTGTTGTGTATTGGCTCAACTGGCTGGCCAGGTAGCGGCAAAATTCTGCAATTGTCATAGAAACGGTGATAGCTCCCTGCAACTTCTTCTAGATACCTGGCAACTCGGTGAGGCTCTCTAAACTCGGCCGCTTGGGTAAGGACACCTGGGAATTGTGAGAGCTTAGCCAATAGCTCGCTCTCGCTTGGAGTAGAAAGCAGCTCAGGTGAAAAAGTTAATTTGTCTAAGCCAGACTCGCTGGCATTGCGATCTACCTGCTTAGTGCGAGCGTGAGCATATTGAACATAAAAAACAGGATTGTCATTGGTCTTCTTCGCCAATAACTCAAGGTCAATATCAAGAGTTGAATTGATTGAAGACCTAACTAGTGAATACCGAGCGGCATCTACGCCGACCGATTCCACTAAATCTTCCATTGTGACTACAGTCCCAGCGCGCTTGGACATTCTTACTGGTTCTCCAGCTCGCACCAGGCTGACTAGCTGGCCAATCAGAATTTCCATGTTTTCACCGGGTTTGTCACCAAAGGCGGCGCAAACAGCATGCATTCTTCCGATGTAGCCGTGATGATCTGCTCCAAGCATGTAAATCGCTCGGTCAAAACCTCGAGAGCGCTTGTCTAGGTAGTAGGCAATGTCACCAGCAATGTATGAAGCATTACCGTCGCTCTTGATGACAACTCGGTCTCTATCATCACCAAAGCTTGAAGACCGAAGCCAAAGTGCACCATCTTCTTCAAACATGTGGCCGAGAGACTTCAGTTTTTCGACGGCTTTTTCAACCGCTTTGCTCTCATAGAGTGAGTTCTCATGAAAATAAACATCGAAATCGACACCAAAGTCGTGCAGTGATTGCTTGATTTGTTCAAACATCATCTCGACACCAGCTTTGCGAAACTCTTCTTGTGCCTCTTCTTTCACTAAGGAAAGAATTTTTGGATTCTTTCTTGCAATCTCCGATGCGATTTCCTGGATATATGCACCTGCATATCCGTCTTCGGGAGTGGGTTCTCCCTTGGCTGCGGCCATAAGAGAGAGAGCAAACCGATCAATTTGGGCACCGTGATCGTTGAAGTAGTACTCACGAACAACCTCGGCGCCTTGGGACTGCAGAATTCTTGCGAGTGAATCCCCTACTGCTGCCCAGCGGGTTCCTCCCAGATGGATTGGGCCAGTCGGGTTCGCACTAACAAACTCAAGATTGAGTTTCTGACCCTTCAGCGAATCAGACTGACCATACTTTTGCCCCAGCTCAACAATCTGCTTTGCAAGCGCCCCAGCAGCTGAGCTTGAGACAAAAAGATTTATGAATCCTGGACCTGCAATTGAGACCTTTTCAATCCCTTCAGAATGACCCAACTTGTCCGCTAGCAGTTCGGCAAATTCGCGAGGCTTTAAGTTGAAGGTGCCGGCAAGCTGCATTGCGACATTGGTGGACCAGTCTCCATGCTCGCGATTCTTTGGTCTTTCAACCACCACTTCAGTTGGGACTTCTCCCGCAGGCAGGCGACCATCCTTCTTCAGGTCAGCTAAGGCCTGAAGAATTGCCAGATTTATTTGTTCTGGGGTCACAAAATTCCTGACTCAAAAGAGGTGGGGTTCGGCGATGAACCTCAATCTTACCTTTTTGGGTAGGTGCAGCACTAGGTCAGACTCGCGGGACTAAGCCCTCAACTGAGTTAGCGGTGACGGGAATTGGATCCGATAGCTCTCCAATAAATTTCCCATCCACTTCGTTTACAAAACCCAGAAGGAACCAGCCCAAGCTTGGGTGCTGAACTAGCCGCCCGGCATACACCGGAGTGTGCAAAAAAGGTTTTGCTCTTCGAAAATCCACATCTGAAAAGTCCGGCTCACATACCACCGAATAGGTCGCATCAAATTTCCCAACTTTTTCAAGCATCGCGTCGTCTAGCTCTCGCCAGCCGCAGCAGAAAATGAGTAGCGAAACTCCATCTACCTCAGCCAGCTGAAAAACCTCTAACTGACCAAAGCCTTGGCCTGGATTTGAGAGTGGAGGTTGAACCTTCCAGTTGCGCATGTCCGCGGAAACTGCATGGCCAATAACGCCCTTAATGCGGTCTGGTCCTTTTGCTCTCGCAGTGATGAGCATGTGCCACAATTTGTCAGAACTCGACTTATATACCCAAGGGTCGCGCCAAGCTTCATCAGGCCAATTTGTCTCCCCAAGTTTTTCATAAAACTCTGAATCAGCACGAACCAGTGCTCGGTCAGACAGCTTTGTCCATGTAATTAGGTCCTTGGAAGTCGCAAGACCAATCGATTGAACGTCTCCGCCATCTTCTCTAGAAGTGCCGGTGTAATACATGTACCAAAGATCATCATCACCTTTGACAGTGCTGCCGGTCCAAGTAGTCCAGGAATCAAAAGCAGGAGAGTCACTTGGAGAGAGTGCATCTGGAAGAACTTTCCAATTCACTAAGTCTTTTGATATAGCATGACCAACATTTGTGTATCTATGCCGCCGGTTTGGATCACCAAGACCCCTTGATGCGCATAGATAAAAAGCGTGACAAGTGTCACCATCCCAGACATACCAGCTATCCCAAATCCACCGGTCTTCTAATCGAAGTGACACTTTTCCTCCAAAGTTCAAAACTCGTTAAATGCTAGGCTTCAAATTGCCGCCCCCATAGCTCAGGGGATAGAGCACCGCTCTCCGGAGGCGGGTGCGCAGGTTCGAATCCTGCTGGGGGCGCTAGTTACCAAAATAATCAGCCAATTGCGACATGGCCAAAAACCGATGAGACATTGAATTCTTGAGTTCGGGTTCTATTTCAGCGGCCGTAAGTTCAAAGCCCTCAGGTATGAAAATCGGATCATAACCAAATCCAGCTGATCCTCTCGATTCAAAGGATATGGATCCCGGCCACACTCCAGTGAAACTGACGTCAATCCCTTCACCGATTAGTGAGATGGTGCATACAAAGCTCGCCGCTCGATGCTCCAAAGGAACATCCCGTAGTTGCGCCAGTAACAGAGATCTGTTTTTTTCGTCAGACCTAATTCCGGACCAACCAGCGGAAAATATTCCTGGTGCTCCACCCATTACATCAACGCAAATTCCGGAGTCATCTGCAAAAGAAGTTTTTCCAGTTCTTTGGAACGCTGCCAGAGCTTTGATCTGAGCATTTTCAAGAAAACTTATGCCACTTTCTATGGGAGACTCCCCATCAAATGCACCGATTTCAATCTGCGGCGCTCTTCTTTCAAAGATTTCTCGGGCTTCGGTCAACTTGTGGGAGTTACCTGTTGCAAAGATTAGCTCCACTACTTCAGCTCCAAAGCATCGCCTAAACTAGAGCGCTGAATAGCGGTTAGCTCTGCAGTTGCAGCAAGGGCAACTTCCAGAAGTGAATCAAGCTCTTCTCGGCTAAAGGGTGCAGCCTCAGCAGTGCCCTGCACTTCCACAAATAGCCCTCGACCAGTTGTTATGACGTTCATATCTGTTTCAGCACGCACATCCTCTTCATATGCCAAGTCACAAAGAACTTGCCCTTCTACAATTCCGACCGATACTGCGGCTACAGTGTCGAGGATGGGCTTGGAAGATGCGGCAATCAAACCTTTTTTCTTAGCCCAAGAAATTGAATCCATTAGGGCGACAAATGCTCCAGTAATCGCGGCTGTTCGAGTGCCGCCATCCGCTTGAATAACATCACAGTCAATAACAATGGTGTTCTCACCCAAGGCTTTGAAGTCGACGACAGCTCGAAGTGCCCTGCCAATCAGGCGAGAAATTTCGTGGGTTCGGCCACCTAGTTTGCCCTTAACACTTTCGCGATCAGATCTTTCATTGGTGGCCCTTGGCAGCATTGCATACTCGGCCGTAACCCAACCCTCACCCGAATCCTTTTTGAATCTGGGGACACCTGGCGTGAAAGATGCGTTACACAACACCTTGGTGTTCCCAAAAGAAACAAGAACTGAACCCTCCGCATGAATGGTGTACTGGCGCTCAATAGTGACTGGTCTAAGTTGACCAAGCGATCTTCCGTCTTTTCGCAAACTAGTTCTTTCTATCCATTTTCTTTACACCAGAAACCTCTGGTCCTAAGAATCGTTTTGCCAGTGCCTCAAAAGCTTGAGCATCGCCCGTGGCGAAGAATGAGTAATCGGGCTTTGCGTCCGCTGGAGCAAGCAAATTGTGTTCGGTAAGAACCCTATAAACATCTTTTGCTGTTTCGTCCGCTGAGGAAACCAGTCGCACCCCATCTCCCATCACATACGCAAGTGCGGCTTGCAAAAGTGGATAGTGCGTGCAACCCAAAACTAGTGTGTCAACTCCAGCCGCCTTGATAGGTGCTAGGTATTCCTGAGCAATCTTTAGTAGCTCAGGCCCCGATGTGATACCACGCTCGACATATTCGACAAAAGCTGGGCAAGCTTCGGAAGTGATCTCAAAATCAACTGCGGCTGCAAAAGCATCTTCGTATGCTCCAGAGGAAATTGTTGCGGAAGTTCCGATAACTCCGACCTTCTTGTTCTTACTGGATGCCACAGCAGTTCTGACCGCAGGTTGGATGACCTCGACCACGGGCACACCTTTTCCTTCGGTATACCTCTCACGTGCATCG
Organism: uncultured Aquiluna sp.; assembly: GCA_964468885.1. Classification (GTDB taxonomy): domain Bacteria; phylum Actinomycetota; class Actinomycetes; order Actinomycetales; family Microbacteriaceae; genus Aquiluna. The sequence continues at coordinate 29,091 of CAYXWU010000004.1, read as the reverse complement.
CGCAGCACTGCCGCAGACGCAGAATTGCAGGCAATCACCAAAAGCTTGACGCCAGACTCCACCAGTTCATCCATGACGGCCAAGGCAAGACTTCGAACTTCGGCTAGCGATTTTGGCCCATAGGGGGAATTAAGTGTGTCGCCAACATAAACAATTGACTCGTGGGGAAGTTGGTCAATGATTGCTCGAGCGACAGTTAAGCCACCGACACCAGAATCGAATATGCCAATCGGCCTTGCGTCCACGCAGCAAGTCTAGAGCTCAGATGGCTTGCTCAGTAGGCTGGTGGCGTGTCCTATGCGCTTCTAACCGACCGTTACGAACTTACGATGGTCCAAGCTGCCTTGAAATCTGGCAAAGCCAAGCGTGAGTGCGTGTTTGAGGTTTTTACCCGATCACTTCCTGCAGGTAGACGCTACGGAGTGCTAGCTGGGACTGGAAGACTATTGGAAGCAATTCGCGACTTCAAATTCACAGGCGAAGACATCTCTTACCTGCAGCAGAATTCGATAGTTGATGTTGAGACTCTCAATTTCCTAATTGACTATAAGTTCACCGGCAAAATCGAGGGATACCAAGAAGGTGAATTGTTCTTTGAGGGCTCCCCTGTTTTTACAGTTACAGCCCCGTTCGCTGAAGCCGTAATTTTAGAAACCTTAGTTCTATCAGTCCTGAATCATGACTCCGCCATTGCATCAGCAGCGGCTCGAATGGATTCTGTGGCCCAAGGCCGATCTCTAGTTGAAATGGGGTCACGAAGAACGCAGGAGCAAAGTGCAGTTGCTGCTGCAAGAGCAGCCTTCATCGCAGGATTTGATGCAACCAGTAATCTCCAAGCTGGAAAACAATGGGGCATCCCAACCATGGGAACCTCTGCCCACTCATTTACCTTGCTGCACGACAGTGAAGAAGAAGCATTTAGGGCACAAGTTGACGCGCTAGGCGTAGACACAACCTTGCTAGTAGACACTTACGACATAAAGAAAGCCGTAGACCTGGCTGTAAAAATCACCAAAGGCAAGGTTGCGGCGGTTCGAATCGACTCAGGTGATTTAGCCACCACAGCCGAAGAAGTGCGCAACCAGCTAGACCGCCTTGGTGCGACCGACACCAAGATAGTTCTGACGTCGGACCTAGACGAATACACGATTGCGGCACTAGCCGCGGCGCCCGTCGATCGCTTTGGAGTGGGAACGTCGCTGGTGACAGGCTCTGGCCATCCAACGGCTGGATTTGTTTACAAACTTGTTGCTCACCGCAAAGGTAATAGCTGGGTAGATGTTGCCAAAAAGTCAAAGGGAAAGACTTCACGCGGCGGAAAGAAAACCGCTTACCGCCAAATTGAAAACGGTTACGCCACGGCTGAGCTAATCGGAAAGAAATCAGGTCGAAAACTTCAACAAACATTGTTTGATGGCAAACCAGTTGAGCCATACCTGGGAGCTACCGGAGTTAAGTTAGCCAGAGCACATCACCAAAAAGTGAGAGCAGAGCTTTTACCGAATGCTTTAAGGCTTTCTAAGGGAGAGCCTGCAATACCTACTATCTACAGCTAATTCTTGAGCTTCTCGTAGATTTCTTGGCACATCGGGCAAACCGGAAACTTCTGCGGATCGCGTGATGGAACCCAGACCTTACCGCACAAGGCAATCACAGCGTTACCCATAACAGCAGACTCGACAATTTTGTCTTTTTTAACAAAATGTGAATAGCGCTCATGATCTCCGGCTTCAACCTGATCAATCTGTTCTTTGGTTTGTTCGCTCATTCGGTTAGTTTAAGTCCTCAGCGTCACCGAGAGTAACTTGGAAAGTAACCCTTTCACCATCGCGCACAACAACAACCTCAACTTCGGCACCCGCAGGTTGTGCTCGAACCATGGCAGTCAGGTCAGCGGCCGTGTTAACCGGTTGACCGGCGAACTCAACCACCACGTCGCCACTTTGAATGCCCGCTGCTTTAGCAGCTCCACCATCAGTTACTTCGTCAACATATGCACCGGTTGAGAACCCACTTCCTGGCCGAGCATTGTCTCGAACCATGGCGCCAAGCAATCCGTGCGATGCCTTTCCGGTTTGCATTATTTCTTTGGCAATACGATCAGCTGTATTAGATGGAATTGCAAATCCCACACCAATGGAGCCTGCCTCTCCCCCACCTGCAGTAGCAATCGCCACGTTGATGCCAACCAACTCGCCCTTTTCATTGACTAGTGCACCACCAGAATTTCCTGGATTAATGGCAGCATCTGTTTGGATTACCTTGATTGAAATAGATTCCCCAGTACCAGTCCAAAACTGCAGGCCTGGTTCGTCGTTGACCTCTGCCGATGCAACTTGAATTGTTCGGTTTAGAGCGGAGACAATGCCCTCCGTGACGGTTGAAGATAGTCCCAGTGGCGCACCAATCGCAACCACATTCTGCCCGACATTCAACTTGGCCGAATCAGCAAAAGCAATTGGCTTCAGGCCGGCTGCATCAACTTTGATAACGGCCAAGTCATAGACGGAGTCATATCCAACTAACTCTGCTGGCAAAACTGCACCGTCCCAAAGTTTCACGGAAATATCTGGATTGTTAGTTGCACCTGAAAGGGTTACGACGTGGGCATTCGTAACGATGTAGCCATCTTGGGTGAGGATTACCCCTGAACCTGATCCGCTGGAGAGCTGAGAGCTTACAAACAATGTAACAACCGAAGGTCCGGCCGCTGATGCCGCACCAGTCACCCAGTTGACTTGCTCAACATTATTCACAACAACCGGGGTTGGTTGCGAAGCACCGAAATAAGTTACGGTGAAGGCAGAGGATCCAATAATGCCCCCAACTAGTGCGCTGGACATCGCTAAGGCCGCAATCCCCAACATCGACTTTCGCTTGGGCTTCTTTTGTGGCGCCTGCGGCGGTGTGTAAGGAGATGAGAATACGAACTGGGATTCTCCAGATCGATTGAACTGTGACATTTCAACCCTTTCCTGCTGCCAATGATTATTGCCAACAAAATTGAGGATTGATTGAATTCCCCCTGAAAGTTCTCTGAGCTTACCCGACCAACAGGGTCCGCCTGGGCCGCTCAATCACTTTCAAATCCAGCCTGTTGCTGGCTAACTCCGATTCAAGGGCTCCCATCACCCAAGCGCTGCCTGAGTACTGGTAATCCACGCGAACCCTAACAAAGGCCTGGGCGGAGTTACTCTCGGCCTCTAGAAAAATCTTTTCGACTCTGGGACCAATTAGACGCTCACCATCTGAGAATACCCAACGATGTGAGACTGGCACGAAACGAATGGTTGCATTGCGCCCTAGCAAATTGCCAGACACATTTCGCGTTTCAAATTCAACGCTAAAGATGGCAGGCTCGTCTATCTCTATCTCTCCACCTGGTTCCCAACTGGCCACAGGCTTACCCGATCGAGCCTGCAGCTGATCTCTAAGTTCGTCCTCCAACGAACTCTGAATTGTGTCTGGTTCATCGCCAAAACATAGTCGGGATCCACCATGAACCGAAGCCTCAACATAAATTGAACTCGGGACACCAGTGTTTTCAATTGGATAGTAACGGCACCACTTCCTGGGGGGATCTTGAGGCGTCCATTGTTGAGCTTCTATTTTTTGAATGGCACACAGTTGAAACTGAATCTCTGAAGTCGAACTGCTGGCACAGCCGCACACGCCTAACGCTCCGGCAACCAAATCACAGCTGGCGATAAAGAGCTGTAGGGTCAGCATTTTTTGTCGCTTATGGTAAGAGAGGAGATCAGGAAGTTTGCCTCGTACTGTGCTTCAAACTCGACGCGACTTGGTCGGATTGGGCGCACGCGCTCTCCTTGGGAATTGATTAGTTCAACTGCTGACATGTCCAGACAGCCAATTCCAAGCCCTTCGCCAGCCGCTTGCACTTCGAAAATTGCCTTTCCCTGCTGGGTTAGTCCAACAGCAACTAACAAATCTGCACTTTTCAAAGAGCTTTTCAAAGCCTCACCAGTTAGGACACCTTCGAGAGGGGCAGATTGAGCGGATAGTTCTGCATATTGATTCAAAGCTTTTTGCAACTCAGCTTGCTCGGATGGGCCGCAACCGACTAGAAAGGGAAGTAGAAGCAGGAATCTCATGGACGCAATCTACTTATCAAGAAATTTTCTTGCCCAGAGTTCTCCACAAGAAAAAACCCTCGAGAGGAATCTCTCGAGGGAATTTATTGGTTGCGGGGGCAGGATTTGAACCTACGACCTCCGGGTTATGAGCCCGGCGAGCTACCGAACTGCTCCACCCCGCGGCGAAGTCCCTACATTAGCAGAACTAAGGCTGGTTCTCTAGTGCCCGCAGTGCTTCCTCAATTGCCTGCTGCAAGCGCTCATCGGCTTCACCGAACGCTGTCCAATCGGCATTGCGAAGTGCACGCTCTTTATCCTCAAGCGCCTGCTTAGCTTTGTTCAGCGCAGCATCGAGCGCTGGGTTATCGGAGCTCGCGCCTGGCGTTGAAGTTCCTGGGTCTGCAGTGCCATCAGTAACGTCAGCACCAGAATCTCCACCAAACAAATCATCCAGTGCAAGCTCCAGTGTGTCTTCGAAAGCAATCTGATCTCCAAAAGCGACCAAGATCTTCTGCAGAAGTGGATAGCTAGTCTCACCGGTTGATTCAATATAAACCGGCTGTACATAAAGCAGACCGCCACCAACTGGCAGGGTTAGAAGGTTTCCATTCAGTACTCTTGTGGAACCTTGCCGCAAAATGTTTAGCAGTGAGGAAACTTCGCTATCTGCATTGAAGTTGTTCTGGACCTGACCGGGTCCTGGGACAATCGTGCCACGCGGCAGGTTAAGCAGCGTTAGCTTGCCGTAGCGCTCACTAATCTGACCCGCAGTTCTACCCGCGTCGGCATTTGCAATCAAATATCCAGTTAGTACGTTTCGCGTGGTCTCACCGGTTGATTGCGGAATAAATGTTGAGTAAATCGAGAAAGCGTTGTCAGTCTCACCCGGAGTCTTCATGGTCAAGTAGTAAGGGGGTTGCAAAGTTCCTAGGCCAGTTCCCTCCACCGGATCATTTGGTGTCATCCAGGCGTCCTGCTGGGAGTAGAACGAACCCGCATCGGTTACGTGGTAGCGGCCCAAAACCCAGCGCTGCATCTTGAACAAATCTGCTGGGTAGCGAACATGAGAAAGTAGCTCCCCGCTCATCTCGCTAAGCGGCTTTACTGTCTGCGGAAACACCTTGGTCCATGCCCTAAGGATTGGATCCTGCTCATCCCAGGCATACAGTTCAACTTTGCCGTCATAAGCGTCAACGGTTGCCTTGACGGAATTACGAATGTAGTTGACATCACCCATTCCGCGGTTGAAGTTCTCAGACGCCGTATCAAGAATTGCAATATTGAACGGCTCAGCATTCGAGTATGGGTAGTGGTCAGTTGTGGTGTAGCCGTCAACTATCCACTTAACTCTTCCATCCACGATTGCTGGATAAGTCTCGCTATCGAGAGTCAGATAGGGAGCGACCTGCTGAACTCGCTCCAGGGGATTGCGGTTATAAAGAATCTGCGACTCAGAGTTGATTGCATCGGAGAGAAGGATTTGCTCCGACTGGAATCTAAGCGCATAAGCCAAGCGATTCAGCAAGTTGCCAACGCTCGGTCCACCATCGGCATTGAAAGTTGTATAGGTTTCGCGCTGACCCTCATCACCAGCCGGGAAATCAAACTCCAACGGTTGGGCTCCCGCAGGTGCTCCGACAATTGAATAAGTAGGTGAGTTCAACCCAAAGTAAATTCTTGGCTCAAAGTCGCCCAATAGTCCCTTTGGTGGAATTCCAGACTGCAAGAAAAGCGGCTTGCCATCACTATCGCGCTTATTTCCGAAGGCCGCCACAAAACCAAAGCCGTGAGTGTAAACAATCGTCGAGTTGTACCAGGACTGGCTCTCACCAAGTCCAGCCTGGTTTAGCTCACGAACTGCAACTACAGTGTCCTGCACTTGGCCATCAATTTGATAGCGGCCAACGTGCAGGCGGTTTGGGAAGCTGTAGTACTGGCGATACTGCTCAAGCTGGCGGAAGGCATCGCTAACCAAAGCGGGATCAATAATTCGAATAGAAGCGGTGGTCTTGGCATCGTTGCGCAAAGCACCAGCCTCCGCAACAACCTTGGCGTCATATTCAATAACATTCACATCTTCTAAATCAAAGGCGGTTCTGGTTGCCTCGATGTTGTGCTGCAGATATGGCGACTCCAAGGTTCGCTCATTTGGCACCACGATAAATGTCTGCACAATCCAGGGATATAGTCCACCCAGCACCAGTGAGCTGGCGACCATAAGAGCTGTTGAAATAATGGCAATTCGCCAACGAGCAATGAACGCTGTGATCAAAAACGTAACAGCCACCGCGACAGAGATCAAAGCGAGAATCTGCAAACCTGGAATAACGGCATTGGCATCGGTGTAATTCACACCCGTGAACAAAGTACCTGTCGTTACTACGGTGCTGTATTGATCAAGCCATAAGCTGCCACCCTGCAAAGCAAGATAAATAGCAACTAGCAGTGAAAGCTGAATGCGAGCTGGCTTAGAAATGCTGATTTCTCTGCCATTGAATCTGATCCCTCCATAGACAACATGGACACCAAGATTTATAAGCGCTGCCAGGAACACTGCGCCAGATATGTAGCCGATTGAAAAAATCAAGAAAGGTAAATCAAATACGTAGAATCCAACATCAAGACCGAAGTGCGCATCGACAGTTCCGAACTCTTCGCCGTTTAGCCAAAGCGCCGCAGTTTGCCACTCTCTTGCTGCGATGAGCCCGCCGCCAATACCAATCAGTGCCGGCACACCAAACATCACTACCTTGCGCAGGCCCTCCAACAATTGCTGATAGGCCTGGAAAGGTGACTCCTCTGGCATGCGCAAATATATAGGCCTGGTTCGCCATGCGAGCATCAGACCAACGGCAACAATTAGGGCCATCAAAACAAATCCAATGGCAAAGGCAATCACTTGCCCAATTATTTGAGTCGTAAAGACAGTCGCATAACCAAGCTGATCAAACCACAGCCAATCTGTGTAGATGCCTGCTGCGCTAAGTAGCGCAAACAAAATAGCGGCAAGAATTCCTACTGCCACGGACACTGGCGAAACTCTTCGCTGTCTAATTGGTGCTGACTGGGTCACTATCTATCTCCTAGTTACAACTCAATGCGGGCAGCTCTGAACCACTTTTTAGAAGCTCGATTGCCGACAAGGCCTGCGCCAAGTCTCTCACTGATACAACCGCCAACCCTTCCGGAACCTGCCCAATTGCCTCCTGACAGTTTCCTGAGGGAACTAGAAATAGGTCAGCGCCAGATTTCCTAGCGGAAATCATCTTCAGTTCTACCCCGCCAATTGGGCCAACTTCGCCAGAAGCGGTGATGGTGCCGGTGCCAGAAATGTGATTGTCGCCTGCCAAACTGCCCTCAGTGAGCGAATCCAGGATTCCAAGGGTAAACATCAAGCCACCGCTTGGTCCACCAACGTCACCGAGTTGAAGCTCGATGTTGACAGGGAATGTATAGGTGTAACTGATCATGGCCCCAATGACCCAAAGATCTTCGCGCAATTCAGGAACTATTGAAAATGTCTTTTCTTGGCCATCTCGTTCCACCACAATTTCGATAGCGCGGCCCTGAGTGGCTTGAATCTGCTCCCTAAGTTCCTCAAAGGCAACGAGTTTCTTTCCGCCGGCTGAAACTACGATGTCACCGGCAATGAGAATCTTCGATGATGGTGTGTCCTCCAGCACGGTGGCAACGTAGAGATTTCTTGGAACTTCATATCCCAACTGCGACAAGGCAGCGGCAATTGCATCCTGCTGTGAAATCTCCATCTGGGCAGTGGATTCTGCGCGAATCTCTTCGGCTGTTCGATCAGCTGGATAAACCTCATCAATTGGCAATACCTTCTGTTCGCTGTCTAGCCAGGCCAGCAAAACCTGCAACCAGCTCGGTGTTGATGCGCGACTGCCAACCAAGGAAACTGTGGTGACATCGAAGCGGGAATCTGAAGGGTAGGTTGGCAAGTCCGGCGAACTAATTACTGGCTCCCCTGAGACCTGACTCATCACGTTGAATACCTGACCCGGCCGCTCAATTACATATCCAGTTGGAAGCAAGGCAAGCGAGCTGAAAGTAATCAAGCTCAATCCAAGAACGACGTATCGGGCATTGCCCTTGCGGCGTGGACGGGTCGAAAAGAATGTCATTGGAACAATGGTAGATAGCTAACGGACATCTTTATTACAGCTCGCTCACGCCCTCGGCGAACAAATCCAAGGCAGTTTCGCAGCCAAATTATTGATAGCGCAGGTAACCTCGAAACTAGTGAAAGGCAAGAATTGACAGAAGACAATCGGGACGAGCTTGAGGAGCTCATTCGTAAGATGCTGGCGGGTGGCCAGCTTGATCCTGATGCCATATCCAAACTTGCCGGCTTTGCCGCAAATCCGGCTCTTATGCAAAGTCTTTTCAATCAAGCTAGGTCCCTGCTGGAGCCAGGTGACAGTGTGAATTGGGAAATGGCCAAGCAGCAAGCAATAGCAATTGCTCGCAAACAAAGTAAAAATGCAGATCAAGCTCTAGAAACTGAAGCTAAAAAAGCTTTCGAAATTGCTCAGCTATGGCTGAATGAGTCAACAAGTTTCAGCAATCCCAGCTCTATCAAACTCTTCACCCGCGAAATGTGGGTATTAGATGCGCTTCCGCTATTTGAAAAACTAGGAAATCCACTGGCAAGCAAAATGTCGAAGGCACTGGGTGAAAACCTTGGGAGCTTACTACCGGAGGAAATGCAATCAGTTCTGGGACCTGCCACCAACTTTATTCAAAATGCAGGGGCAGCAATCTTCGCCAGCCAACTCGGTGTTGCCGTTGGTCAACTTTCGACCAAAGCGCTATCGGCAGGTGAGATTGGAATTCCAATCATTGATCGTCCAGGTCTGGTACTTCAAAACGTTGAGGAATTCTTTACAGACCTAGAAACACCAAGATCTGAAGTTCTTATTTATTTATCGATTCGAGAGTTGGCCGTTAGCTCGCTGTATCAATCGAATCGATGGCTTCTAGACCAAATCACCACCCAGGTCATTGAGTTTGCCGCTGGTCTCAAGGTTGAACTCACCGGCTTGCAGGAAATGGTTCAGCAAATAGACCCAGAAAATCCAGATTCCATCAATCAGATAATGGAAGCAAGCGCAAGCTTCAACTCTCGCACCCCGGAGCAAGAAATAGCACTGGGCCGACTTGAAACATTGTTGGCACTGGTCGATGGCTATGTTGATGCGGTGAGCGAAGAAGCCGCTAAGCGGCTACCAAATATCGCAAGCCTGGTTGAACTAATAAATCGCAAACGCGCAGCTGATGGGCCAGCCGAAAAAACATTCCTAATTTTGCTAGGACTTGAACTAAAACCGCGGCTGCGCCGAGAAGCAAAGGCGATGTGGGATGAAGTTGGCAAACTTGGCACCGGTGTCCGCGATTCACTTTGGTCTCACCCAGATCTGCTACCTAGCAAAGAGGAAATCCAAACCCCAAGTGACCTCATTGCCCGATTATCAAAACCAGGTGATGATTTTGATGGCGAACTGAGGAAACTCCTCGGAAACTAGCCTGTGGAAAGAAAAATGCTGCCATTTATGTTTTTTGGCATTGTTTACAGGTGGTCACTCAAATAAATCCAGCGCTGGCTCGCCTATGGATTGCCGATAACGCAAGGCAGTATGGATATAAGAAGGCACTGAGCGTAAGTGGGCTAACCGAACCTCAGCAGCGGCTGCTGGATTACTTTGAGCTAGGTCTCACTAGCTCTCAGCACGCCGGGCTTGCGCAGCTTGCAAAAGCCTCACAAGAGCAGACCGCTGAACTAGAAAACAGGCTGCAGGCGGTGTTGTGGCGATCACCAACAGGAATTTCAAGTGGGGATGTCGAAACCAGATTTGCGGAGATTGCTCGCATTCTCATGCAGGGGCTTGATCCGCAACAAATCAAGCAGCTTAGAAAGTCAAAGACAGTTTTCATAGAGTCGCTGGATGCGACTGGTCTAACAATCGCCAAAGCACTCGCACTTGCAGGTATCGGTAAACAGCTGAGCATGGATCAAGTAAGAGTTGGCAAGCAGGACATTTCGCAACTTGGATACCTAAGTGCCCAATTGGGTTTACCTAGAGTGCGAGCAGCCCAGGCATTGGTTGGGACTGACTTGCAAATGCACAGCCGCATCTCCAGCACCTTCGACTCAGTCAACTTGGCGGTACTAATTGCAAACGACATAGTCAATCCGGCCAGCTACCAAACCTGGCAAGCACGAGACGTCGCACACATTTCTATCGTCTTTGACGAAGAAGGGGTCGAGGTAACACCAATGATTGAGCCCGGCAAAACTAGCTGCCTAGCTTGCTACGAAAAGTATCGGCTGGAGACTGAACCAAACTGGCCCATCATCGCACCGCAACTGCTTGCACTTGATAGAAACCTGGCAGACAGTGCTCTACTTTTGTTTGCCAGTGGCGTTGTGGTAAATCAAGTATTGAACTACCTGGATCAAGGTCAAGCAGAATCGCAAGTCATGCGACTCACTCGTGCTGGTGAGCTAACGAGTTACCAGCCACCGGCCATCAGCTGTGGTTGTCGATAGTGGATAGGAACTCAGATGGCTCGCTGGAGTAACTGATTTTGAGACTATCTTTGGCACGCGTTACTGCCACGTAGAAAAGTCTTCTCTCTTCTGCGATGTCCTTTTCGGAAATCGCATGGCTAATCGGAAACATTCCGCGGTTTACGCCAACTAAATAGACCTCATTCCACTCCAAGCCCTTTGTTCCATGAACCGTGGCCAGTGTGATTGCCTCCCTAGTTGGTTCGTGCCCGCTGCGCTCCCTTTCATCAAGCTCGCGAATGTATTCAGTTAGTGAAGGCTCTCCCAGCTCGTCCATCACCTGAAAGAACCAATTCAAAGACTCCCAATTTTCATCGGCCTTCGGTTGTGATGACCAACCCAGCGAACTGAGGATTTTTGATACTTCTATAAAGAGTGGGTCTCGTAGTTCTGTTACAGCCAGCGCTCTAATCGCAGAGAATGCTTGAGCGACGAGGGGCTGGCGGAAAAACCTGCCCTGCCCTCGGACCTGCGTCTTTATTCCAAGGTTGGAAAGCTCCGACTCAAAAAAACTCAGCTGTTGATTGGTCCTGGCAAGAATCGCAACGTCAGAAGCTCTTTGTCCAGCAAGAGAGCTAGAAATTGATTTTGCAACTTGCTTTGCTTCCTCTTGAGCAGATGCAAAATGAGTTTTAGTGACTTCTCCGCGGGATTGCCTAATTGACTGCAGTGGGTTATCTGGCAACACGCGATTGGCAGAGGCAACAATGTCGGTCCCCGAGCGGTAGTTGCGATTTAGTTCAAAGACGGAAGCGTCAGAATACTGGTTGGCAAAGTCAAGCAGGAATTCACTGGTTGCACCGGCAAAGCTATAAATGGTCTGACGAGGATCGCCAACCACGCAAAGCTCCGCCCGCTCCCCCAGCCAGGTCCTTAGTAGCCCTTCCTGAAGCGGAGAGATGTCCTGATACTCGTCAACGGTAAAGAAGCGATACTGCTGCTGAAAGTGAGAAAGCAATCTTGGTTCATTGCGCAGTAACCCTGTGCAAAGCAGCAATGTGTCTTCCCAGTCCATCAGTCGCCTCTGCAGCTTTTGTTCCTGGTATCTGTTCACAAGATCTGAAAACTGCTCCTGCGACAAAAAGCTAGGAAGTCGCCCAAGTGTGAAGTATTTAGGTAGATCTGTTAGCGAATACTTCAAATACTCAACCTCAGCGACAATTTCGGCAATCTGAGAATCTGTAAGTCGAAGACCAAGTAATCCCGCAACTTCTGCCACCAGGCTGCGCTTGTTGGTCAGCAACTTTGGCGAGGCAGAACCAGTTAGCTGCGGCCAAAAATACTGCAGCTGGCTAAGAGCAGCCGAGTGAAAAGTTCTAACCGCAACGTTTTGAGTTCCGAGCTGACGAAGTCTGGATCTAATTTCTGACGCCGCTCGATTTGTGTAGGTAAGAGCAAGCACCAAATCTGGATTGAAAACTCCGCTGGCTACTCCGTATGCGATCCGGTGTGTGATTGTCCTAGTTTTTCCACTGCCTGGGCCAGCAATTATGCAGACTGGACCGCGCAGGGCAGACGCCGCGGCTGCTTGGTCCTCATCAAGAGCATCCAAGATTTCTTTAGCGTCGCTTGTCACCGCTATTCCGTCTGCAGCGCGTGGCGCTGCGGTTGAAGGTTTCCTTAGTTGTCTAACCTAACTACATGGGTAGACCAGCCTTGATTTTAGCTGCGCTGGCAGCTGACGCAGCCAGTGGCAAAAACTTCCGCCATTTCAGGCGTAATTCGGCGAACCCAGATTTGGACATTCTGCAATTATTTGATGATGCTGGAGATGGATTCGAGCTGATTGTGCCAGCGACCACTGCCGGCATTGCTGAGCAAGCCCAACTCATGGCAGGTCTTGCGGCAATCGGAAAAGCTGCCCCACTTCTACCATTTGATGTTAGTCAGCTAGTTGGAAAAACCAGCGACGGTGACTTGCCAGTGATTTTGCTAACCATGCTCAGCGGTGAACAACCTGATCTTTCCAAATACGCTCCAGGAGCTTTTTCTAAATCACTGGGTGAGGCCCTTGCCGCAATTCACCAATTAGATCCAGCTGTTGTGAGAGATTCAGGACTACCCGAGTATGACTCAACAGCGGTTTTGCAGATGAAGGTTGCTGAGATTGACGCAGCGGCAGCAACTGGCAAAGTGCCACCTGCCTTGCTCAGTCGTTGGGAAGAAGCGCTGGAGGATGTTGGACTGTTCCGCTTCCACTCCACAGTGATTCACGGCGGAATCAGCCAAGAGAGTATTTATGTCCAAAACTCCAGCGTGAGTGGATTTAGTTCGTGGTCTGCACTCTCAATCGCTGACCCAGCAGAAGACCTTCGCTATTTGGCCGGCGGCGCACTGCCATCAACATTTGAAGATGCACTGCTTCACTACCGTGCCAACCGTCCTTCCGCTGACGAAAACATCGCACAGCGAGCAGTTTTGTATTCTGAAATAGAACTAGCTAGCTGGCTTACCCACTGCGTGCAGCTTAGAGAAGATGCGATGATCTCCGAGGCGGAGGCGATGTTACAAGATCTGGCAGATCAACTGACTGCGGGTTCCTTGCGCTCACTCAGAGCAGCTGGCTTCGTTGGTTTAGGAGCAGCCGCTACTACCGCACCTGTTTCGCAACTTTTTGAACCACTCACGAATCAGAGCGACTCTGACGAGTTGTTCTAAGCTGCTTTAGTCGCTCAGTAATTTCACTCTCACTTGGCAAGGGCGGTTGAAGCTCTTTGCCTGACTCGGCATAGAAGAAGCTTGCGCTGATTCGCTCAACTGGAATTGCAAGGAACCTAGCCAACGCGATGCGGTAGAGCGCGAGCTGAATTGCTTTGTCAGGAAGCTCGCTTTCACTGGGCACTTTGCCACTCTTCCAGTCAACAACCTGATACTCATCCCCTACTTGATAGACCGCGTCCAACTTACAGACAATCACTGATCCGCCCAGTGCAAACTCAATTGACTGTTCGACCAGTAGAGGGATCAAAGCAGCAAAACGACTTTTAGCAAACGAAACGCCGAGCTTGACCTCTTCCTCGCTCCAACTAGAGAAATCAAGTTCGCTGCCCGACAAAAAGGCCTGTTCCAAATTGGCATGGAAGGAAGTTCCAAGTTGCGCGCTCTTCGAGTAAAGACTCGGTAGTGGTCTTGCTAATTGCTCAGCAAATTGCTCGGGTGCAGTGAGTAGTTTTACCACTGCCGACGCAGAGAGCCTGAGCGGAAGCGACGGAAGTCTTGGAATGTTTCGCAACTGCTGCTCCTTTAGCAAAAGCGCGACATCTTTTGAAATTTCTGCAGGCTCTGTAGCCAGTGTCATTTCGGCAGCTGCTTCCCACGCATTTCTTGATTGTCCCAATGGATCTTTTGGCCATAGCTGAGTCGTGACATTTATCACCGGCTTTTCACTTGGTTTATCCGCTACCGAGCGGATGAAGGCGTCTTTATGCATCAACTCTTCTAGAAATGGGGAAAGCGTTAGAGCATCTTTTCGCTTTGCCTGATAGTGGCTTGCTGTTAGATAAAGTTCCTTGGCGGCTCTGGTAATTGCAACGTATGCTAGGCGACGCTCTTGCATCAGGTGATGCGCGCGAAGCTGATCGGCATAAGAATCAACTCTCTTTGCAAACTCCCGCTGATTAGTAATTCCCTGCCAGCTCAAGACTGGAATCGACTTGCGGTCTAGTCGAAACTGCTGCGGAAGGATGCCGCCCGCCAACCAACCGGTGAGTTCCCTTGAATCAGTTGGGAAGCTCTTGTTGTTGAGCTGCGGAATTGCCACCCGATCCCACTCGAGACCCTTTGCCGCGTGGGCACTCATTAGCTGAACAATGCCCTTTTTGGCGCCGGTCTTGGGAAGCTCAAAACTCTCGGTCGCCATGGCGTAATCCAACCAGGCAATCAGACTGTGCAGATTCGAACGATCGGAAGTGGATTCGAACTCACTGATGCGAGAAATGAAGCTTCGCAAATTATTCATCGGATCAGCCAGGTCTGAGTGGGCATAGAGCTCAATGTCCAGCTCGAACTCCTCCACGACCCGCCAGCTCAATTCAGTTAGCGAAAGCGAGGTGGCAGCCCTTAGAGATCTGAGAATTTGTGCAAACTCAGTAAGCCTTGAAAGTGCAACATCGCTGAGTGTTAGCTGCTTTCGAACCGAAGGAAGTTCTAGCTGGTCAATCAGCTCAACGAGCGTTAAGGACCGATTCCTTGGAAGCTTGCGCACTCTTGAAATGGTTTGCTTAGCCTGCGAAAGGTGAACCAGATCGCTGCTGCCGAGTCGAAATCTGGGACCGCTAACAATTCTCAGGAAATCCACCGATGACTCAGGTCTTGCCAGAATTCGCAAAATTGAAATCAAATCCACAACTTCCGGTTGCTCCAACAGTGAAGAAAGTCCAGTTATCTCATGTGGAATGCCCAGCTCGGCAAGCTGCTCAGCGTAGCGGCGCATTCCTTCTTTGGTTCTAAATAGGATCGCTTGCTTGGACTCTGCATTGTGAGTGGCCGCTATCCACTGGCAAACGCTTCGACATTCACTCTCATCCTCGGCAAAAATTTCTACCTCTACCTTGGATTCAATGTCTCTTCCTGGCTGCAAGGCAATAGGTGTGATGGTTTGATTATCAATATCGGATGCAACCTGATTGGCCGCCTGTAAGATCTTTTCTCCTGAGCGCCAAGAAACCGAGAGAGTAAATGTCTCGCCTTGGCCAAAGTCTTCAAAAAAGTCAGCCAGATTTGCTGCGCTTGCCCCGCGCCAGGCATAAATGGACTGATTCGGATCTCCCACTGCCATCACTGCAGAACTCGCAAACAAGCGGGCTAACAATTGAGTCTGGACTTCAGAGGTGTCTTGATACTCGTCCAGCATCACAAATCGATAAGGCAGGGCTGCTCGATCAAATTCTTTTACCCGCAGTGAAAGCGCCACCTGGTCTGAGTAATCAAACAGACTGCGCTCCTGCTTGAACTGCTGAAACTCACCGGCTAATTCAAAAATAAGTTGTGCAGTTCTTGCTTTTTCTAAGTACTCAAGTGTGTAGGCGAACTGTCCACTCTCGCCTTTTTCACTCTTGGGAAGGCCTGCCAAGGTGGTTGAAAATTCACTCAGGTAGCTAGCAACTTCCTTGGCATCAGCCTGATGGTCGGTAAGTTGCGACTGGGCCTTCAGAACCTTTTCTGCCAGTGTGTTCAGGCTTCCCTCATATTCAAGCAGCAGTGGATTGCTCGATTGCTCAATTAGCTCCTTCACGATGGCAATTGCTAGTGACTCGGTCAGGAGCTTGGAGTCAGCTTCAAAACCGAGTTCAAGCGCATGCATGCGGAAAATATCATTGCCAAAAGAGTTATAGGTCGTAATCTTTGGACCGATGAACTGATCCGGCAGGTCTTGGTTCCAATACTCACTCTCACGCAATCGGATAAGCCCCTGCTGCACTCGCACTCTGAGCTCGTTGGCCGCTTTTTTTGTAAAAGTCAGGCCAAGAATTTCCTCCGGTTTCGCAAAGCCATTGGCTACCAAATACAAAACTCGAACCATCATCAGCTCGGTCTTACCAGAACCCGCTCCTGCCACTACCAACGAGGGAGAGGTTATGGAAGCCTGCTCGACTATTTGAGCTTGTTCCAAGGTGAGCTGGTTTTTTGAAAACAGTGAATACAGCTGCTGAGACGAAACTTTAGCCATTTGTGACCACTCGATTCAAAAGCAGTTGGCAGTTGGCATCCTTGCTGCAGTGATCAGATGAGCTGACAAGTTCTGCCTTGTCCAGTTGCTCCAAGATTTGCTGGGCCAGGTTTGCTAGGTCTTTTCGGTCTTGCTCGGTCAGAGCTGGCTGCTCCAGCTGTTTCAGTTTTCCATCACCGACACTGACTAACTTGCCTCCGACGGTTTGTAAACCTTGGGTTTGTTCGATAGCAAGCTGATATATCGAAAGCTGACGATTGGCTGCAGCTTCCTTTTTGGTTGGTATCTTTTTCCCTGTTTTCAGATCAACCGCCAGCGGACCAGCGGAGGTGTTTTCGATGCGGTCAATCTTTCCAACAATTTTTAGGCTTCCAATTTCAATTGCGAATCCTTGCTCGGCTGCCAAAAGCTCGCTTCCCTGCTGCAGGTACTCTTCAATCAAGGAAGCCATAGCTAGTGATTCTTTTCTAACTTTTCGCTCGGTTAGTTTCGAATCAAACTCGATTTCCTGCCAGTGGGAAGTTACAAACTCAACTGGCTTGGAGATGTCGGAATTCTCTAAAGCGGCATGCAGCAGTGTTCCCAGAGCCGCTTGAAAACCAACCGAATCAGTGGCAAAGGATGAGATAAACCAGTGCAGTGGACACTTTTCAAATGCTTCCACTCGAGAAGCCGCCACCGAATTCACTGCCGCAGATAATGGCTCCTCACTGCTGATCGGTAGCAATCCCTGCCAAGCACTTGGATGAGCTCCCGGCACATTGGCAATTGCCAAGGCAGCCAATTGAGCCGCTGCAGATTCATCGCCTGCTAATAGTTCTCTTCGCAGACGTCCAACCAATTTTCGAAGATCGAAATCGAAAGCTTTGGTTTCCTGCAGTTCAATCTTGGCGAGCTGAAAAAACTGCGAGGGCTGTTCGCTCTCATCTGACATGGCACTCAGGAGGACACGCTCACCTGCGCAGCCGATTGCTTTGTAGAACATCCTCAGCTCATCCGCCAACTCGCTCTTGGTTGGTTGCGTAGGAGAACTCAGTCGACCAACCAGATACGCCTGCAGAGATGCGGCACCGAGCAGCGAGTTGCGAGGATTTAGATTGGGCCAGATTCCCTCTTGCAATCTCGGCAGTGCAACCAATTTGTATTCGTCAGTGAGTTGGGCTGGTGTGGCAAGTGTCACGGCAGCCGTTCTGCTTATCGGCGCTAGCGAATCTTCTGGAATTGATGAGCTCAACTGCAAAGTAGCAAACTGCAGAGCAGAGCCTTCTTGTCTGTCATCAAAGCGGATTGCTGCAGCAAAGAGTTCTAGTGCCGCATCAAGGTCTGCATCACTCAGACTCTTACCGCGCCGCTCGCTCACCAACTTCCAGGCAATCGAAACAGCCTGGTGACAACTTGGATTCTCAATGTTTCTTAGTTCACTCAAGGCTTGACTCAGTGGCTGCAGCATGCGCGGTGAATCTGCTGAGAGAATTTGCAAAAGCGCATCTTTAGCAGTGAGGCCTTCTTGCCTCAGCGGAATCATCAGTCGCCTAATTTCGCGGAGTGCAATAGAGTCAAGGCCAACTAAGGGTGAGAGCAAGAGCTGTTCGAGCTGCTCTAGGCTCGGATCGCCCAGCGCAGTCACCAAGAAATCGAGAATGGCTAGCGCCATTGGCTGCTCAACCAGCGCTCTTTGAACACCTTGTATTCGTACCGGGACCTTGCGCGCAGCAAGTTCTCTTCTTAGTTGCTCCAGCTGTGTTCTAGTTCTGCCTACGACCACCATTTCGGACCAACTAAGGCCAGCAAGATACGCTTTTCTGAGTTCAGTTGCTAGCCAATCGGTTTCTTCAACCAGCGAGCTGAATACACATCCTTTTGCGTCATGCTCGATGCTGCCAGGCCTGTGCTCAGAGTAGAGCGAAACAGGAATTCGCTGGGCCAATCTTCCGAGCAGACCTGAGGTGGCTGAACCAAGCTGAGGTTCGAGCGTTAGTTCAGCAAATGAGAGCTTTCTGGCAACCTCAATAAAGCTGCTTGCTGCGGAAGAGCGAAAACCCAGGGTGGCTGAATCGGGATCTCCGAATAAGAATCCAGTTGCGGACTCTAAAACCTTCTCAACCAATCGAAGCTGGCCCGGGGAGAGGTTTTGAGCATCGTCAACGACAACGTGTGAGTAAGTGCCAGGTTGGTAATCAGCTATTGCCGCCACCACCAATTGGGATGGATCCAGTAGTCCCTGCAGGGCAAGTGCTTCACGATATTTAGGAAGCAGATCTATGGCAACTTGCAGCTTCAGAGAAGGAAACTGCTGCTGCAAATTTGCAAGCTGCTGCTGAGTCAGAGAATTTTCAATAATCACCGACAGTAGATCTCTAAGTTCTTGAACAAAACCAGCCAAGCGAAGAGTTTGCTCATCCACGCCCCAGCGAGCGCCGGCTTTAATTGCAGCGGCATCCTGAACTAGTTGGCCAAGAACTCGCTCCTGGGCAGCACCAGATAACAATCGGACTTGTTTGGTGGAGAGAACATCAAATGCAAAAGAAGAAATTGACCGAGCTCTTGGTTTGGTAGCAGGCAGGGCGGAATCCAGTGCGATGAGATCTCGCAGCCGTGCTGCCGCAATACGACTCGGAGTAATGACAAGAATTGAATCTGGTTTTACTGTCTGCTCCAGTTGGCTAACTAATCGCCTGAGAGAGCTGGTCTTTCCGGACCGGGGTGAGCCCACCACCAGGGTGGATTGGCTGGGATTTGGGGTTGGCACCTGAAGCGGCGGCTGGTAACTCTCGCTTATAAATAGTGTCTGACCCACAGCACCAATCTATTTGGAGAAGTAGACATTTTTTTATGCCGTAACCTAGTAGCGCAAAGGAGACTCATGGAAGTTCGCATTGGTATAAAGGACAGCGGCCGGGACATCAGCCTGGAGAGCCCGCTAGACAGCAAGGCCATTCAAGCCGCCGTCAAGCACGGCTTGGCCGATGGCACGATTGAGCTCTCTGACAGCAAGGGTCGGATGCTCATCGTCCCAGCCTCGGCAGTAGCCTTTGTGGAAATTGGCAGTGAAGATGGCAGAAGGGTTGGGTTCATCGCCTAATGGAAATCTTGATTATTGCTCTTTATGGATTGTTACTGGCACTAGTTGCCCCATTTGTTTTGCCACCATCTGACCACTACGGCAAGGCAGTCCCAGCTGCCATATCGCTGGTGGCGGGAAGCGTAATTTGGTTAGTGCTGACCTGGCTCGGACTTAGCTACCAGCAAGCTTGGATCTGGTTTGCTGTGATGCTCGGAATGCCAGTTGCAGGTTGGTTTGGTACCAGGTATCTCGACAAGCGTCGACAGAAGAGTGAGCAGGCTCGGCTGGCCGCTATTCGCTCAGGCAGTAAGGCCTAGCGAGTCCATACGCAGTGTGTGAGCTGCCACCAATTCGGTGGTTAGTGGCTCCAAAATCTTGAATTGTTCTCTGGTTAGTTCAACCGGATCGCTGGGCTGATCGCGTAGCAGCTCCGAAAATGAAGACATGTCTCTTACTTCTAGCAGCGCATCTGCCACAACCGCTCTGCCAAACAATGCCAGATCATGCGTTAGCTGCGGCAGGTTGTTTATGGCTGCCGTAAGCGCCTCTTGGCAGAAGTCAGCAAGGGAGTTATCGGAGAGCATCGCCTCGACCTTTAGCCGTCTGGCTGGGGTGAGGCCCTTAGCAATTCTCAGATATGCATCTTCTAAGAGAGTGAAGACAATGAAGATACGCATGATGTCCTCAGGCCAACCTTTGCCCTCGGTTCTTTCGATTAGTGCATCTAGTCGATCACGAATCTGCTGCTGCAGTTCCATGTAGCTGGCACCAAGCTTGATCAACAGCTCCTGCAAATCCTTGGCTCTATTTTCGTAGCGGGCCGCTACCGCCAATTGCTTCTTGCGTAGCGCTTCGGGGGCTGCCTGCGCATCATCGGTCAATAGGTCAGCAACCAAAAGGTGGTGCTGAATTAGCTGTGAAAGAAAGACTTCGGTAGCAGGAATCAGCTTGCCTGGATTAAGCTGGGCTTGACTGCGTGAGGATGAGTCACGGGAAGGCAGAGACAGAGTCTGCGAGATCTTCCTGATTCTTCGAATCCAGTCCAGCATGCTGCAAGTTTATAAGGATGGCTTGTGTTTATGCCTTCTGAGCAATTTTTACATTCTGGAGAAGTAATTGACCTTTCGTGACTTAGGCATAGACGATGACATCGTCCAGGCCCTGGAATCCGCCTCTATCCTGAGTCCATTCCCAATTCAGCAACAAGCAATCCCGCTAGCTCTGGCTGGCACAGACCTAATCGGCCAAGCTAAAACCGGTACGGGAAAAACCCTTGGCTTTGGATTGCCACTTCTTCAGAGACTTGGTGCCAACCCAGAGCACTTGCCACGAGCGCTAGTTGTTGTCCCCACCAGAGAGCTTGCTCTGCAGGTAACAGAAGACCTGCGACTAGCATCAAAAAACCGAACCACCAGAGTCGTTGAGATTTATGGCGGAAAAGCCTATGAGGGTCAATTGGCAGATCTAGCGAGAGGTGCCGATGTTGTTGTTGGCACACCTGGTCGCCTAATTGATCTTCACAATCAAAAACTTATCGACTTCACAGCCATTAACTATCTCGTCTTAGACGAAGCCGATCGCATGCTGGACCTGGGCTTTTTGCCAGATGTTGAAAAAATCTTTTCGATCCTGCCGAAAGAAAAGCAGACCCTGATGTTCTCGGCCACCATGCCTAGTGAGATTTTGATGCTGACTAAAAGGTATTTGAACCGACCCGTCCACATCCGAGTCAGCGACCCCGATGAGGGTAAGACCAAGGCAGCAATCAAGCAGTTCGTCTACCGCGCTCACGCTCTCGACAAGGACGAAGTAGTTGGCCGAATCCTGCAGGCTGAAGGGCGAGGCAAGACAGTCATATTTGTAAAAACCAAACGGATGAGCGCCAAGTTAGCCGATGAACTAATTGATCGAGGTTTCAAGGCGGCTCCACTGCATGGAGACATGGCGCAAACGGCTAGGGAGCGTTCCATGGCTGCTTTCCGCGCTGGCAAGAAAGACATCCTGGTCGCAACCGAAGTCGCCGCTCGCGGTATTGATGTCGACGATGTGACCCATGTCATCAACTACTCGGTACCAGAAGATGAAAAGGCCTACCTCCACCGCACCGGCCGAACTGGTAGAGCGGGCAAGTTAGGCGTTGCGGTCACCTTCGTCGACTGGGAAGACATGACCCGTTGGCAGAACATCAATAAGGAACTTGAACTGGGCATCCCTGAACCAGTTGAAACCTACTCCTCTAGTGAGCATCTGTTTTCAGACCTTGTAATTCCAGCTGGCACTAAAGGCCGTCTAAACAAGAAGCCAACTACGGACGCAAAGCCAAAAACTTCTGAACCTAAGTCAAAGCCACAGGAGCAGTCAAAGCCGAGAGCTAGACAACGGCAGAGAAACTACAAAAAAGCTTCAAAGCCTGAAGCCTGATTCAAAATTCGATCAAGCTGTTTGGGATCCGTGGTGTTCTCGCCAAGTTGATTCTCTTTAGCTCCATCGCCGTGATAATCGGACGAGCCGGTGACTATTAGATTGTGCTTTAGCGCCAGCTCTCTGAGCCAGCTCTTAGCAAAATCTGGCACCGAGCGGTGATCGACCTCAAAACCGTTGAGTCCCGCCGCAATCATTTGCTCGAAGTGCTTGGTTGGTAAATCAAGCTCAGATTTACCAGCAGGAAAATCAATCAGTGGGTGCGCCATTACTGACACTCCCCCAGCTTCCCTAATTAACTTGATTGCAAGCTCAGTGTCGACAGAGTAATCCGAAACATAGTAGGGACTTGACTTGTGAAGAATCGATTGAAAAGCAGCCGAGCGATTTGGCACTACTCCTTTTGCAACAAGTGCATCAGCGAGCGCCGGCCTACCAACTGTTGCTCCAGGTTTGAGCTGGTCCTCAATGTCTTGCCAGGAAATCGGATAATCAGCCGCAAGTCGAGAAACCATCTCTTTTGCCCTGCCAATTCTGGAAGCTCTAGTTTTTGCCAGCTCGCCTACAAGACCTGGGTGATCTGGGTTTGGTAAGTAAGCAAGGATGTGAACTGAGATTGAGCGCAGCCCAACTTTGGCTCGGGTTGAAACCTCAATGCCCGGAATCAAACCGATGCGCTCAGACCTTGCTGCCTGAATGGCTTCTTCCCAACCATCGGTGGTGTCGTGGTCGGTTATGGCCAAGGTGGTTATCCCGGCTGCCTTAGCCTTGCGCACCAATTCAGATGGTGAATCTTTACCGTCAGATTGGTTAGTGTGCGCATGAAGATCAATCACAGGAGCAGAATAGTCCTATGAATAAGAAGGCAAGTTCTAACCGTTCCCGAACCCCCCACAGCAAGAAGTTTCTTGAATATGTATCTTCCCACTGGGAAGAGAAAGGACCCTCCACCGCTCAGCGCTGGGAGGTGGCCGACTATGCGCAAAAGCGCAGGGATGAACTAGCCAGAAAATACCCGGGAAAGCTGATTCTGCTCGAAGCAGGCCCAATGAAGGTTCGCGCCAATGACACCGAGTATCGCTATCGCCCAGACACAGCTTTCACCTACTTCACCGGCTGGGGCAGCGAAACCGTTCCTGAGTCAGTGCTTGTCATTGACACCAGGAAAAAGAACACCAAGACTCATCTTTTTCTAAGGCCTACCGCTGGAAGAGACTCCACCGAATTCTTTGCCAACCCGATGATCGGTGAATTTTGGACTGGGCCCAGGCCAACCTTGGAAGACATTGAAGTCCAGCTAGGTATTGAAACCCACAATCTAAAGAAACTTGAGAAGAAACTGAAGGACTGGCCGAAGCCCCTCACTCTCAAGAATGCCAAGTTTGCCGAATTCGTTTCAGAAATGCGTTTTGTCAAAGATGAATATGAAATCGAACAAATGCGCAAGGCAATTGAAATCACCTCGCGCGGATTTGCTGATGTTGCCAAGAACATGCCACGAGCAATTAGCTCGGCACGTGGCGAGAGAGTAATCGAAACCACATTTTTTGCCAGGGCTCGCGAAGAGGCCTACGACATCGGCTACGAAACCATCGCGGCCAGCGGAGCCCATGCCTGCATTCTGCACTGGACAAAAAACACCGGCTCGGTGGACAAGAAGGATTTGGTTTTGCTAGACGCAGGGTGCGAGTTGAACTCTTTATACACCGCGGATATCACAAGAACCATTCCCGCATCAGGAAAGTTTTCGCCTGAGCAGAAGTGGGTATACGAAGCGGTGCTGGAGGCAGCAGATGCAGCCTTTGCGGTTGCCAAGCCTGGCATCAAGTTCCGCGAAGTGCACAACGCAGCAATCGCAGTGATTGCAAAGAAGGTTTCAGAGCTCGGGCTTATTCCAGTTACTGCCGAAGAGGCATTGAAGGAAGAAAACCAGCACCACCGCAGGTACATGGTCCACGGCACGAGTCACCACCTAGGACTAGATGTCCACGACTGTGCACAAGCGCGAAGAGAGCACTACCAAGATGGAATTCTCAAGCCAGGAATGGTTTTCACGATTGAACCAGGTCTCTACTTCCACGCCGATGATCTCACCGTGCCAGAGAAGTACCGCGGCATCGGAGTAAGAATTGAAGATGACGTATTAGTGACAGAAACTGGCTGTGAAAATCTCAGCAAGGCACTGCCGAGAACCGTTGAGGAAATTGAGAGTTGGTTTGCGGCCAATCAATTAGGCGTCGCTGGTTGACCCCAAAAGTTTCTTGGCATTAGCAGCCTCGGATTCTGGAACAATTACTTCCCACCTGCTCGCAACCGGCATTTGAGTCGACAAAAAACCCCGCCTCGATTTGCTTAGAGAAAAACGGGTGATGTTGAAAAGCATTCCAATTCCAGCTGAAAGCATCACTACGGCGATGAACTGCTGAGGGTTATATGAAATTGCACCCTCGGGACCTACGGTGATGCCAGCACCAACTAAAAGTGCAAAAATCAGACCAATCCAAAACCCTGTCATGGCACCAGACAGTGCCACCCGTCCATATCCCAAACGAGCCTTGATGCGCTCTACTAAAACTGGAGAGTGTCCGATCAAAGAAACCTGGTCAGCTTTGAAATCGCCAGCCAATAGCTTTTCCACCATTGCCGTTGCATCGGAATAATTGGTAAATTCTCCTAGGACAAATCCCCTAGGGATGGTCGGTCCCAACTGGTTCCGTTTAGCATTGTTCCGAGCATCAGTCATAACGAAGATTTTGGCATGACTTTCACCGTGAGAGCGGGGTATCTCTATGAGCGCAACAAGAGTGTTCGTAGCACGCCTGGTTGGCTGCGGTGTTTTCGATCCATTGGGTGACCGAGTTGGCAAGGTAGTGGACGTTGTCATGTCCTATCGCCAAAAACTTGCCCCTAGAGCAAAAGGCCTACTGATTGAGATTTCCGGCCGCAGGCGAGTTTTTTTGCCAATGGCTCGCGTGACAGCCATCTCGCCCGGGCAGGTAATCACAAACGGTCTGATTGACCTTCGTCGCTTCTCCCCGCACGGCCAAGAGTTTCGCGCCATCGCCGAAATGCTGGGAAGAAAAGTAAAGCTGACTAGCCCTAATCGATTTGGCAAGATTGAAGATTTTGCAATTGAGCAAAACAAACGCGGCGCGTGGAATATGACCGAGCTATTCATTCGCAAGCAAACTAAGGCTGGTAATCCTTTCAAAAAAGGCCCGACCGAGTTTGTAATGTGGAATGACATCGCCGATCACCAAGAAGATGTGACATCCGAAGATGCCAAGCAACTGCTGAGCACCGTAGGAGACCTAAAGGCAGCTGACCTCGCAAACGCTGTGATGGATCTGCCAGAAGAGCGAATGCTCGCCATTGCAGAAGAGTTGGATGATGAGCGTCTTGCTGAACTACTTGAGGAGCTTCCCGAGGAAGAGCAGCTCGAGATCATCAACGATCTAGAAGATGAGCGAGCAGCGGAGGTTCTGGATCTGATGGGCCCCGATGACGCAGCGGATCTAATGGCGAATCTGCCGGCTGAGCGAACCGAAGCTCTGCTCGAGATGATGGATGTCGAAGAAGCTGAAGACATTCGCCAATTGCTGCAGTATGAGCCTTACACCGCTGGTGGTTTGATGACTCCAGAACCAATTATTTGCTCTTCAGAAACAACAGTTGCACAAGCATTGGCACTGGTGAGACGCGCAGCAGTTGAACCTGTCTTAGCAGCGCAAGTTTTCGTAACTATGCCACCCTATGAGACTCCAGCTGGTCAGTACCTGGGAGTTGTTCACTTCCAGAAACTGCTGCGATATCCGCCAGGAGAGCGACTAGGAAATTTAATGGACACTGAATTGGAGCCCGTCTCGGCAGATGCCCAAATCAAGCAAATTCACCGAGATCTTGCAACTTATGACCTGGTAGCACTACCGGTTGTAAACAAGGATGGAAACCTACTTGGTGCAGTAACGGTCGACGACGTTTTGGATCACCTACTGCCCGATGACTGGCGAAGTGAGGAGGAATGATGGCCAAGAACGATTCACAACTGGAAAGCCCTCTGGGCCGCCGATCAGTGCTTCGAATGCCATATGTTGACCACGAGACCGTTGGCCGCATTTCCGAGCGCTTCGCAAGAGCGATGGGAACCGGACTTTTCCTAATTGCAATGACAGTCTTTATTGCCATCTGGATTACCTGGAACACTTTGGCGCCAGCGGGGGTTCAGTTTGACCCACGCAGTCTGAATTTCACTCTGCTAACGCTGCTACTTTCTATGCAGGCCTCCTATGCTGCTCCACTGATATTGCTGGCACAAAATCGCGCTGCTGATCGTGATCGCGTGAAGTTTGAACAGGATCGTCAGCGAGCTGAACAAAACCTTGCCGACACCGAGTATCTTGCCCGTGAAGTTGCTGCACTAAGACTCGCACTAGAAGAACTCGCCACCAAAGATGAAATGCGAGACGAAATCCAAAAAGCATTGCGCGAAGTAGTCGAAGAGATTAAACCTCGCAAGCCGAAGAAGGCTAAGTGAGCAAAGCGCTTTCGGCTCTCAGTGGTGTCATCGACCCAGAGCTCAGAAGACCCATCACGGAACTCGATATGGTGGGTGAGATTTCAGAGTCTGGAAATGCTGTTGAAGTGGATATCAAACTGACAATCGTTGGTTGCCCAGCGGCTCAGTCAATTGAGCGTGATGTCAAAGCGGCACTTTCCAACGAGTTTTCTAGCGTCCAAGTCAATATGAAGACAATGACTGCCGAGGAGCGAGATGCTCTGAAGAAGAAATTGCGTGGAGATAAGCCAATCCGCTTCAATCCATTTGCACAAGAAAACTCTCTGACCAGAGTGATTTTTGTTGGAAGTGGGAAGGGTGGAGTTGGTAAGTCGACTCTGACAGTGAACCTAGCAGTAGCGCTTGCTCAACTTGGAAACAAGGTTGGGCTGCTGGATGCTGATATCTTTGGCTACTCAATTCCGGGTCTAATGGGAATTAACCAATCCCCCACCAAGGTGGATGAGCTGATGTTGCCGCCAATTGCTTTTGATGTGAAGGTGATTTCTATTGGATTCTTCGTGCAGGACAACAAACCAGTTGCCTGGCGGGGACCCATGTTGCACCGAGCAGTTGAACAATTCCTCACCGATGTCTACTGGGGAGATTTGGATTTTCTGCTGGTGGATCTTCCCCCTGGAACCGGTGATGTTGCTATCAGCCTGGGCCAACTACTGCCAAATGCTCAGTCCATTGTCATCACTACCCCGCAGTCCTCGGCAGCAACCATTGCTGAGCGCTCGGGTGCGATTGGTCTGATGACAGGCCAGAGCATCTTGGGGGTCATTGAAAACATGAGCTACTACGAAACTTCCAGCGGCAGAGAGTATCTGTTTGGCGAAGGCGGTGGTCAATCCGTAGCCAACAGGCTTTCTGAACTAAGCGAGACCGAAGTTCCGCTGCTTGGCCAGATACCCATAAGTAAACCGCTTAGAAGCAGCGCTGATGAGGCTCTGCCAATTGTCAGCTCCGACTCAGCAGACCCGGCGGCCAGGGCTATTGTTGAAATCGCCAAGAACCTGAGCCAGCAACCCAGGGGTCTGAGCGGGAAGAAACTAGGGATAAATCCGATTTAGGAATGTATGCAAACTATTGCCATCATTGACCCGCTAACTGGTCAAAAACTCCATGATCTAGAGGCGCATTCTGCGGCCGATGTTGCACTTAAGTTTCAGGTAGGAAGAGAAGCGCAACCCGCCTGGAATCAAATGGGTGCTAGAAATCGAGCCAAGATAGCTCATAATTTGGTGGACGTGCTGATCGCCAATCAAGAAGAGCTCATGGATGTTCTTCAGATGGAAACTGGCAAGGCCAGGATGCACGCGTTCGAAGAGGTCACTGGTGCTCTGGCTGCTATCTCCTACTACGCCAAAATTGCACCAAAGCTTTTGAAACGAAAAAAAATAAAGGGCGGAGTTCCTCTACTTATCACTGCCTATGTCGAACCAGCTCCAGTGGGCGTAGTGGGTGTAGTTACTCCTTGGAATTATCCCCTGGCACTAACCATGATGGAAGTTATTCCGGCAATCATGGCCGGCAATGCCGTAGTTCAAAAAGCAGACAACCAAACAGCAAAGACTGTCATAATGGCGCGTGACCTAGCTGTCAAAGCAGGCGTTCCACAAGACGTTTGGCAAGTGGTTCACGGGGAACCGACTGAGGTTGGTAATGCTGTTACGGACAATTGCGACTACATGTCATTTACAGGTTCGAGTGCCGTTGGTCGCCTGGTCGCCCAGCGCGCTGCAGCTAGATTGATCGGCTATTCCTTGGAATTGGGTGGGAAAAATCCAATGATTGTTTTGCCCGGTGCGAATTTAAATGAGGCTGCAGAGCTAGCAATTTCAGGAGCATATGGAAATGCTGGGCAGCTATGCGTATCCATTGAGCGGATATATGTGCCCAACTATGCATTGTCAGACTTCGAGCTGGTGTTGAAAGAGAAAGTTGAAAGCCTAACAATTGGAGCTTCCAACAAGTTTGATTTTGACATGGGGGCTCTGACTTCTAAGGCCCAGCTGGAGCGCGTCTCAGGCTTTATAGATAGGGCTAAGGCGGAAGGTGTGCGAGTTGTCACCGGCGGCCACGCCCTGCCGGAAGTTGGACCAAATTTTTATGCGCCAACGGTGATATCGGATGTTCCGCACGGAGCTGAAATCCTGCACAAGGAAGTTTTTGGTCCTGTAATTGTTTTGGTTGGCTACAGCTCACTTGATGAAGCAGTAGAACTTGCAAATGCCACCGAATTTGGCCTGAACGCAGCGGTGGTTGGTGACACCAAAAAAGCACTCGAAATAGCGTCAAGGCTCATGGCTGGTTCTGTAAACATCAACGAAGGTTACCGAGCTTCTATGGCTTCAATGGCTGCGCCAATGGGTGGAATGAAGCAAAGTGGTGTTAACAGACGAAGCGGTCCCTACGGATTACTGCGTTTCACGGAGAATAGAACCATCGGTGTGGCAAACCGGTTGCCGCTTAGATTGCCGAATCGTGCCAGGGATTACCGACGTATGGCCCCGCTGATGACGAAGCTAGCTAAGTGGATGGGCAAGTTCTAGGTCGATTCCAGATCGAATGGCGGGGTTTCACCCAGCTCGAGTTGTCGCTGTGGTGGCTTAGCTCTGTTCAAAGTGTCAGCCACGGTAGGCTTGCGCTTTTCTTCTAGCAGTGCTTCTCGAACAATTCTGCGCGGGTCATACT
>CAYXWU010000003.1:0-48060 GCA_964468885.1 uncultured Aquiluna sp. | reverse complement strand
GGTCGCGGACTATAACCGCCGGTTCAGATTTTCACTGACCCCGAAGAACTGTGCACTTGTAACAATACCCGCTGGGGGGAAATAATTCCGCCCTAGTGTTTTGGCGGGATAAAGCCCACTCTTTCGTGGACTTTCTGGAGGGTTTGCTCGGCCAGATCGTTAGCTCTAGCAGCTCCCTCAGCTAGCAAACTATCAAGCTCAGCCTTGTCGGAGAGCAGCTCCTGGGCTCTTGCTCGCATTGGCGAAAGCGCTGAGACTACGACATCGGCAAGTTCAGATTTCAGATCGCCATAGCCCTTGCCGCTGAAGCGCTGCTCCAGATCCTTGATTGAGTCACCGGTTATTGCTGAATAGATGCCAAGCAGGTTCGATACGCCTGGCTTCTTATCTCGGTCAAATCTAATTTCACCATCGGTGTCAGTGACCGCACTTTTTATCTTCTTAGAGATGACCGAGTCCTCATCAAGAATGTTGATTAGACCCTTTGGATCTTCGGCACTCTTGGACATCTTGGCTGTTGGTTCTTGCAGATCATAAATCTTGGCAGTTTCCTTAAGAATGTGTGCTTCTGGCACAACAAAGGTTTCGCCGAAACGAGAGTTAAATCTCATGGCAAGATCTCTGGTTAGCTCTAGGTGTTGGCGCTGATCTTCTCCCACCGGCACGCTCTTTGGTTGATAAAGCAGAATATCGGCAGCTTGCAAGATTGGATAAGTGAAAAGCCCCACCGAGCTGCCCTCAGCCCCACCTTTTTGACTTTTGTCTTTGAACTGAGTCATGCGTGAGGCCTCACCAAAGCCAGTGATGCAGTTGAGCACCCAGGCAAGTTGGGCATGAGCGGGAACATGTGACTGCACAAACAAAGCAGATTTGTTCGGGTCTATTCCAGCTGCCAGATATTGAGCAGCAGTTCTGCGAGTGTTTTCGGCTAATTCTTTTGGATCCTGCGGAACGGTGATGGCGTGCAGATCAACGATTACGTAGTAGGCCTGGTAATCATCCTGCATTGCAACCCACTGCTTTAGAGCACCCAGGTAATTACCGAGGTGCAGGCTGGCAGCCGATGGCTGCATGCCACTTAGCAGATTTGGTTTTGCCATTACTTCACCTCGAGTTTGTAATCAACTAAGACGGGAGAGTGGTCTGTCCACCGAGCGTCGTAGCTCTTTGCTCTATCAACCCGATAATTCTGCCCGAGTGCAGCCAACTTTGGGGTAGCGAGGTGGTAATCAATTCTCCAGCCGGCATCAGTGTCGAAGGCCTTACCTCTAAAGGACCACCAGGTATAGGGGCCAGGCTTGCCAGGATGGGTTCTTCTTCCAATGTCCACCCAACCTTGTTTTACAAAATCATCGAAATAAGCGCGCTCTTCAGGCAAGAAACCTGCGTTTTTGAGATTGCCCTTCCAATTCTTGATATCAAGCTCGGTGTGACCAACGTTCAAATCACCAACCACTAGTGCAAGTTCATTCTTCTTGATGAGCTGTCCCATTCTTTGTTTCATGGCAGCCAAAAACTTGTACTTCTCTGCTTGCTTTGGGGTATCTGCTTCCCCGGAGTGGACATAGCAAGAAACAACCGTCAATAAGCCAGACTTAGTTTCGATATCAACCTCGACCCAACGACCTGCAGAATCAAATTCATCTGGACCAATATCGGTTCTAAATTTCTTGATTGGGTATCTGCTCATCACGGCTACGCCAGCTCTGCCCTTGGCAGATGCTTCGTGCTCGGCAATAAACCAACCATCGCCCAGTGGCCCATCTTTGGTTGCGAGCTTGGCAAGTTCACCGGTTGGTGCTCGGACCTCTTGCAGGCAGATGATGTCTGGCTTTGCCTTCTTGAGCCAATCCGCCATGCCATTGCGGGCTGCCGCGCGAATACCATTGACGTTTACAGTTGCAATCTTGAGCACGGAATAAATCTAGCTATAGCAAGGCGTATAGTTCGGTGCCACGGACCTCTAGGGTGATTTTTCCTAGTGGCGATCTTGCTGGTCCCTGCTCTGGCTCTCCTGAATCAGTATTGAATCTTGCGCCATGGCAAGTACAGGCAATCTGTCCATCCTGCACGCCACTCACGATGCAACCGGAGTGGGTGCAAGTGGCAGAAAATGCGCGGAACTGATCTTGCTTTGGGTGAGTGACCAAAATGGTTAGCGACTCATCCACCATTATCTTCTTGCCGGTTCCAACCGGTATTTCATCAATTCTTGCCAAAAAAATCTCACCACTTACTTCGCTCGGTGCTTGATCAACACTGGCGGAAGGGGGAGATGTTTCAGTGACTGGTGAATCTGCAGCACAGGCAGCCAAAGCAATTGTCGAGGTGGCAGCGAGCGAGCCGGCGAGGATGGTTCGGCGTTGAATTGTCATAGAAAACTAAACCGCACAGCTAGCTATGGTCTTCCCTTGAGAATTGCCTGCTTTACTTCAGCAATTGCCTTGGTGACTTCAATTCCCCTGGGGCAGGCCTCTGTGCAGTTGAAGGTCGTGCGGCAGCGCCAGACACCTTCTTTATCGTTCAAGATATCCAGTCTCACCTCAGCACCCTCATCGCGAGAGTCAAAGATGAATCGGTGGGCATTCACAATTGCTGCTGGGCCAAAGTACTGACCATCAGTCCAGAACACCGGGCAAGAGGTAGTGCAGGCCGCACACAGAATGCACTTAGTGGTGTCGTCGTAGCGGGCACGATCTTCTGGTGACTGTAGGCGCTCACGTTTTGGTTTATCGCTTGCCATTAGGAATGGGTTGATGTCACGGTAAGCCTGATAGAAGGGGTTCATGTCCACAATCAAGTCTTTTTCTACCGGCAGTCCCTTGATTGGCTCAATGTAGATCGGCTGGGATAGGTCTAGATCCTTGATTAGGGTCTTACAGGCAAGGCGGTTTCTTCCGTTGATTCGCATTGCATCTGAGCCACAAACACCGTGAGCACAGGAGCGACGGAAAGTTAGTGAGCCATCAATTTCCCACTTCACCTTGTGGAGAGCATCTAGCACACGATCGGTTCCATACATCTCGATGTCGTAGTCAACCCACTTTGGCTCGCTGTCAACTTCTGGATCGAAGCGACGAATCATCAAAGTGACCTTGAGGCTTGCTACCTCAGCAATTGCCTTTTGTGCCATTAGTACTTACGCTCCATCGGCTGGTAGTTAGTAATCACAACGGGCTTCCAATCAATCTTGATTGGGGTCCCTGTTTTACGATCAGTCTTGTCTTGCAGATAAGCCATTGAGTGCACCATGAACTTCTTGTCATTGCGATCTGGGTAATCTTCGCGCAGGTGAGCCCCGCGACTCTCGCGGCGCTCGCGGCAAGCCACCACAGTTACCTCTGCCAAATCCAGCAAGAAGCCAAGTTCAACAGCTTCCAGTAGATCTGTGTTGAAGCGCTTGCCCTGGTCTTGAATAGAAATGTTTTCGTAGCGCGCTCTTAGCTCAGCAATTTTTGCTAAAGCTTCATTCAAGGTTTCTTCGGTGCGGAAAACCTGGGCATTCTTGTCCATGGTCTCCTGAAGTTCTTTTCTTAGCTGAGCAACCTTTTCCTTGCCGTTAGCCTTGCGAACCTTTTCCAACATCTCGATGACGTCCTTAGCGGCATCCTCTGGCATTGGAACTTGCTTTGCTTTATTCGCATACTCAACCGCGTAGCGACCAGCGCGTTTTCCAAAGACGTTGATGTCCAGAAGTGAGTTGGTGCCAAGTCGGTTGGCTCCGTGCACGGATACACAAGCACACTCGCCAGCGGCGTAGAGACCTGGAATAACAGTGTCGTTGTCGCTGAGTACTTCTGCCTTGATGTTTGTTGGAATACCGCCCATTGCATAGTGTGCTGTTGGGAAAACTGGCACCGGCTCGGTGTAGGGCTCAACACCAAGGTAAGTTCTTGCAAACTCCGTGATGTCAGGAAGCTTGGCATCGATAACCGCTGGCTCGAGGTGAGTTAGGTCGAGGAGAACATAATCCTTATTTGGACCCGCTCCTCTTCCTTCACGAACCTCATTGGCCATCGCTCTTGCCACCATGTCGCGCGGAGCGAGATCCTTGATGGTTGGTGCGTAGCGCTCCATGAAGCGCTCACCAGATGCGTTTCGAAGAATTCCACCCTCACCACGTGCTGCTTCACTCAGCAGAATTCCAAGTCCGGCTAGACCGGTTGGGTGGAACTGGTAGAACTCCATGTCCTCTAGAGGAATACCGCGACGGTAGGCGATTGCAACACCATCACCGGTGAGAGTGTGCGCGTTTGATGTGGTCTTGTAGATCTTTCCGAAGCCACCGGTTGCAAAAACAATTGACTTACCGGCAAAGACGTGAATGTCGCCGGTTGCCAGTTCATAGGCAACGACACCGGCTGGTTTGCCATTGTTCATCACAAGGTCCAGCACGTAATACTCGTTGAAGAATTCAATCCCTAGCTTCACGCAAGTTTGGTAAAGGGTTTGCAGAATCATGTGACCGGTACGGTCAGCTGCGTAGCAGCTTCTTCTTACCGGGGCTTTTCCGTGGTCACGTGTGTGGCCACCAAATCTTCTTTGGTCGATCTTGCCATCTGGAGTTCTGTTGAAAGGAAGCCCCATGTTTTCAAGATCGATAACTGCATCAACTGACTCTTTTGCCAGAATCTCAGCTGCATCCTGATCAACTAAGTAATCGCCACCTTTGACGGTGTCGAAGGTGTGCCACTCCCAGCTGTCCTCTTCCACGTTGGCAAGCGCTGCCGCCATACCACCCTGCGCAGCACCGGTGTGGCTGCGAGTTGGGAAGAGCTTTGAAATCACTGCCACGTTTGCTTTTGGTCCAGCTTCAATAGCGGCGCGCATTCCAGCGCCACCAGCTCCAACAATCACAACGTCGTGCGAGTGATAAATGACATTCTCAGAAGTAGTCAATTTTCTCTTTCTTAGTTGACTGGGCAGAACGAAGGAAGAAGCTCCGCAGCGGCGCCAGCAGGGCATGGATCAAATGTAAAGATGACTAGCGTGCCGAGCAGAATTAGAAGACCGCAAACTGCCCAAAGAATTGTGACAAGTGCTTTACGAACCTTCTCGCGTTCTGCATAGTCATTAACAATTGTTCTCATGCCGTTGGTGCCATGAATCATTGCCAACCAAAGCATTGCTAGATCCCAAACTTGCCAGAACGGGTCTGCCCACTTACCAGCAACGAATGCAAAATCAATTGCCTTGATTCCTTCGCCGACAACTAAGTTGGCAACCAGGTGAGTGAAAACTAAAACAATCAGCAGCGGACCAGATACGCGCATAAACAGCCAGCCATACTTCTCCCAGTTAGCTTGCTGCTTAGTTCTTGGTGAGTTAGGAGTTTCGATTACAACGGCCATGATTACTCCCCAAAGACTCTCGATAGATGAAGCGGTGTGAAGGCTGCCACCGCACTCACAGTGATTATCATCACTAGCCAGAACATAACCGCTTGGTATTTAGTTCCCTTCGACCAAAAATCAACTGCGATTACACGCAGACCATTTAGGCCATGGAACAAAATTGCTCCAACGAGTCCTAGCTCAGCTACACCAATAATTGGTGTCTTATAGGACTCGATTACAACGTTGTAAGCCTCTGGGCTCACGCGAACCAGGGCCGTATCAAGAATGTGTACCAGCAGGAAGAAAAAGATCCCAACACCACTGATGCGGTGCAGGACCCAGGACCACATGCCAACCCGACCTCTATATAGGGTTCCGGCGGGGGTAGTTGCCAATCTGGCCTCCATTGGGTGGGATTACCTAGATAGTGTAACCGAGAGCAAGGTAGCCTTTTGTAAACGAGGCAGAACATCTAGGGTTAGAAGGCAATGCCCACTCCAGCAAATTTCTATGCGGTAATTCCCGCCGGCGGAATCGGTTCTCGACTCTGGCCACTTTCTCGCGCAGCCGCACCCAAGTTTCTGCATGACCTCACTGGTAGTGGCCAGACCCTGCTGCAGGACACCTGGGACCGACTACTACCGATTGCGGGTGAAAAGATCATGGTGGTAACCGGAGACATCCACTCTGATGCCGTAGTCGAGCAACTACCACAGCTCAACCAGAAGAACTTGGTGCTCGAGCCATCGCCACGCGACTCCACCGCCGCCATCGCGCTTGCCGCCGCCATCTTGAACAAGCGCCAACCGGGAGTAATCATTGGATCTTTCGCAGCTGATCACGTGGTTTTAGATCAACAGAAGTTTGAATCTGCCCTATCAGAGGCGATCGAGGTTGCCCAAAGCGACAAAATTGTGACCATCGGCATCAAGCCAACCGAGCCTTCGGTGGCATTTGGTTATATAAGGAAAGGCGAACGACTTTCCACCACAGCCTGTCAGGTCCTGGAGTTTGTTGAAAAGCCGGACATCCAGACAGCTAGAAATTATGTTGCCAGCGAGGAGTATTTCTGGAATGCCGGAATGTTCATTGCCAAAGCAGAGCTGATTCTGCAGATTCTCTCGACTACACAACCGTCTTTGTACAAAGGTGTCATTGAGATTGCTGACGCCTGGGATACTGATCAGCGTAAGAGTGTTTTGGATCGAATTTGGCCAACCCTTACCAAGATTGCGATTGACTACTCTGTTGCAGAACCTGCAGCACAACAGGGCAAGGTTGCAGTGGTGCCAGCTAAGTTTGAATGGCATGACGTGGGAGACTTTGCCGCAATCTCTGAACTTCAAGCTCAAGGTCAACGTGGGCAGCTTTCCGTTTTGGGATCCGCTCGAGTACTCACGGACTCATCCAGCGGGATTATCGTGAGTGACACTGGGCGCCTAGTTGCCTTGATCGGCCTAGAAGACGTGATTGTTGTTGATACCGCAGATGCGCTGCTGGTGACAAGTAAGCAGCATGCTCAGAAGGTAAAAAGCCTGGTTGAGTCACTTCGGCAGTCCGGTCACTCCGAACTTTTGTGATTATCTCGGATTGGTAAAGCCGAGCGTCCGCGCGAGTCGCGCCTTGCCCAGCGGGTAGAGTTGAGGCAATCCGGCATCAAAAGTGCCAATTCATCTATTCAGGAGGAAACCTTGAAGCTAAAGAATGCATCAGCGGCATTCGCTCTACTGGGTGCTTCAGCCCTAGTTCTATCTGGCTGTGCAACTGCACCAGCTGAAGAAACCGCTGCACCAACAATCGACTATCTAGCCTGCGCCGTCTCTGACGAGGGAAGCTGGAATGACAAGTCATTCAACGAGTCTGTATACGACGGACTTCTAAAGGCACAGACCGAGATCGGTGTTCAGATTGCTGACGCAGAGTCAAACTCCGCTGAAGACTTTGCACCAAACCTACAGGCCATGGTTGACCAGGGCTGCGACATTACTTTCGCAGTTGGCTTCAACCTAGTTGCTGACGTAAACGCAGCAGCTGCTGCTAACCCAGAGGTCCAGTTCGTAACCATCGATGGCTGGTCAGAAGGCAACGCAAACCTAAAGCCAGTTGTTTACAACATGGCAGAGTCCAGCTACCTAGCTGGTTACCTAGCAGCTGCTTACTCAACCACCAAGGTAGTTGGTACCTACGGTGGTCTGCAGATTCCTGCTGTTACTGACTTCATGGACGGCTTCTACTACGGAGCTCAGGCATGGGCTAAAGAGTCCGGCACGCCTGTAAAGGTTGTTGGTTGGGATCCAGTAGCACAGACTGGTCAGTTCATCGGTGACTTCGTTCCTAACTCTGGAACTTCAAAGTCAATCGCAGCTGCGCTTGTCAACGAAGGTGCTGACGTAATCTTCCCAGTTGGTGGAGACCAGTTCGGTGCTGTTTCTGAGGCAATCAAGGAAGCTGGCGTTGCCGGTGTAATGATCGGTGTTGACAAGGACATCGCTCTAACCAGCCCAGAGTATGCAGACATGGTTCTGACCTCAGCTGAGAAGAGAATGACCAACGCTGTTTACGACATCATTGCTGACCTAGCAGCTGGTGGAGCTTTCAACGGTGAAGCATACGTCGGAACCTTGGCAAACGGTGGAACCGGTCTAAGCCCTCTCTATGACTTCGAGTCAAAGATTGACGCTGCCGTTCTAACCCGTCTAGCCGAGATCGAGGCTGGCATCATCGCAGGCGAGATTAACCCAAAGGCCTAATCTAGCCAGATAGCAGTAAGGGGAGGGCCGCGGATTTCTCCGCGGCCCTTCTTTTTGCGAAGATAGAGTTATCGCACGAAGGAGTGCTAGTTGAAACTTGAACTGCGCGGTATTACCAAGCGCTTTGGAACACTTGTAGCAAACGATTCGATCAACTTGGTAGTTGAACCAGGTCAAATCCACGCATTGCTAGGTGAAAATGGCGCCGGCAAATCCACCTTGATGAATGTTCTTTATGGGCTTTATCAAGCTGATGCTGGTGAAGTGTTGCTGGATGGAGCTAAGCAGTCTTTCACCGGGCCCGGTGATGCGATGGCAGCTGGTATTGGCATGGTCCACCAGCACTTCATGTTGATTCCTGTCTTCACCGTTGCTGAGAACGTTGCGCTTGGTCACGAACCTACCGGTGTGCTGGGCAAGCTCGATACCGAAGCCGCTCGCAAGCGTGTGATTGAGATTTCAGAAAAGTTTGGTTTCAATGTTGACCCCGATGCTCTGGTCGAGGATTTGCCTGTTGGTGTTCAGCAGCGAGTAGAAATTATTAAGGCGCTTTCGCGCGATGCCAAGGTGCTCGTGCTGGATGAGCCAACTGCGGTTTTGACACCGCAAGAAACCGATGAGCTGATGCTCATCATGAAGCAGCTTGCCAAGAGCGGAACTTCAATTGTTTTCATCACTCACAAACTGCGTGAAGTAAAAGAAGTAGCAGACATCATCACTGTGATTCGCCTTGGCAAGGTGGTTGGTGATGCCAAGCCCGATGCCTCGACTTCAGAGCTCGCTTCAATGATGGTTGGCCGCGAGGTTGAGCTGACAGTTGACAAAAAACCCGCAAAAGTGGGCGAGGTAATTCTCAAGGTTGAGAATGTCTCAGTCTTGGATGATCGAGGCCAAAGAGCCGTTGATGGAATTTCCTTTGAGGTTCGCGCTGGTGAAGTCTTGGCTTTTGCTGGCGTGCAGGGAAATGGGCAAACTGAACTTGCAGAAGCTTTAGTAGGCCTGCGCTCGACTCTGAGTGGCATGGGCAAGATCTTTATCAAAGATGACGATGTAACCGATGACAGCGTTCGCCACAGACTAGAACTAGGAATGGCCTACATCCCAGAAGATCGCAAGACAGATGGGCTAGTTTCAGAGTTTTCCATTGCAGAAAACATGATGATTAACGCCTCCTATCGCTCACGTTTCACTTCTGGGCTAAACATCAACTTTGCAGCTCGCAGGGAAATCGCCAATCAATTGGTCAAGGACTTTGACGTTCGCACACCCTCTGCCGATACGCCTGCGGGGAAGCTTTCTGGAGGAAATCAGCAGAAGGTTGTGGTGGCTAGAGAGCTATCGAGAAATGTTGATCTTTTGATTGCATCGCAGCCAACTAGGGGTGTTGACGTCGGTTCGATTGAATTTATTCACGAGCAAATTATTGCCGAGCGTGATCAGGGCAAGGCTGTTGTGTTGATTTCGACTGAGTTGGACGAAGTACTGTCCTTAGCTGATCGAATTGCAGTTATGTATCGAGGCAAGATTGTTGGAATTGTTGATCCAACAACTTCCCGAGAGCAGTTAGGAAAAATGATGGCTGGAGTTAGCGCATGAGCGAAGACAACCGTTGGTCGCAAGCCACTAAAGAAATTCTTTCCGGCAGCTTTACCCGCACCGTTCTCTCAATCATTCTGGGATTCCTAGTCGGCGCTGCATTCATGATTGCCTCGAACCGCGAGTTCATTGAATCACTTGGCTACCTTCTCTCCAGACCTGGCGATGCCTTTGGCGCTGCTGTGGCGGTTGTGAATGAAGGATACGGAGCTCTCTTCCGCGGTGCAGTGTTTAATGCGGATGCAGATAGTTTTGAAAAGGCGATTCGACCACTAACTGAAACTCTGAGACTCGGCGCACCTTTGATTCTTGCCGGTCTTGGACTGGGCCTAACTTTCCGTGTTGGCATGTTCAACATCGGTGGTACGGGACAGCTGATTACTGGAATGATTTTTGCAACTTTTGTTGCTACCCGTATGGAGCTGCCATTCTTAATTCACGTGCTAGTAGCAATTGTTGCTGCCGTGATTGGCTCCACTTTGCTGGGAGCGTTGGTTGGTTTTCTAAAGGCTAGAACTGGTGCGCATGAGGTGATTCTCACCATCATGTTCAACTACATAATGCTTTACTTCTTTACATTCTTGCTGCGTGATCCGAACTTGTTGGGTGAATTTAGAGCAACTGGTAATCCCAAGGCTGATCCAGCGGTCGAGACGGCACTGCTCCCAAGATTGCTGGGGGATGCCTATGCACTTCACTACGGAATCCTGATCGCACTGATTGCGGTCGTGGTTTATTGGTGGCTGATGGAGCGCTCAACCATTGGCTTCAGACTGCGCATGGTTGGCTACAACCCGGATGCTGCAAGAACTGCCGGCATTAGTGTTGAGCGGACTTACATTCTTGCGATGGGGCTCTCAGCTGCTTTTGTCGGCTTGGCCGCTGCTAATCAAGCGCTTGGTGTTCCAATTGGAGTGACGCCTTCCGCTCACGCAAACATTGGTTTTGATGCAATTACGGTTGCGCTTCTGGGTGGATCAAATGCACCGGGTATCTTGTTGGCAGGACTACTATTTGGCGCGTTCAAAGCAGGAGCACCTTCGATGCAGGTGCTGGGGGTATCGCCAGAAGTATTGGGAATTGTTCAAGGAGCAATCGTTCTCTTTATTGCAGCGCCACCTTTGATTCGAGCAATTTTCAGACTGCCCCCACCGCAAACCTCTAATGCACTGGGTGCTATTCGAGATCGACTGCTTCGCAGAGGAGGTGCCAAATGACAATCACTCAATTAGCCAAAGAAGAGCGAATTGGCTTCAAGTCGCCTATCGTCATGGGTTCGGTTGGTGCCATAGTTCTATTGTTTTTTGGACTCCTTGGACGTGAGGGCGATGTTGCATTTGAAATCTCACGGCGAACTGATGCAATTCAATTGCCGGCAATTCCGGTTGACTCATCCCTACTTGGAGTAATTTCAGGTGTCCTAATGCTGGCAATCGCCGGCCTGTCATTTTCTTTCTCGCTAAAGAATAAGAGGACTCCACTTTGGATTACTTCAATCTATGGGCTAATCGGAGTGACCTCGCTGCTGGGCTGGTTGGCTGCGGGAAGTGCAGTGCCAATTGCATTTATCGCTGGTACAGCCTTGGTTTTAGCGGTGCCAATCATGCTCGGAGCCATGGGTGGAATCATGTGCGAGCGAGTTGGTGTTACCAACATTGCCATTGAGGCGCAGCTCCTAACGGGTGCTTTTATGGCAGCAGTGGTCTCATCAATTACCGACAACTTCTTCTTCGGTTTGTTCTCTGCCATGTTTGGTGCCGCTCTAGTTTCGATGGTTCTGGCTGTATTCGCTATCAAGTACCTGGCTCAGCAGATCATCGTAGGCGTTGTTCTAAACGTTTTGATGATTGGTATTACGAACTTCCTGTATCAGCAGTGGCTGACTGAAGATGGTGAGAACGTTAACTTCCCGGGCACCATGGACATTATTCGGATTCCGTTCTTGAGCGATATTCCAATAATTGGCCCAGTGCTATTTGAAAACCGACTAACGGTTTTCTTGGCGCTGATTATTGTTCCAACTCTTTACTTCGTGCTATTCAAAACCAAGCTGGGTCTTCGCGCTCGTGCTGTTGGCGAGCACCCACTGGCTGCCGACACTGTTGGAATCAACGTTGGCCGCACGCGTTTTTGGTGGGTCACGCTCGGTGGAATGTCAGCCGGTCTTGGTGGAGCAGCTTTGACAATTGGTAACGCCGGGGCATTTGGTCGAGAGATGTCAGGCGGATTCGGATTCATTGCGCTGGCCGTTGTGATCCTTGGTCGCTGGCACCCAATCTCTGCCGCCTTGGCAGCTTTGCTGTTTGGCTTCTCCATCATCTTGCGTGTTTGGGCCAACCAGGTAAGCCCAGGCATTCCAACTGACTTCATCACGATGGTTCCTTACATTGTCACAATCATTGCTGTGGTTGGATTCGTTGGTCAGTCCAGACCACCAAAGGCCTTGGCAATTCCTTATACAAAGGGTTAGACGTGGAAATCGACTGGAAACAACTGACAGATGTCGCAACTGCCGCGATGCAGAAGGCATATGCGCCATACTCGAACTTTCCAGTTGGAGCAGCTGCGTTGACAGAAGATGGCCGAATTGTCTCTGGTTGCAATGTTGAGAATGCTTCCTACGGTCTGGGACTTTGCGCAGAATGCTCTTTGGTAAGTGAGCTATTTCGCACAGGTGGAGGAAAACTCGTTGCTTTCGCCTGCGTAGACGGAAAGGGTGAGGCGCTGATGCCTTGCGGTAGATGTCGACAACTGCTGTTTGAGCACTCTGCTGACGGAATGCTTCTCCAGACAATTAGTGGAATCAAGACCATTTATGAGGTACTACCAGATGCCTTTGGACCAAAGGACTTACAGTGAGCTTCTCTGCCGTTGAGCTCATCATTAAAAAGCGCGAAAAAGGCCAGCTCACTACCGAAGAAATCAACTGGCTGATTTCTTCTTACACCTCAGGTGCTGTTGCCGATGAGCAGATGTCGGCGATGGCGATGGCGATTTTGCTGAACGGCATGGATCGACGGGAAATTCTTGATCTCACAATGGCGATGATTGCATCGGGTGAAAGACTTGATTTTTCAAAGTTAGGTGCGAAGACAGCAGACAAGCATTCAACTGGCGGCGTTGGCGACAAGATCACTTTGCCGCTTGCTCCACTGGTTGCTTCTTATGGGATTGCTGTACCGCAACTAAGCGGTAGGGGATTGGGTCACACTGGTGGAACGCTCGACAAGCTGGAGGCTATTCCTGGTTGGCGCGCGGCACTTACAAATGAGGAAATGTACAAACAACTGCAGGAGGTTGGTGCTGTTATTTGTGCTGCTGGCAGTGGACTAGCACCTGCCGATCGAAAGCTTTATGCCCTTCGTGATGTCACTGGCACGGTGGAGGCGATTCCATTGATTGCCTCTTCCATTATGAGCAAAAAGATTGCGGAGGGAACTTCAGCTTTGGTCCTGGACGTAAAGGTCGGAAGTGGGGCCTTCATGAAGACATTGGAACGAGCCACTGAATTAGCTCAGGTTTTGGTTCAGATTGGCAACGATGCCGGAGTAAAGACATCAGCTCTGTTGACTGATATGTCTACTCCACTGGGAAGAAAGATTGGAAACTCGCTCGAAGTAGAGGAGTCGGTGGAGGTTCTGGCAGGCGGGGGGCCGGCCGATGTTGTGGCAATCACAGCTGAACTTGCAAGAGAAATGCTTGCGCATAGCGGAATCACTGGTGTTGATCCAGTTGAGAACCTCAAAAATGGAAAAGCGATGGACAAGTGGCGTCAAATGATTTCTGCGCAAGGCGGTAATCCAGATGCGCCGCTGCCAAAGGCAAAGCACGCACATACTGTAGTTGCCGAAGAGAGTGGTTACTTGAGCAAACTCGATGCACTATCTGTTGGCATAGCCTCTTGGCGTCTGGGTGCTGGACGCGAGCGCAAAGAAGATGCAGTTCAGTTTGGAGCCGGGGTTGAGTTGCACGCACAGCTCGGTGACCGGGTTGAAAAGGGTCAGCCGCTTATGACGTTGTTTACTGATACTCCTGAGAAGTTTGACAGAGCGCAAGAAGCGCTAATTGGAAGTGTGGAGTACTCTGAGAATAAACCTGCTGAGAGAAAATTTATTCTCAGCAAGGTTGGTTAGGAATCTCGTGGACATTCAGTCACTGCCAAAAATATCACTACATGACCACCTCGATGGTGGATTGCGGCCGCAGACAATTGTTGAGTTAGCCAATTCAATCGGACATAAACTGCCCAAGAATAACGCCGGCGATCTAGCAATTTGGTTTTCAGAGCAGTGCAATTCAGGTTCTTTGGTGAAGTACCTAGAGACATTTGAACACACGGTTGCCGTGATGCAGAACTACGAGGGCCTCGAGAGAGTCGCTTATGAGAGCGTGCTCGACTTGGCAATGGAAGGTGTGATTTATGCGGAGTTGCGCTGGGCGCCAGAGCAGCATCTGGCTGGCGGGCTGACGCTAGATCAAGCCGTGGAGGCTGTCCAAGATGGGCTAGAGCGCGGCATGGAGGAAGTATCCAATCGCGGTAGCTTCATCCGCACTGGCCAGTTGATTACTGCAATGCGGCAGGCAGATCGCAGTCTTGAAATTGCGGAACTTGCTGTTCGTCACCGCAACAACGGAGTTGTTGGTTTTGACATTGCGGGCCCGGAGAGAGGCTTCTTGCCTTCTCGTCATAAGGTGGCGTTTGATTACCTAGCCTCCGAACTGTTCCCCATCACCGTGCACGCAGGTGAGGCAGACGGAATTGATTCAATCAAGGATGCAATTGTCAGCGGAAGAGCACTCCGCCTTGGTCACGGAACCAGACTGATTGAAGACATTATGTTCTCTAGAACCGAGGGCGATACAGATTTAGTCGTGCTGGGACCCGTTGCCCAATGGGTGCACGATAGAGAAATCGCCCTTGAGCTATCACCATCTTCGAATCTGCAAACAGGTGCCTTTGCGATGATGGGTGACACCATGGCTGATAACCCAATTGACATCCTTTATGACCTTGGATTCAAAGTTACTGTGAACACCGACAACAGGCTTATGAGCGGAACGTCTCTAACAAAGGAGCTAGAAATCTTGGTTGACACCTTTGGTTACACTCTGGCTGATCTCGAGCAGTTCCAACTAAATGCCGCCGCTAGTGCGTTTCAAGGACTACCAGAGCGCGAGGAGCTAATGGACATGATTGAAATTGGCTTTGCAAGAGCTTCTCAATAATTAATCACATAGACACATTTTTATGCTTCACTAAGGCATGCGGATTTATTGCGTTTGTGGGGCTGGGGTTGGCACCAGCGTGATTCTGGCTCGCAACGCCGAGAAAATCCTCAGCGATTTGGGGATTGAGGCAGATGTTTCTGCGGTTGCCCTACCCCAACTAGCCAGCCAGCCCCCTTGCCAACTCATACTGGCCACTACCGATGTCGCTTCTGAGCTTTCTGGCACAGGCAGTGAGGTTGTGGCTCTGAAGAGTGTTCTTGATCTCAATGAGCTCAGATCAGCACTAATTCATGCTCTCGGCTAGCATCGAGGAATGAAACCAGGCAGCACTGAGCGCACGACCTTGCGCAGAATCTCACACAAAGCCTCATTCGAACAGGCAGATCTTTATTCAATCTTGGATGACAACTTGGTTGCTCACGTTGGAGTGATTGAAAATGGTCAGCCACTAGTAATTCCTATGACTTACGGCAGAAGCGGAAACACTCTTTACCTTCATGGTTCAACTGGCTCCCGGCTTATGCGTTTATTGGCTGATAACCCGTCGGTGTGCATTAGCATCACAGAGCTCAATGCCCTAAAAGTTGCTCGCAGCACCTTCAACTCCGGCATGCATTACAGAGCAGTAGTTATTTTTGGAAAAGCCAAGCTTGTTGACGATGCCGAAAAACTCGCT
This sequence comes from uncultured Aquiluna sp., assembly GCA_964468885.1. Lineage (GTDB taxonomy): Bacteria > Actinomycetota > Actinomycetes > Actinomycetales > Microbacteriaceae > Aquiluna. Next base: position 32,473 of record CAYXWU010000003.1, on the reverse strand, counting down.
GCACTAGATGCACTGAGCGATGGGCTGATTCCAGGGAGAAACCCAGAAGCTCGACCCACCACCAAGAAAGAACTTGCTGCCACAATCATTATTTCGGTTGAGCTAGATGAAACTTCGGTGAAGATTTCAAAAAACGAAGTTGATGATCCAGAAGAAGATATGAACAAGGGTTACTGGGCAGGAATAATTCCAATCAAGACTGTTGCTATGGATGCGATTCCTGCAGATGAAGAGTCAGCCGGATTGCCAATTCCGCCAAGCATAAAGAAATTTATTGCGCAGCGGCAAGGTAACTAGTTGCAAATTCTTTCAGTCGGGTTAGACCTGCTTCATCTCCCTTGAGCTGTAGATAGCACTTGAGTTTTGGCTCTGTGCCGCTTGGCCTAAAGATCATTCGAGCCGATTGATTCTCAACAATTACCGCATCCGTCTTGAGTTTGTCACTATTCGATAGGTCAGTAATTGAGAGCGGTCCATCAAACTCAGTTGGTGGAGAAGTTCTCACATACTGCATGATTTTTCCGATGATGCTGAGATCACTGACTCGGATAGAGACCTGTCCGGTGGAAATCTGGCCGAATCTTGCGTTCAAGTTTTCAAGGTGCTCAGCTAAATTGCTGCCTTTGGCTTTGAGATTGGTAGCAATTTCTGCAATCAACAAGGCTGCTGTGATTCCGTCCTTATCTGGTGTGTGTGCTGGGTCAACGCAGTAACCGAGTGCCTCTTCATAGCCGTAGATCAAGTTTGGCACTTTGGATATCCACTTGAAGCCAGTCAGTGTTTGTTCGTATTTCAAATTAGAACTCTTGGCTAAACTCTCAAGACTGGCGGAAACAATTGAATTAGCGATTGTTCCCCGAGTGCCCTTAGATGCAATGTAATCAGCCAGGATTATTCCCACCTGATCGCCCGTCAACATTCGCCAGCTATGGCCTTCAGGAACAGCAACGGCTAATCGGTCAGCATCTGGATCATTGGCCAGGATAAGGTCGCAAGTGGATTGTGAAGCAAAAGAGTATGCCAAATCCATAGCTCCCGACTCTTCAGGGTTTGGAAACGAAACCGTGGGGAATGAGCTGTCGGGATTCATTTGCTGTGGGACAGGAAATACCTGAAAGCCCGTCTCACCAAACAACTTCTCAACTACCGACCACCCAACTCCATGCAGTGAGGTGTGAGTAATTTTTAGTTTAGCTCGGTCGGGATTGTGTTTTGGAACAAGCGATGCCGCTCTTGCAACATATCTATCGATGTCTGACTGACCTAAACTCTGAAAGTCGCTTGAATGGTCAATAGAAGAAAATGTTTCGCTCTTGGAAATCTGCTCGATGAGATGAGCGATTTCCTTGTCTTGTGGTGAAATCAATTGAGAACAACCATTTGGGCCACCTAGATAAACCTTGTATCCGTTATCTCTCGGAGGGTTATGGCTGGCAGTAACAACAATGGTTGCCGCTGATCCAAGATTTTTTCCGGTAAACGCTGCAACAGGTGTTGGGACAGCCCGGTCAAATAACAAAGCCCTGCACCCATTGGCCTGCAGTATCTCCGCGCTATCTAGGGCAAATACATCTGAGTTCTCTCTGCCGTCATAGCCAATGACAACTTTCAACTCACCATTGGAATCGGCGTAGGTGCTCTTTTGACTAACCAGGAATCTTGCGATGGCAAGCGCTGCATAAGAGACGACTATGCGATTCATCCGGTTAGGTCCCGCACCGAGCTCTCCACGCAGGCCTGCTGTTCCGAACTGCAGGAGTTGGGCAAATCTGTCACTAAGTTGCTCTGTTTGCTTTTGATCAATTAGAGCTTGAAGTTCGGCGCGTGTTTTTGGATCAGGATCTTGGGCTACCCAAGCTCTTGCCAGCTCAAGCTGAGACATTTAGAACCTTGTAACAATTTCTGCTAGCAGCTTCGAAATTCTTGCCTCTGCCGCTTTTCCTGCCGCAATCACTTCCTCATGACTCAGCGGTGTAGTTTGAATACCAGCTGCCAAGTTAGTGATTAGGGACATTCCCATTACTTCCATGCCACTTTCACGAGCAGCAATTGCCTCCAGAGCCGTCGACATTCCAACAATATGGCCGCCCATAATTTTCGCCATCTGCACTTCTGCAGGGGTTTCGTAGTGCGGGCCGCGGAACTGCACATAAACACCTTCGTCCAATGATGAATCAACTTGTTTGGCGATTTCTCGAAGGCGTTTGGAATAAAGATCAGTCAGATCAACAAAGTTTGCTCCCTCAAGCGGGGATGATGCAGTTAGGTTGATGTGGTCAGAGATTAAAACGGCTGCTCCACCTGCCCACTGTGGTTTGATACCCCCCGCTCCATTCGTGAGAACCATTATCTTGGCGCCCGTTTTCGCCGCAGTCCTAACTGAATGAACGACTGCCCTCACCCCATGGTTTTCATAAAAGTGAGTTCGGGCTCCAATAACGAGTGCGAATTTCCCATTAGGCAACTTGATGGATCGTATGGTGCCGACGTGGCCAACTACAGCTGGCTTTGTAAAGCCAGGAATCTCGTTGGCCGGAATCTCGCTCACCGTCTCACCGATCAGGTCTGCGGCCTTGGACCAGCCAGATCCTAAAGTCAGTGCGATGTCGTGCTTCGGAACACCAGACTTCTCTGCGATTGCCCGGGCTGCTTTTTCAGCGAATTCGAAGGGGTTTACGCCTTCTTCATATAGAGGGTGGACCATAAGTTTCAAGTCTAGTTCCAAACCAAATTCTCCAAATTAGGGAAAGATTGTCGGGTGGTCTATAACGCAAAACCTGGACGAATAGTCATTATTGGCGGAGGACCTGGCGGATATGAAGCAGCCAGGACAGCTCGACAGCTCGGCGCAGAGGTTGTCCTGATTGAAAGAAGTGGAATCGGTGGAAATGCCGTTCTTACAGATGTTGTTCCTTCGAAGACGCTAATTGCCACCGCCGAAGCGGCTCAACAAATTGAGTCAGCTCGATCACTGGGAATCAGCTTCACCCATGATGGTGTGGCGGTTGATCCGAAGGTGAGCGTTGACCTATCTGCAATGAATAAGCGACTGCTTCAGTTAGCGAAAAGCCAATCCGACCAAATGCTAGAAAACCTAAAGCGCGATGGCGTGGAGGTAGTGCATGCCTCGGCGCGACTAGATGGCAATCATCATGTTGTTTATGAACAAAATGGCCAAGAGATAAGCATTGAGGCAAAAACAATAATCATTGCTGTCGGTGCTTCTCCAAGAGAATTGCCAGATGCGAAAACAGATGGCGAAAGGGTTCTCAATTGGAAGCAGCTTTACTCTCTCAATGAGCTCCCTGAACACCTTGTCGTAGTTGGATCCGGAGTGACAGGTGCTGAGTTTGCCTCAGCTTATTTGCAGCTGGGTTCAAAGGTCACTTTAGTTTCTTCGCGAGACAAGGTATTGCCCGGAAATGATGAAGATGCAGCAGCACTTCTCGAGCAAGTATTCATCCGCTCTGGTATGAATCTTCTGAAGGGGGTTAGGGCGAAGGCTGTAAAAAACACAGGCAGTGCAGTTGAGGTTGTTTTATCAAATGGCGATGTGGTTCGCGGCTCACACTGCTTAATGGCAGTTGGGGCAACTCCGAATACAACGGGTCTTGGTTTAGAGGAAGCTGGAATTCAACTTGCTGAGGATGGCCGGATTGTTGCCAACAAAGTAGCTAGAACTTCTCGCGCCAATGTTTATGCAGTTGGAGACTGCGCGACTTCAATTCCATTGGCATCTGTTTCCACCATGATGGGTCGCACCGCTGTCTATCACACCCTCGGAGACGTCGCTTCTCCTACGCGACTTAGAAACGTTGCCTCCAACGTTTTTACAACTCCCGAGATAGCTCAGGTCGGTTGGTCTCAGCAGGACATCAATGATGGATTGGTGAGGGGTGAGGTTGAACAGGTAATGCTTGAAACCAATCCTCGAGCCAAAATGCAGGCGTTGAATGAGGGATTTATCAAACTCTTTGCTTCACGGGGATCAGGAACAGTTATTGGTGGAGTTGTAGTTGCACCGAAGGCATCAGACCTGATTTACCCAATTGCAGTTGCAATTGAAAACAGATTGACTGTCGATCAATTAGCCAAGACCTACACGGTTTATCCAGCACTATCAGCTTCGATTGCTGAGGCTGCTAGCAACCTTCATCCAATTATTGACTAGTCAAGAATGTCTAGGATTCGGGTGCCGGCAGAGATGGTAGCGCCGACCTCGACTCCGATGTTTTTCACAACACCAGCTCGGTGAGCTGTCAGCGGCTGCTCCATCTTCATAGCTTCCAGAACCACAACCAATTCACCCTCTTGTACGGTTGCACCCTCACTTACCGCCAACTTCACAACTGTTGCCTGCATTGGCGCTAACAGCGAATTGCCTTTGGCACCGGTATGGCTGGCGGACTGTCCGCTACGCCTTCTGCGGTGCAGGCTAGGCAGTCTCTCAGCTTCTCCGGTAATCAAATAACGAGGAACCGAGACGCTGATGCGTTTTCCTTCTACCTCTAAAACAACCTCGCGCATGGCAGGGGAGGCCGGAAGATCTTCCTGCTGGCCAGTCCATGGCTGCAGCGGGTTGTTCCATTCAGTTTCAATCCAGCGGGTGTGAACATCAAACTTTCCATTTTCCGCAGTAAACGCGGGCTCGGAGCAAATAATTCGGTGGAACGCAAGCACAGTTGGCAGTCCATGAACCTGCATTTCTGCCAGCGCTCTTCTTGCTCGCTGCAGTGCCTGCTTTCGATTTTCTCCAGTAACAATCAACTTGGCCATCATTGAGTCAAAATTGCCAGAAATCACATCTCCTGACACCACACCCGAGTCAACTCTTATGCCAGGGCCAGCCGGAGCAAGAAAGAGGTGAATTGGACCAGGGGAGGGTAGGAAGTTTCTACCGGGGTCTTCACCATTGATGCGGAACTCGATTGAGTGACCTTTGACTTCCGGATCTGGATAATCGAGCTTGCCACCTTCGGCAATTCGGAACTGCTCGCGGACTAGATCAATACCAGTTACTTCCTCCGATACCGGGTGTTCAACTTGCAACCTGGTGTTTACTTCCAAAAATGAAATAGTGCCATCGCGTGCAACTAGAAACTCGCATGTTCCGGCTCCGACATAACCAACTTCTTTCAAGATTTTCTTGGAAGCTTCGTAAAGTTCTTTTTCTTGTTCCTTGCTCAGAAATGGAGCCGGTGCTTCTTCGACGAGCTTCTGGTGTCTTCTTTGTAGAGAGCAGTCACGGGTGGAGACGACCACGACATTGCCATGCTCATCTGCTAGGCACTGAGTTTCAACGTGTCGAGGCTTCTCGAGGTATTTTTCTAAGAAGCATTCGCCTCGACCAAATGCGGCAATCGCTTCTCTGGTAGCAGACTCGAATAGTTCTTTGATTTCTGATTTCTCTCGAACCACCTTGATTCCACGACCACCACCGCCATAGGCAGCCTTAATTGCTACCGGTAGTCCGTGAGTTTCGACAAATTTCTCCACCTCGGATACATCCGCCACTGGATTGGCAGTGCCTGGTGCAAGCGGAGCTCCAACTTTTTCTGCAACTTTTCGAGCGGAAACCTTGTCCCCGAGCCGCTCAATTGCTTCAGCTGGTGGACCAACCCAGATCAGCCCTGCTGCTTTTACAGCTCTTGCAAAATCCGCATTCTCCGAAAGAAACCCATAACCCGGGTGAACCGCGTTGGCACCTGAGCGCCTTGCAACGGAGATTAACTTGTCGATTACCAGATAAGTTTCTGCGGCTGTTTCTCCAGCGAGCGAGTAAGCCTCATCGGCCAGCTTTACGTGCTGAGCGTCTCGATCCGCATTGGCATAGACCGCAACCGTCTGGATTCCGCTGTCCTGAGCCGCTCTGATGATTCGAATTGCAATTTCGCCTCGGTTTGCAATCAGCAGCTTGGTAATTCTTCGCTCGGCCATAATCCGATAGCTTATTGGGCTAAATCAGTCGAAATTTATGAGGAATCGACAAAAAAACCGCGATTTTGTTGAGTTTATCGCCAGAAGTCTTGGTAGTTGTGGCCCAGTTCGGCCATCAGTCTTCGAAGAGCCACCAGCGACAGGCCAACCACCGTGTGGTAGTCACCCTCTATTCGCTCGACATAACTGCCACCAATTGAGTCGATGGTGAAGGCACCAGCGACATTCAGCGGCTCACCCGTTGCCACATACTTCTCTATCTCCCCATCACTTAGGTTGGCGAAGTGAACAATCGTCCTGGTGCAGATGCTGGCGCTGCCACCCGTGGGATCAATTAGGTGATGCCCTGAAAGTAGGCTGCCAGATTTACCGCGCATGCGTTTCCAGCGCTCAACTGCAACATCAGCGACCAATGGTTTTCCATATATTTCCCCGTCAAATTCAAGTGCGCTGTCGCACCCCAAAATAAGCGGTAAATCTGTTTTACCTATAACTGCTTCAGCTTTTGCTTTAGCAAGCAGCAGGGTTAGCTCCTCTGCGGACTTGGGAGCAAGCTGCTCAACCAGTGCCTCTTCATCGACTCCTGGCGAAATGGTCTCAAATGCGATCCCGGCTTCCGTTAGGAGCTTTTTTCTAGCGGGCGAAGTTGAAGCGAGTAGTAATTTGGTCACCAAACTAGGTTAGCTGTGAAACACTAGGCGAATGCAGCTGGAGCTGAAAATTGAGAAAGTTGCCCACGGCGGGGTCTTTGTCGCCAGGCCTGAAGGCAAAGTTGTTTTTGTTGAAGGCGCATTGCCGGACGAAGTCGTTCGAGCAGAAATCATCGATGAAAAATCAAGTTTTCGCCGCGCAGTAGTGACCGAGGTTATTGCACCAAGTCCTCATCGACAAAAGCACATCTGGCCAGAAAGTGAGTTGGGGGCAGGTGGAGCAGAGTTCGGACACATTGAACTGAGCTATCAAAGACAGCTCAAGACACAGGTTTTGCAAGAAGCTCTCTCGCGCTTTGCCAAATTGGAAAGCAAAGCAGAGGTTGTAGCAATCGATGACACAAATGGTCTTCACTACCGCACAAGAATTCAGGTTCATTACGACAAGCAAGGAAAAGCTTGCGTAAAGAAAGTTCGCAGTGAAGATTTAGTACAAGTCCGCTCACTGCCCCTGGCGGATGAAAAACTTGGGCAGCTTGCCCTGGAAAACTCTGCAAACTTTAGAAACCAGCGTGTTTCTTATGCGATAGACAGCTTTGGAAACTGCATCCCTTCTGATCAAACTTCGTTTTTATCCCAGGTAGTTGGTAATCGTCTATTTGAGCTCTCTCCCGAAACCTTTTGGCAAGCTCATCGTGCCGCTCCGGCGGCGCTGGTGAATGATGTTCAGAGTAAATTGGAAAACTTCGCACCTACTGAAGTGACCGATTTATACGGAGGAGCAGGTTTGTTTGGAGCATCGATTGCTCATAGCAATCCAGGGCTTCTGGTCACCTCGGTGGAGCTGAGCAAGCAGGCAGTCAAGGATGGGAAGCGTAGCGCGAGAGACCTGAAAAACATTTCCTTTGAAAACTCTGATGTGCTTCTGTATTTGAGGAAGCGCGAAAGGAATCTCGACACGGTTGTGCTGGACCCACCGCGCTCAGGAGCCAACAGCAAGGTCCTGCATCAGCTGGCTCGCTTGGGCACCAAAAACATCATTTATGTCGCCTGTGATCCGGTAGCAGCAGCCCGAGACCTTTCTGAATTGACGGTTTTGGGCTACCAATTAGTTGAAATTACCGCTTTCGACCTATTCCCGCAGACCCACCATTTCGAGACTGTGCTGTCTCTGCAGCTGGCTAACCTATAGGCATGGGGATCCGAGTTGCCATCGTTGACGACCACGAGGCCATCAGGCTCGGTTTTGGCAATTACTGCATCCAACAAAAAGTTGAGCTAGTCGGATCTGCGGCGACAATTGATGAACTGCTTGAGCAAATTCAGGGTAAAGACTGTGCAGTAGTTGTGACTGACCTGAGTCTTTCTGACGGGTCATCTGTTACGGAAAATGTTTCTCGATTAGTTGCTGCTGGACCAGCAGTTCTAATCTTTTCGATTGCAGATAAGCCCTCACTAATGCGAGCTGCTGTCAGAGCTGGGGCAACTGCCATTGTGCCAAAGAGCCAACCGATGGAAGCCCTGTTCCAAGCTATAGAACTTGCAAGTCAAGGCGCCATTATCAACAACGCCGAGACAACAGCCACTATCGACTCCGATGCCTCCTTCAAGGAAGCATCTCTATCAGCTAGAGAACGGGAGGTCCTGTCTCTTTACGCTTCTGGAATGAGTTTGAAGCAGGTCGCATATCAACTTCAAATAAAGCAGAGTTCTGCCAAAGAGCACATTGATCGAGTGCGAGTGAAATACGCCAAGCTTGGTCGACAAGCCGCCACCAAAGTTGACCTCTTCAAGCGGGCGGTGGAAGACGGAATTATTTCGGGGGACCTGCTCTAGTGCAGCTGGCATCAATCGCATCTAACCGTCTCGAGCAGCTAATTCGAAGAATTAGCGGATTTGTTCACCTGCTTGTAGCAGTTGAGGTGTTCGTCAATGGCTATAGTCAGATGCAGGAGGTAAGCGGCCTCAATACTTATCTGTTTATCGCTTACCTCGGCTTCGCCTCGGTGACACTATGGTCACTTTGGTTTGGAAATGGCAAGGTCATTCCCCTGATCTACAGTTGCGTAATTTTCTTGCTTACTGCTCTTCTTCCATTCACCGAAATAGTTGAGTTTGACTTTAATTCCAATGGCCGGCCCTGGATTTGGTGGGCCATCGGTTTTGCAGCGATTTTGTTTGCTGTTTTTACTAAAACATGGCAGTGGACTATTTATGTCGTTGCAATTGGTTTTGTTTGGTTTTTTGCAGAAGTTTCCTTATTTGGTCAAGAGCGAGTATTGCAAGCTAGTTTGGATTCAGCATTCTTTATCGTCTATTGCTTTGCGGTTATGGCTCTAGTTTCACTGGTCAGGGAAGGTGCTGCTGAGGTCGACCTAGCAAATGGCGAGGCTATTCAGAGCTCCTTGCAACAAGCCAAAACAGAAGCAATCGAGCGTGAGCGATCGCGTGTGGATGCTTTGGTGCATGACCAGGTCTTACACACTTTGTTATTGGCCGCCAAAGCTAAAGGCCCCGATGAGATTCGAGCTGCCGGGGAATCCGCTACAAACGCAATCCAATCGTTGGAACAGGCTCAGTCAGAACGGGAAAAGACAGAGACAGTAACAACCGCAGGGCTTTTCCGAGCAATCGAAAAAGCTGCCGAAAAGTTAGATCACAGAATCAAAGTGGAAGTTTCTGGCAGCAGTCTTGATACTTTGGTTCCAGAGGTCGCACAGGCCATAACTGAGGCTACTTTGCAGGCATTGGACAATTCAATCCAGCACTCTAAAGCCCAGGTAATTTCACTCTCGCTGTCATCGGATGGCAATGGGGTTAAATTTGTTGTCAGTGATGACGGAATTGGTTTTAGACCTGATCGCGTCTCAAAGGACCGAATTGGCATAAGCACTTCGATTATGTTCCGCATGAAGTCGATTAGAGGCACGGCGGAGATTCAGAGCACACCTGGCCAAGGAACGATTGTCACATTGAGGTGGCCAAATGATTAACCTCAATCGCTCTTCACTAGCTCTTGTTGCAATAGCTTTTGGTTTCTACCACGGATTGCTAGGAATCTTTAGCCTTGGCGAATATGTGAATCCGTCATTTGCTGTGGCGGCCATCGCAATTTATTTCATCACACTCGTGATCTTGACTTTAGATAAGCGTGGCATTCGAATGCACACAGTGTCAGCCGTGATCTCAATCATTGCAACAATTGTGGTTTCCCAGCTGGTCTATGCAGCGCTCGATGGGGTTCGCGAAGGCAGCTACGCCACCTGGCACGTCGGAGCTATCAGCACCTTGCTGGCAATCGTTGCAATTAGGCAGTATCCGATTGTCGCTTGGTTAGGATTCTCGCTGCTGGCTGGTCAGTTGTTTGCTTGGGGTGGGTTGCAAGTTGCTTTTAACTCAGGACTAATTGGTGGCCTTGTGCTCGTGGCGGTCGCACAAGCTGCCTATTGGGCAATAGTTTCAAGTGCAAATGCTGCTGTTGAATTCAGAGTCCGTGCCGTGCAAACAGATTCAGCGGTTGCCGCTGCCTCGGCAGCTCGTGCGGAACGAAAGACTCGACTAAATGAAACCCTTGCTACTGCATTGCCACTACTCGAAAAAATTGAGCAGCAACAGGGGAACCTCAGCGAGAGCGATCGCAAAGAGGCAGCACTGCTGGAAGCTCAACTGAGGGATCAAATCAGAGGGCGTGCACTATTGTCACCTGCCGTAGTCATTGCCACCCGGGCCGCGCGAACCAGAGGCGTAGAAGTTCAGCTTCTCGATGATGGCGGCCTTGATGACCTAACCGAAAATGAACGCGAAAAGTATCTAGCCGAAGTGAGCGAAAGGCTTTCCCTTGTTACTGCAGGCAAAGTCGTGATTCGAGCGTCGCTTGGCGATGGCTGGCGAGTAACTATGGCCGCAATTCAAAAAGATTCGGACAGACCTGATTTGTTTATTCGGTTATAAAAAAAGGCGACCGAAGTCGCCTTGTTTCCCCGAAAGATTCCGCAACCCTTCTTCGCGTTATGAATCTCAATTACAGCCAAGCACTTTAGATACTTAATCGCCTGCGATATCGAGTAATTTCTTCGCCCTCTTTGGGGGACAGCTAACGGCGTAGCTCGCCTTCCCAATCAGTTCCCAGTTGTCCACGAAGACCAACCCGGCCGCGTTGCCAAGCTGATTTCTTTGAGCTGGTTGCTTTCTCCTCACTGTTTAGTAAGGAGTTGACAACTGCTATGGCGGCTGCTTCCTCGTCAGGGGTTGCGCCATGAACTTTGATCAACTTGGCCAATTCATCAATGGTTAGTTTTTTCATTAGAGCGGGATGTTTCCGTGCTTCTTCGGGGGCAAACTAGCGCGCTTTGATTTCAAAGCTCGTAGGGATTTAGCGATAGCTGATCTTGTAGCAGCTGGCTCGATGATTCCGTCCAGCTCGCCTCTCTCGGCGGCAAGGAATGGGCTTGCAACGTTGTAGGTGTATTCCTTAGCTAGACGATCTCGAACTTTCGCGATGTCTTCGCCCTTTTCTTCCGCCTGCTTGATTTGATCCCGGAACAAAATGTTCACCGCGCCCTGGCCACCCATTACTGCAATCTCTGCTGTTGGCCAGGCTAAGTTGATGTCAGCACCCAGCTGCTTGGAGCCCATCACGATGTAGGCACCGCCATAGGCCTTGCGAGTGATGACTGTGATTAGTGGAACTGTGGCTTCTGCGTAGGCGTAGAGCAGCTTGGCTCCTCGTCTGATCACACCAGCCCACTCCTGATCTGTTCCTGGCAAATAGCCCGGCACATCTACCAAGGTGATGATTGGAATTGAGAAAGCATCGCAGAACCTAACAAACCGGGCGGCTTTTTCGCCGGCATCAATGTTCAAAGTTCCAGCCATTTGCAACGGCTGACTGGCAACTATTCCGACCGACTGCCCATCAATGCGTGCAAAACCAATAATGATGTTGGGGGCAAACAGAGGCTGTATTTCTAGAAACTCCCCATCGTCGACCACTGTTTCGATGACGCTGTGCATGTCATAGGGCTGATTAGGGCTATCAGGAATCAAAGTGTTGAGCTTTAGATCCGATTCAGTAATTTCCATCTCCGAGTCAGACTGAAAGCGAATCGGATCCGACAAGTTGTTTTCGGGTAGGTATCCGACCAGAGACTGCACAAAATCGATCGCATCCTCTTCATCTGAGGCTAGGTAGTGAGCAACTCCGGATGTTTCGTTGTGAGCCCTAGCTCCACCGAGCTCTTCCATTCCAACATCTTCTCCGGTTACGGTCTTGATCACGTCAGGACCTGTCACAAACATGTTGGAAGTTTTATCAACCATGATTACAAAGTCAGTTAGCGCAGGCGAGTAAACAGCTCCACCAGCAGCCGGCCCCATAATGATGGAAATTTGTGGGATCACGCCGGACGCATGGGTGTTTAGGCGGAAGATTTCACCATACTTTCCGAGAGCAATCACGCCCTCTTGAATACGCGCTCCACCCGAATCCAAGATTCCAATTAGCGGAACGCCATTCTTGATTGCGTGCTCCATGATCTTGACAATTTTGTTTCCAGCGGCCTCACCAAGCGATCCACCAAAGATTGTGAAGTCTTGGGAGTAGACAGCCACTTGTCGACCGTGAATTGTGCCAAATCCAGTAACTACCGAATCGCCGTATGGGCGTTTGGCATCCATGCCAAAAGCCGTCGAGCGGTGACGAACAAATTCATCAACTTCGACAAAAGAACCTGAATCCAGCAACATCTCGATTCGCTCGCGCGCAGTCTTCTTGCCCTTGGCATGCTGCTTTTCGATTGCCGCCTCACCAGCGGCATGAACGGCCTCGTGATAGCGGTGCTTGAGATCCTCCAGCTTGCCGGCGGTTGTGCTCAAATCTGGTTTTTCGCTCATGCTCTCCTCACTTGCCCTCCTACTTTATTGGCAGTATTTGGCCATAAATTGCAGAGTTGCCACAAAGAGATTGGGAAATCGTTGCGGAAATCTACAACTTAGGCCCATCCAATAGGGTTTTGCCATGGAACTTCCCAAGGCTAGAGCGGTATTGCCGCAGCTGCGCTTTGTTGATTCTGTTGACTCCACCAATCTCAGCCTCCAACGCGATTACGCAGACTTACCAGATTTTTCGGCGCTCGCAGCTGCGCAACAAACCGCTGGCCAGGGCAGAGCGGGCAGAAGTTGGGTTTCAGAACCTAGGTCATCGCTTTCGCTTTCAGTTCTGCTTAGACCCAACCGCTTAGAAATTTCTTCTCTAATCACTTTGCTGATGGCAAGCAGTGCTCAGCAGGCGCTGACTGATCTTTACCCAAGCCTGGCAGTGAGTATCAAATGGCCTAACGATCTACTTGTTGAGGATCGAAAGCTGGCAGGAGTCTTGGCAGTGGTAAACCCTGACCAGAGCGTGGTGGTGGGAATTGGCGTCAATCTCTCTAAGCAAATTACTTTTGAATCAGCCGCTTCACTGTCGGAGTTTGTGTCGGCTGAATTCGATTCTGTCTTAGCTGCCGTTCTAACAAAACTGCGGGAGAACTGGCAGCGTCTTCAGTCCGATCAGAGCACAGAGTGGCTGATTCAACATTTGAGAGCTAATTGCTCAACTCTGGGTTCGGAAGTCAGGGCGGACCTGGTAACTGGTGAGAGTATTGTCGGGCAAGCCAAAGACATCACCTCTGATGGTCGCTTGATTGTGGAAGCGGACCAAGAACATGTTTTGTCGGCAGCAGATGTTTGGCATATTCGTAGGTAGGTTAAAAAATGAGAATCGGTGTGATTGGTGGCGGTCAGCTAGCGCGCATGATGCAGCCTGCCGCAATTGCACTGGGACTTGAATTGAAAGTTCTTGCAGAAGCAGATAATTCATCCGCTCACCAGGCGGCCAGCATGGTTGGTGATTACACAGACTTTGAAACTCTGCAGAAGTTTGCCAAGACAGTAGACGTTATTACGTTTGACCACGAACACGTCCCGGTAGAGCACCTAAAGAAATTAGAAGACACAGGCGTTGCTGTTCGGCCAGGCAGTTCTGCTCTGATCCATGCTCAAAACAAACTAACGATGCGCAAGGCGATGCAGACCCTTGGTCTTCCGCAACCTGCCTGGCGAGAGATCTCCTCGGCAGAACAATTGGATCAGTTCATTCAGGAGCATGGACCTGCAATAGTGAAGACCCCAATCGGCGGCTATGACGGTAAGGGAGTTCAAATAGCAAGCAAAGCCGCAGACGTTGCCAGTTGGCTGGGTTCGTTGGATAAATACGGCGGCAGTTTGCTCGCAGAAAAGAAAGTAAATTTCAAGAGGGAACTCTCTCAATTGAGTGCAAGAAATGAATTAGGAGATTTCGTCGCTTGGCCGGTAGTTCAAACAGTTCAAAGCAATGGAGTTTGTTCAGAGGTGATTGCACCAGCTCCTGACTCACCAGCTCAGAGCGTTGCGACAGGAATTGCTAAAGCCGTTGCGGAAGGTTTAGGTGTGACTGGCGTAATGGCGGTTGAGATGTTTGAGGACGAGGGCGGAAACTTGTTGATAAATGAGTTAGCCATGCGTCCACACAATTCAGGCCACTTCTCAATTGAAGGATCAGTAACTTCCCAATTTGAACAACATCTTCGAGCTGTTTCTAATTTGCCCTTAGGTTCTACAGCGATGAAAAGCGAATATGCGGTAATGGTGAACCTGCTTGGAGTGGATGAATCCAATACTTTCGTCGAGCATTACCAATCTGCAATGCAGCGCTTTCCAGAGGTTAAATTTCACTCTTACGAAAAATCTGCCAGAGCTGGTAGAAAGATGGGCCACCTAACGACCATTGGAACTGACTGGAAAGAGCTCTTGAGCAAAGCAAGTGACGCCAGAGAAATGCTTTATCGAGGGGGTGTCTAGACTTAGATTATGGCAATCGTTGCAATTGTGATGGGTTCTGACTCTGACTGGAAAGTTATGCAGCAAGCGCAGCAGATTCTTTCTGAGTTTGGTGTTGAATCAGAAGTAGAAGTTCTAAGCGCACACCGCACACCCGAGAAAATGATTGGCTGGGGTAAAGCTGCAGCATCAAAGGGTGTGAAGGTAATCATTGCTGGCGCTGGCGGCGCTGCTCACTTGCCAGGCATGTTGGCCTCCGTTAGCTCGCTACCCGTTATCGGAGTACCCGTCTCACTAAATAAATTAGATGGAATGGACTCGCTTCTTTCGATCGTGCAAATGCCAGCAGGTGTCCCAGTTGCAACAGTTTCAATTGATGGAGCAAAAAATGCTGGTCTACTTGCATTGAAAATACTTGGCATTTCTGATGATGCCATTCAGAAAAAACTCGACAATTACAGAGAAGATCTCCAGAAACTAGTAGAAGAAAAAAATCAGAATCTCAAATCCAGCCTCTAAAGCACTCTAAATCTCCAAAACTGCCCATCTCATCAGGGATTTTTAAGAATCTCAACTTAGGGTTGAAGGTAGCTGGAGGTGAGCCATGGCTAAAATTCGCACAATTTTCATTGCCGCATTTACCCTTACCCTGCTCACCGGCTGCTCGGTTTTTTACCCAAATTGGGGGGCCGAGGGGTTACCCGAAGAAGAACTAGTTACTGAAAGTGCTAGCCCGGAAGAGACTCCAACTGAGTCTCAAAGTGCGGAGGCGACTGAAACGCCAACTGAGACAGCCAAGCCGAAATTAAAAACTTCAGTCGACATTTTGATGGCCGTTGTTGAAGAGGAACTTGGCGTACTCACTGTTGTGGCACAAATTCCTAGCATCAATGAGAGTGACGGAACCTGCACCGTTAGATTCTTGGGTGGCAGTGTTGAAAAGACTCTGAAAGTTGCAGCCGAGCCTTCCTCCGGTTACACCCAGTGCTTCCCAATCGAACTTCCACTTTCGGATTTGCCAAGTGGCAATGGGGTGGTGACAGTAACTTACGAGTCTGAAAGACACATCGGTGAGTCAGCGGTAACCTCGGTGGTAATTCCCTGATGAAAAAGGTTCTTACAACTCTGGTGTCAACCGCGCTCATCGGAAGCGTTTTGACGGCAATGCCGCAACCTGCCCAGGCTGCGCCACCGGGCAGTGCATTTGATCCCGGACTAATCATCAGCGACAGCGTCTTTTTCGATTTTGGAACTATGACCGTTGCGGAAATTCAAAGATTTCTTGACTCTCGGGTTAGCGACTGCCGAGCAACCGACCCCGCAATCGACTGTCTAAAGAATGCAAAGTTTGAAATTCCTGAAACTCCGGCAACTGGGCCAGGTGAAGTGGGTCCGTGCGCGGCTATTCCTGCCAATCCGCAGGCTTCGGCAGCTCAGCTCATCCATGCGATAGCAACTGCTTGTGGAATTAACCCTCGAGTTCTTATCGTCACACTTCAGAAAGAACAAGGTTTGGTTACCTCAACTAAGCCAACTTCTTACATGTATCGCGCAGCGATGGGATTTGGTTGCCCCGACTCTGATCCGGCAATTTGTGGAAAGGTTTTTGTCGGACTTTTCAACCAGATGTATCGCGCCGCCAAGCAGTTTCGCTGGTATGGAAATCCTGAGGGGTCCTTCACCTACTGGAAGCCCGGCCGTGTCATCAGCATGCGCTTCAACCCAAGAGCCTCCTGTGGCAGCAAGAGCTTTCTGCTGAAGAACCAGGCAACTGCCAACCTTTACTACTACACCCCTTACACCCCAAACGACGCAGCACTGAGAAACCTCTATGGAACAGGCGATAGCTGCTCTGCATATGGCAATAGAAACTTCTGGCGCTTCTTTCATGACTGGTTTGGCTCACCAATTGGTGGTGGGTATTTGCTCAAGTCCGAGACTTCCGGAAATTACCTTATTGTCAACAATCAACGTTACAGAGTGACAGATCCCAAACTGCTGGCTTCTTTGGAGCCACTCGGCCCACTTGGTGAGATCTCGCAGGCTTACCTGGACAGCTTCCAGGAAGTTGGCGCAATGGGACATTTGGCGATTGATAACGCCAGCAATAAAAGATATGTGTTGGCAGGTGGAAAGAAATATGAGGTAACTGATTGTGCGGTGGCCAGCGAGTATGGACTTGATTGCAATGCTGCCATCCCACTGCTTCCACTACAGCTAGATAACTTCCCATCTGGCGGTCAGCTTAGCCAGCTAACTGCTGTGGGTGGCGCTCGGTACTGGGTAGACGACGGCAAATATCGATTGGTGGTTGATCCACTTGCGCTAAATACCGTGGGCGGTCAAGCAGCAACGCAAATTGATCTCAACGTTGAGCAGGTTGCAAGCATTACACCGGGTGCTCCACTCGCATCGGAGTTGGCCACATTTGCTCTCGCTGGCTCTAAGGATGTCCTGGTTGCCAGCGGAGGAAAAACTTACCGCTTTGTCTCTTCGCTGGTGAGTGCTACTAACCTGCAGCGCTGGTTTACCGCAACTGGCGCAACGGTCGACCCCGCCGTAATTGCACCAAGCCTGCATCCAGAACTAATCCGAGGATTTGTTGCCTCTGCCAGTGGCAGTGCCTTTGTAATTACGCCAGACGGCAAGATTGCAATCTCTGATCCAGCTAATTGGACAAGTTCATTCGTGGTGGTGCCAGATAGCTTGTTGGCAGCTATTCCTAATGTCTCAGGTCAATTGGCGACCCCTGTCATGGTTAGCTCACCCGGCAACAAGCTCAACTACTTCATAAATGGTGCAGCTCGAAGAACCTCTATGACATCTGACATGACTACTCGGTTCTTGTCTGTTTTGAAGCAGGACAAAGTCATTCAGATACCTCAGGCGGCTATCAATAGCTTGCTCAATGCAGGTGTTGCGATTGCCCCAGCTTCAATAGTCAAACAAGGATCATCTCACTTCTTAGCTGATGGTGTCGGTAGCTTGGTTAGACTCGAATCCTTAGCCCAAGCACAGAGTGTTTCAAGTTCTAAAGTCTTCAATTTTCAAGCAGCAGACCTGGCAAGTTTCCAAGTGCGCAGCAGACTTAACTCGTTGAAGGTTCAGTGTGAGTCGGGAGCGTATCTGCTTGACAAGGGAACGCTCTACCGAATTTCCGATCTAGCGATTGCTGAATTCCCTGGCACTCCGTATCCACTTTCCAGCAGCACCTGCAGTGCCCTGAAGCTCTCGGATCGCGTGGTTGGTCCGTTCATTAGGGACAACCGCGGCGCTATTTTCTACATCGAAGACGGCAAGAAGCGCAGAGTTTCAAATTGGGATCACCTGGCTAAATTGCGCGGAGATGGCCCTGGTCACATCGAAGTCTCTGCTTACTTTGCAAGCAAGATTCCAACAGGCACTGCCGCCCCGCAATCAGCTCAGGTGCCAACCGGGGGAACTGTGCCATCGGGAGAGTTTAGTGATCTGGAATTTGGTGGAGTACTGCCGACGCCAACCCCAACCCCAACGACCCCACCAACTCCAACTCCTACACCAACCCAGACGCCAACACCTACTCCTTCGCCAACTCAAAGCGCAAACCCCAGCACCTACCGAGTAGTCTCAGGGGACACTCTTTCCGGCATTGCTAGAAGAT
This sequence comes from uncultured Aquiluna sp., assembly GCA_964468885.1. GTDB lineage: Bacteria > Actinomycetota > Actinomycetes > Actinomycetales > Microbacteriaceae > Aquiluna. Next base: position 14,389 of record CAYXWU010000003.1, on the reverse strand, counting down.
TTGGCGTAAGTGTTAGCAGCATTCAGCAGCTAAACAACATGGGCAGTTCAACTGCCATCCGGGTCGGTCAGGTGTTGCGAATTCCAAGTGGTACAACACCATCCCCTTCGCCGTCTCCAACACCTAGTCAGACCCCTACTCCTTCACCAACCCCAACCCCAACCCCAACCCCAAGCATTACTAGCTACACCGTGAAGTCAGGGGATACTCTCTCGAGAATTGCGTCTTCCTTTGGCGTCACCGTTAGCAGCATTCAGCAGCTAAACAACATGGGAAGCTCAACCACCATCCGAGTCGGACAGGTACTGCAAATTCCAACTGGAACAAGCTCGCCAAGTCCAAGCCCTTCGCCAACACCCACTCAACGCACTTACACCGTGAAGTCTGGTGACACGCTAATTGGCATTGCCCGCAGATTCGGAGTTACGACAACTGCCATTTCTCAGCTCAATAACCTCACCAATGCCAACAGCATTCGGGTAGGCCAGGTTCTAAAGATTCCAGGCTGATTCAACAATGTCACGCAGCGAGTGACTGGTTGAGATTTCAAGAACTTCTTTCATTCTTGAAACATCTGCAACGAGCCGGGGTGGATCGCCAGCTCGGCGCTCGCTGATTTTGTATTGGAAGTCAATTCCACTTACAGCCTTTAGCTCATCCAGTACTTCAATCACAGAAGCACCGCTGCCGCTACCGATATTGAAGACATCATATGGCCGGCTTTCCCTGGCTAAGTACTGGACCGCGGCTAGGTGAGCATTGGCTAGGTCGGTGACATGGACGTAATCGCGAATGCAACTGCCATCCGGTGTGGGGTAGTCGTTACCAAACACGACCGGCACTTCACCTCGGCGAAGCTGGCCAATGGCTATTGGAATCAGGTTTAGTGCTGCGGTGTCGGCAAGTCCTGGCTTGCCGGTCCCAGCGACATTGAAATATCTAAGACTTACGGCTTTTAGTCCCCACTGCTTGGCGTTGGTAACCATCCACTCACCAACCAACTTGGTCTGGCCATAGGGATTGATTGGTTTAGCATCGTCATCTTCTGAAACGCTGTCCTGATCGGGCACACCATAGGTCGCAGCGGAAGAAGAGAAGACAAGTTTCATAGTGTTGGTGTTTCGCATTGCAAGTAGAAGATTCGCAAGTCCACCAATGTTGTCTTTGAAGTAAAGCTCTGGTTTTTCAACTGATTCGCCCACTTGTTTGCGAGCCGCCAGGTGAATAACGGCATCAAAACCTCTTGCTAAGAGCTTCTCTAGCTGCTCAACTGCCGCTTCAGCCGCCAGGTCGATTGGGACAACTTCGCAGTCCACTCTGGCGGGGACACCCGTTGACAGATTGTCAATTGCCACGCACTCATGACCTGCCTGCTGGGCCTGCCAGACTATGTGGGAGCCGATGTAGCCCGCCCCGCCGGTGATCAGGAGTTTCATGCCTCAAGGCTACCTTGAGCCTTTCCTCACAGTTTGGTAACTGGCGGTAAAACTCAACTTGACAAGGCCATACTTACACCGCTGTAATTACACAAGCGTTATTCAACTGGAGGGAAGCGGCGTGGAGAAAAACCAAGTGCCTGCTAATTGGTTCGTAGATGTTCTAAAGCTGGGGGTCGCTAAGGCTTATGGCAGTGAGATCGATGGCGATCCACTGGCTTGGCAAGAAGATGCACTTTGTGCACAAACTGACCCTGAAGCATTTTTTCCTGAAAAAGGTGGCTCCACTCGCGATGCCAAGAGAATTTGTGCACAGTGCACCGTTCGAGCTGAGTGCTTGGAGTATGCACTAAAGAACGATGAACGCTTTGGAATTTGGGGCGGGCTATCTGAGCGTGAGCGTCGTCGACTGCGCCGCCGCGCATAAACGATCGTGACCGTCTCGGTAGCGGCAGTAGTCGTAGCAAATTCAGCTGACGTTTACCTTTCTGAAACTCTCAGTCAAGTTTCAAAACAGCTCTATCCCATTCAGCAGGTAGTCGTTGTTGACACATCTTCCAGCAAGGAAACTGCGCAAGTCGTTTCTAGGTATGGATTTTCTCTAGTTCAACCAGGGGACCTGCGTCTAGGCGCAGCAATTGAAGCTGGCATTCAGGCCCTTGAAACTAAACCGCAGTGGCTGTGGATTTTGCACGATGATTCAGCTCCGGAACCAAATGCACTGACGCAACTTGCTAAAACAGCCGAAGTTTCTGAATCTGTGGCGGTTGTTGGTCCGAAATTATTGCGTTGGGACTTGCCAATTGAGATCCAACAACTTGGGCTCACGCTCACACCTTCCGGAAAACCTTTCCTCTTGGTTGAAAGCGAATACGACCAGGGTCAATTTGATATCAGAAGTGACACTCTGGCAGTTTCAACTGCCGGAATGTTGGTCGGCTTTGAGTTGTGGCAAAAGCTCGGCGGGTTGAATGATAAGTCACCGGTGCTTGCCCAGGACATTGAGTTTTCTTTGAAGGCTAGAGCTGCTGGTTATCGAGTTGTAGTCGAGCCATCAGCAAAAGTTCTGCACGCTGGTCTTGCAATGCAGGGAAAGCGCTCGCGTCGATGGCTCGGCGGAGGATACCGAACTGCAATTGCCAAGGCTCATCTGCATCTCTTTGGCTTGATTTCTCCAAGGGGGCTGCTTCCACTTCTTTATTTGTTCCTGCCGGTATTGGTATTGCTTTCTATTCCTTATGCAATATTCATAAAGCGCCCCAGTCGAATCACAGGAATGTTTTCCGCTTGGCTGTGGGGTTGGGCAACGTTACCGACTCGCATTTCTGCTCGAAGGAGTTTGCGTCAGCTGGGGACCATTGCCGCGGCTAAAGGCTTGGTTGCTTCGAGAAAGCAAATAAAGCAAAAGCAAACAAAGCAACTCGAGTTTCCGCCAGAGCCGAGCAGATTTGGCAAAAAGGGATACTTTTCATCAGGCGCTTTTTACTTGACTTTACTTTTACCGGTTTTAGCTCTGGGTAATTTTCCACTGGCTGCGTTATCAACGGATGGCTCTCCAATCGGTAGAAGCTTTGAGAGTATTTGGGCTGCGACTGGAGTAGACACCGTGCAGTATCTGGATGGCGTCTCTTTCCCCTCAGATCCGTTCAATTGGTTTTATGCGCTGATTGCCCTGATTCCAGCATCACCATCGTTGATACTCAACTGGTTTGTCTTTCTGTCTGCCTCTTTGGCTTTTATTGCTGGATGGCTGCTGTTTGGGCAGTTCACGCAGCGCACCTGGCTGAGAAATTTGGCAGCGCTTTCCTTTGCACTAAGCCCTGCACTCCTGCAGCTGCAAAGCAGGGCGGCGGCGGTCGAACTGGTGGTCCTGATATTCACCCCAGTGACTTTTTATTTGCTTCTGAAGTGCCGGGATTCTTTCAATTCAGCAAGAGCCTGGCGCTGGGGAGCGTTAGCGGGATTGAGTGGAGCACTTGTTGCTATTTCTAATCCAGTAGTTTTCATTCTTCTTGGCCTGGCCGTCGTCGCGCTGGTAGCTACCAATCTTGCGAAGGCGCTCCCGCTTCTTATCTCCCTAATTCCTGGCACTGCGTTATTGATGCCATGGTTTATTGCAACTAGTGCTTTAGATTCAGCACTGTTTGCACTGACCAGTTCAAACCGATCCGTTGTCACAGATCAATTGATTTGGTATGTGGTGGTGTTGGGATTGGCTCTAGTGCTCGCCGCCGCACTCGGAAGAGCATTGCACAGCTTGGCTACTGCAAGCTTGACTGCTTTGTTTATTGCAGCCGATCGAATCCTAGGTTATTCATTTGCTGAAGTTGCAGGCCTACTCTCTCTAGCAATTGTTTTGCTGCTGGTCTTTGTCTTCCAAGGAATCAAGAAGCGGCAACTCAAAATTGCAGCGGCTGCACTTTTGGCAGCGGGGGTTGCAACGAGCGCAGTTTTGTTTGGTGTTATGTCGGTAAAGCCGCAGCAAATAGAAGACCTCTCGGCCCCGGCCTTGGTGGTTGCCCAAGCTGATGCAGAATTCTCAACCAGAACACTAGTCATTCACTTTGACGAGGCTATTGAATCGGAATTGGTCTGGGGCGATGGAAGGAGCGCGGATGAGCGCTCTGTTCTGTATTTGGCCTTTGGTGCTCAATCGACAATAAAGGAACCGCTGGCGGACTTGACGGCGCAGTTGGTAGCCGCCAATCCAGCAGCGGTTGGAAGCTTGGTGTCGGAGTTAGGAATAGATTTCGTTTTGGTTGTTGGCTCGCAGCCGCAAGCATTAGCTACCAAAGCGGCTGTGACGGGTATGGAATATTTCCAGATTGCAGGGGAAAGCGAATTTGGTTCTTTGTTTCGAGTTACCAGCGAACGCAGTGAACCAGAGGTTGAAATTTCTTCCAGTAATCGCGGGTGGCAGCTCGCGCTGTTGGCAATCTATGGACTGTTATTGATTCCGACTTCAGCCGTTGTTCGTGGCTACCGGCGAAGGGAAGTGAAATGAACCCCTTTGCCAAGGCGTTAGTAGCACTTATTGGTTTGGCTCTATTAGTCGGGGCTTATCTAATTCCGACTTCTGACACAGAGCTAACTTCTCCCGCTAGTGAGTTTGCAATTGATGTTGATCCACTTCCACTCACGATTGCTTGTCCTGGAGCTTTTGTTGAGGTGGCCGGACGCACTGGCACCGAGATTGGAAAAATTGAAAGGGTCGGTAGCGCGAGCCTGCGGTCCAGATCTAGTACCGATGCTGAATATCCAACAGCTGCTGAAAGTTTTGTTGCGCTCAGTGCAGAAGGTGAGAAGCAGTCCACTGAATTGTTGAGTGCAATTCAATACCAAGTTGTTGACCGACCAAGGGCTAGTGGATTACTCGCCGGCTACTGCGAGCAACCAAAGACCAACGGCTGGTTCGTATCCGGCGATGGCGGTGCAGGAAAAGAAACTGTTTTGATCGCGGCTAATCCAAACAACGTAGATACTCAATTACTGGTCGAGATTCACTTCGGAGACAAGGTCATTACCGAAAGGTTTGTGATTGGGCCGCTTCGCGAAGAACTGATTAGCCTGGCAGCCCTGGTTGGCGTCGAACCAAGCTACGCGGTTTATTTCGAGTCCGGTGGAGCTGGCTTGGTAGTTGCGATTCAGCATCGCTACAGCGATGGACTCAACTCACTAGGTGTTTCACTCGACACTGCTATTAGAGAAGCAAGTGAGAATTTATGGCTGGGGCCAGTAAGAATTTTGGCTGAAGGATATGAGAGACCAAGACTGCGAGTCTTTGCACCAATTAGCGATACCCAATTGAGCGTGACCTACCACTCAGCCTCGACCAGCACGCTAACCCAGGAATTTAGCTTGGCATCTGGCGAACTATTTGAAATTCAACCTGCACTGGCTAACGGTGATTACGTAGTCGAGATTGAAAGTTCCCAGCCCGTTTTGGCCAGCATTTTGAATCCATCATTGATCCCACTGGATTACCAGTGGATTTCTCCGCTAGAGCGATTCAAGAATTTGTACTTACCGATTCCATCGATTGACTCAGAGATTGCCCTGATTAATCCAGGCTCCGCTCCACTCGAAGTGACATTGTCTGTCAGATCAGAGGCAGGAGTGGAATCATCCGTGGTCAGGCTCGCTGCCAACGACATTCAATTCTTGCCTTTAAGCGGCAGCAGACTTTCTGTGCAGGCAGCTGGAGAGTTTATGGCTGCATTGCAACTCAAGAGTGCAAGGGGCTATGCGGTTATCAATCCAAGTGAGAATGCCAACCCCGGGCAATCACTAAGTGTTTTTATTCGCTAGCTTGGGTGAATCAGTTCCCAAGGGTCTTTATCGATCAGGTCAGCAGCGGCTGAAATAACCGATTGTTCAATTTGAGCCCGCAGGTCAGCGCCTTTGAAGGACAGTCTTTCAATTGGGATTCGATAAAGCACAATCGTCATATTCCCTTTGCGCGTTGTGTAGCGAGTTAGCGCTTCACCGCGATCTATTTCAGGTACCTCTTCAATGCGCCACTTCAACTCGGCTAACTCGGGAAACTCAGATCGGAGGTATTCGCAAGTTTGTTCCACAACCAAACGAAACAGCTCAGTCCGGGTGCCGTGTTTGAAGAGTTTGGAGGGTAGGGGCCTGCGCATCCCGCGACCGTGCCGGTCTCGACTGATGGCTGCCATGAGGGCATTGTATTCTTGGGTGTCAATTGCGGTGAGGGTGATTTTTGGTCGATTTCGATAAGTTCGTCAAAACCTACGATGTTCGCGGTCTGGTCGGCACTGAGCTAACTGAAGAGATTGTTCGGTGTTTCGGGGCTGCCTTTGCTGATGAGTTGTCTCTTGCAGGAAAAGAGCTCGTGGTGGGCCATGACATGAGAGTTTCTTCACCTGGCTTTGCAAGTGCATTTGCTGAAGGAGCGAACCTCCGTGGAGCTAATGCCGTAATGATTGGCCTTTGCTCAACTGATATGAGCTACTTTGCATCCGGCAAACTCAATCTGCCGGCTGCTATGTTCACAGCATCCCATAATCCAGCTAGCTATAACGGAATTAAATTCTCTCGAGCAGGCGCTAGGGGAATCAGCTTGGATACTGGACTTGCGCAAATTAGGGACCGGGCGAAAGCTTTTCTTGCTTCTGGCATTACTGAGAATGAACAAATCGGAGATAAAAGGGAACTTAATGTTTTAGCCGACTACGCAGACTATTTGAACAAGTTAGTTGATTTGAGCAAAATTAGAAAGCTCAAGATAGTGGTTGATGCAGCTAATGGAATGGGTGGCCTGACTGTTCCAGCTGTGCTAGGCAACAATCCCAATATTGAATTAGTGGATTTGTATTTTGAGCTAGACGGAAGCTTTCCTAATCATGAGGCTAATCCGCTAGAACCAAAGAACCTGGTTGATCTGCAAAAGAAGGTGCTGGAAGTTGGAGCCGACCTAGGTCTTGCATTTGATGGAGATGCGGATCGATGCTTTGTGGTTGATGAGAAGGGCAACGCGGTTAGCCCTTCATCTGTTGCGGCGATAGTTTCACGACGGGAAATTGAGAGGGTAAGAAACCTAGGTGAAAAGAGCATTGTGATACTTCACAACCTTCTTACTTCTAAGTTTGTCAGTGAAGAGATTGATCGAAATGGCGCAAAAGCTGTGAAAACTAAGGTGGGCCACTCTCTAATCAAAGACAAGATGGCTGAGACTGGCGCCGTCTTTGGTGGTGAACATTCGGCTCACTATTACTTCAGAGACTTCTGGGGAGCCGACAATGGAATGTTGGCTGCCATGCATGTCATCAGCGAGTTAGGTTTGGGACAGCTGCAGATGTCAGAGCTTGCCGCGAGAACCACCCCTTACTTTGCCTCAGGGGAGATAAATTCCACAGTCACTGATCGCCAGGCCGCACTGGAGCGGGTAAGGCAAAGTGTGGATGCTGTCAGCGAAGAGGAGTTTGACGGAACCACCTTCTATGGGGGAGAACCTAATGCTTGGTGGTGGGCGAACATCCGGCCCTCCAATACCGAGCCGCTTTTGAGGCTAAATGTCGAGGCTAGTAGTGAGAGCCTGATGAGAGAAATTACCGACAGGGCTGTTGCGGCAATACGAAACAGCTAAATTGGTCTCAGGCTAGTTTGCCGAATGGAGGTGTCATGTCCCACAGGATTCTGGTGGTTGATGACGATGATGCTCTACGTGAGATGGTCGGCCTAGTACTTTCCGCCAGTGGCTACTCGCCGGTCTTCGCAAGCGATGGACTATCAGCGGTTGACGTTTTCAAAGAACAGAACCCTGATCTTGTTTTACTCGACATTATGCTTCCCGGCCAAAGTGGAATTGAAGTTTGCAAATCAATCAGAGCATTTTCAGGTGTCCCAATTGTGATGTTGACTGCCAAGGGTGACACCGATGACGTAGTGGCTGGCCTAGAGGCTGGTGCTGATGATTACGTTGTGAAACCTCACAATGGTGCTGAATTAGTTGCTCGAATTCGTGCAAGGCTGCGTCCAATCTCTGACGATGCGAGCACTGTTCAGATTGGACCACTGTCGCTTGATCCGAAAACTTTTGAAGTCAAACGTGGAACCCAGATGCTTTCCCTCACCCCACTGGAATTCAAGCTGCTGCACACTCTGGCAGTAAAGCCACAACAGGTTTTCAGTCGTGAAATGTTGCTTGAGCAGGTCTGGGGTTATCAATACAAAGCTGACACTCGATTGGTAAATGTTCACGTTCAGCGGCTTCGCTCAAAGATTGAAGAGGATCCTGAGAACCCAAAGATTGTTATGACAGTTCGCGGTCACGGATATCGAGCTGGCTCTGACTCTCAGTGATTTCTCTATTTCGTAAGTCTCTAACTGCCCGTGCAGTATTGACCACAGTGTTTCTGGGTGGAATTTCTGTTGCCATCATCGGAAGCTTCCTCTCTTATTCGCTAGCAAATAGCTTTTATCAAAATCGTCTAAGTCAGGTGCTAACAGAAACAGAGCGAGCAGTGGACTCTGTGCAAACCACAATCGCTGCTAGCTCACTGACTGACGAGACAGCGTTGCAGACTCTTCTGAACTCAGTGGTGCCATCGTTGGAAATCTCCGGTGGTTCTGCCCCAAGGCAAGTTGCACTCTTGAGATCACCAGGGCAAGGACAACTGCAGCTCTTTCAATCGCCGATTTCGCAGAATCTAGATTTGCAAGCAATTCCCGATGAGCTTAGGACCGAGGTTCGAGAAGCCGCCGGAAGACTTACCTTCACGCCTGTTTCGCTGAAATCTGAAGACGCAGAAGTTCCCGGCATTACGGTTGGCACTCCGATTGCTATTCCGATTGCCGGAGACTTCGAGCTTTATTTGGTCTATAGTCTTGCCGCCGAACAAAGAGCGCTTGAGCTTGTGCAGAATGCTTTAGCCATAGGTGGATTTTTTCTTCTGGCATTGATTGCGGCAGCTAGCTTCTTTGTTACCAGGAGATTGGTGGCACCGGTTGAAGAGGCCGCCGAGGCAGCGCGAGAAATATCTGAGGGCAAGCTGGACAAAAGGTTGCCCGAAACAGGACAAGACATCTTGGCCACCTTGGCTAGCTCCTTCAACAAGATGGCGACCAGTCTTCAGACACAGATTGAAAGGCTCGATGCCCTTTCTCGGATGCAGAGAAGATTTGTTTCCGACGTTTCACATGAGCTAAGAACTCCGATGACAACTATTAAGTTAGCTGGAGAGGTTCTGTTTAGTAATCGTTCCAAGTTGGAGCCATCCCTTTCGAGATCCGCAGAGTTACTGCAGGACCAAATAGAAAGATTCGACAGGCTGTTGAGCGATCTGCTCGAAATCTCGCGATACGACGCTGGAGCTATCGTTCCAGAATTTGAATATCACGATGTCAAAGCAGTGGCTGCTGCAGCTATCAAATCAATTGAGCCGCTCGCAAAGGATAGAAATACCAGCCTTGATTTACTCGCTCCCGATGAGCCAGTCCGCGCCGAGATTGATGCCAGAAGAATTGAGCGACTCCTGCGGAACCTGCTGTCAAACGCCATTGAGCATGGAGGCGGCAAGGATGTCAGCGTTGAAATTGGTGAAAATGCCCAGGCTGTAGCTATTTGCGTAACAGATCGCGGTGTTGGCATGAATCGCAATGAATTGGATCGAGTATTTGATCGCTTCTGGCGTGCGGACCCAGCACGCCAGCGCTCAGTTGGGGGAACAGGGCTTGGTCTGGCTATTTCTAAAGAGGACTCAACTCTGCATCGAGGCTGGCTGCAAGTTTGGTCCAAGCCAAAGGTTGGAACCAGTTTCCGATTGACTCTTCCTAAGTCAAGGGAAGCCGTGATTGCCAATTCTCCGCTTCCTTTGCCTCCGAGAGGTCTGGAGGCCTAATGCGAAAACTTGCCCTAGTAATCACTGCAGCGCTCTTAGGAGGTTGCGCCAGCCTTCCAAGCAATTTGAATGTTGAAGCAGGGCCTGAGCTTTCAACGCCAGACCAACAAGATCTCTCTTTCTATTCACCGGCCTCACCACTGCCTGGTGCTACACCAAGTGAGATAGTTTCAGGGTTCCTAGCTGCAGGAACTGGTCCACAAAACGACTACCAGGTTGCCAGGGAGTACCTGACCGATGACTTTGCAGCTCGCTGGCGCCCAGGACAGCAAACTCTAATTCGTTTAGGTGCTTATGAACTTGAACCTGCCAGTGAAGTAGCGCTGGTGGTAAACGTTCCAGTCGGGGCCAAAGTAAATGAAGATGGCTCCTATGAGAACATCTCGCCAACTACAACCAACCTTAGATTTCGCTTAGCGCAAGAGAACGGGGAGTGGCGCATATCTAGTGCACCAAACCTAACTGTCGTGTCTGTTCCAGTCTTTGAAGTTGTCTTTTCTCAATTTCCAATTTACTTCTTAGATTCATCTGGTTCTCAGTTGGTGCCAGATGTGAGGTGGTTTCCAAAGCGTTCCTCAACGCCTACCCAGCTAGTGAATGCTCTGTTAAACGGACCAGCTGCCTGGCTTAGTGAATCAGTGCTCTCGGCAATTCCGGCAGGAACCAAATTGCAAGTAAACGCAGTTTTGGTGCAAGAAGGTAAGGCAATGGTTGATTTAGATGCAACCGCCCTTGCTGCCGATAATCGCCAACGTGGGCTTCTTCTTACTCAGCTGAGGAGCACGCTACTGCAGCTACCCGGGATCGTTGATGTCGCGGTTTTAATTGCCGGTGCAGAACAAGACATTTCAGCCGCAGAATTTCCTGCCATTCCAGCCTCTGCCACATTTGCACTTACTAATAGTGGAATAACCAGGTTGAGTGGTTCAGAAGCTGGCCCAGTGCTTGGCACGGAAGACGTACTCGCCACACTAAATCCTGCCCGACTGGCAGTTGGCGCGGAGGGACAGCAGCTGCTGGTTGCCACACCTTCAGGCATCTATCGACTCAATCAAGAGGGGGATAACTTCACCCGTTCTCGGATTTCTTCAACCGACTTGGTTGCAGATATGCAGACTGATTTGTTTGGGCAAACCTGGATTTTCAGGGGGTCTCTTGCAAGCAGCATTGAAGTCATTGATAGATCCAATAACACCATTGAATTACCGTTGCCGTTTTCGGGCAGTGTTGTTAGTGCAGCAGTTTCGCCAGAGGGCGCGCGATTAGCGGTATTGGTGTCTGACTCCGGGCAATCTATTCGCATCTTCGGAATAGTTAGAAATCAGCAGGGAGCTCCAATCCGCCTGACTGGGAACCTAGTTGTTGAACCAGAGGTTACCGGGGTGGCGTCTATATCCTGGCAGCAATCAACCGTAGTTCGAATGCTTTCAAAGACCGTTAGCAACCCAGGCAGTATCTATGACTATCCCATTAGCGGTCCACGCAAGCAAAGAACAGCACCGCTGGTAACGGGTTCAGTCATTGAAGCAGGCTTTGCTGTTATTGATAGCTATCTCTTGTCAGAGGCTGGCGAAGTTTGGACACTCTCTGGGAACACCTGGCAGCGAATCCAAACTGATGTTATCGACATTGCCAGCGGTCGCTGAGCTTTCTCCACAGAAGTAAAACCGAACAACAAAAGCAGCAATCTTTGCTGAAGACTCTCAAAATGCTGCTCGACTTTCTTTTACCTTCGCCATGTGTGGTGTGTGGGAAGCTGCCCAAACCCCTGTGTGGCGATTGCAGGCCGATGGCCGGTTTTCACTGGGGAACCATCGCCGATCTGAACATTTATTTCTCCAATGAGCTCACTGGTAACTTTGAGCTAATTCTGAAGAGCTACAAAGACAAAAGTCGAATGTCGCTAGAGAAATACTTAGCTCAGTTATTGGATTCATTGGTAGTGGAAATTCAAAAGCGAGAGAGGTTTGATTACTATGCCCTGCCACCTAAAAACGCCGCGAATTTTCGTAGACGGGGATTTGTTCCAATCGAGCGCCTTGTAAGCAAAACATCACTTTCCGACAGAAGAAGAGTTTTTCTCAAAAAAACCAGAAATATTCAAGATCAACGTCAGCTAAGCATGCCTGCTCGAATAACTAACACCAACTTGGCATTTGAGGCCGTGCCGGGCCGAGGCCGAGTCTTGCTGGTAGATGATGTAGCAACGACCGGCGCCACTGTTTTGGAAATGCGCCGCAGTTTGATGGCAGCTGGCTATGAGCCCGTAGCTTCCTGCGTATTAGCTAGGAGGTTTAGCATCGGGTTTGACAGCCCGTCATATAGGCGTAATTTGGAAGCAGGGCTAGGACCCGATCGGAGGTAAAAATGGAAATTAGATTCACAGGAAAAAACCTCAGTATTTCAGATCGCTTCAAAGAATATGTTTCCGAAAAAGCCGGCAAGGTTGAACAATTTGCCCATCGGCCACAAGAGCTAAACATAAAGGTCACCAGATTCGATCACAACCGCAACGCCGGTCAAGAAGATGCTGTAGAACTAACCGTCTTTGAGCCTGGGCACATTGTTCGAGCGGAAGCACAGGCATCAGATAAGTTCTCTGCCTTTGACATGGCGTTCCAAAAGCTCCTGCAGAGACTGCGGCGATATTCCGATCGACACAAAGTCCACAGAGGCGGCGCACACAAAAATCTTGGTGCAAGCGAGTTATCAGCTTCTAATTTCTCAGCACTAGACATAACTCCGGTTGATCATGATCTTTTGACAGGGGAAATCCCAATCGTTGAGGAGTCTGCGGGACTTGTAATTCGCAGGAAAGAATTCAAAAGAGTTCCGATGACCGCTCAAGATGCTGTTGATCAGATGGAGCTGCTCGGCCACGACTTCTACCTCTATCATGACTCTGAATCCGATTCGGCAGCAGTGGTTTACCGCCGAAAAGGCTACAGTTACGGGGTTATCAGCCTGGGTCGCTAGCCAGCTGCCGCGACTAGAATTACCCCGTTACTAAGGAGTATTACTTGGCTTCCATTCTCGATAGCCTCTTGCGCGCAGGCGAGGGCAGACTGCTTCGAAAGCTTGAATCAATCTCTAAAGAGGTCAATGCTCTAGAGCCGCACTACCAACAGCTCTCCGATGAAGAGCTGAAAGGGGAAACCAGAACACTCAGGGAGCGTTTTGCAAACGGCGAGACGCTGGACGAATTATTGCCCGAAGCATTCGCTGCAGTGCGAGAAGCATCGGTCAGAACGCTGGGCCTTAGACACTTCGATGTTCAGATAATGGGTGGAGCAGCTCTTCACCTAGGAAACATTGCCGAAATGAAAACCGGTGAAGGAAAGACTCTGGTCGCAACCCTTGCCGCCTATCTGAATGCAATTCCTGGTCGAGGAGTACACGTCGTTACCGTCAATGATTTCTTGGCTGGTTACCAGTCTGAGTTGATGGGCAGAATTTATCGCGCACTGGGAATGACCATTGGTTGCATTCTGACTGGGCAAGACCCAGAGTTTAGAAGAACGCAGTATGCCTGCGACATCACCTATGGAACTAACAACGAGTTTGGTTTTGATTACCTGCGCGACAATATGGCTCTTACCAAGCAGGACTTGGTCCAGCGTGGTCACTACTTCGCCGTCGTCGATGAGGTTGACTCAATTTTGATTGATGAGGCAAGAACGCCACTCATCATCTCTGGTCCAGCAAGTGCTGATGTAAATCGCTGGTTTAGTGTTTTTGCGAAATTGGTTCAGACGTTGAAAATCGATGAAGACTACGAAGTCGATGAGAAAAAGCGAACTGTTGCGGTTTTGGAATCGGGTATCGACAAAGTCGAGGACTACCTTGGAATCAATAATCTCTACGAGACTGCCAACACCCCACTGATTTCATTCCTGAATAACTCTGTTCGCGCTAAGGAGCTGTTTAGACGAGACCGGGACTATGTAGTCACCAACGGAGAAGTTCTGATTGTCGACGAGCACACTGGCCGAATCTTGCCGGGCCGCCGTTACAACGAAGGCCTTCACCAGGCAATTGAGGCCAAAGAAAATGTTGCAATTAAGGCAGAAAATCAGACTCTTGCCTCTATTACTCTTCAGAACTACTTCAGGCTTTACAACAAGCTCAGTGGTATGACTGGAACAGCTGAAACTGAAGCTGCTGAATTCATGTCGACTTACCAACTGGGCGTGGTGCCAATTCCAACCAACAAGCCCATGATTCGTAAAGATCAGTCAGATTTGATCTATAAGAATGAAGAGGCCAAATTCAAGATGGTGGTAGCCGACATTATGGATCGGCATAAAAAAGGACAGCCGATTCTGGTTGGAACCACATCTGTTGAAAAGAGCGAGTATCTGTCGAAGCTGCTCGCCAAAGCTGGCGTGCGGCACGAAGTTTTGAATGCAAAAAATAACGCTCGCGAAGCAGTAATTGTTGCCCAGGCGGGCCGCTTTGGTGCCGTAACCGTGGCAACTAACATGGCCGGTCGTGGAACCGACATCATGCTTGGTGGTAACGCTGAATTCTTGGCTGTTCAAGAAATGCAGAAACTAGGACTTGATCCAGCTGAAAACCCAGAAGAGTATG
>CAYXWU010000002.1:0-49441 GCA_964468885.1 uncultured Aquiluna sp. | reverse complement strand
ACCTATTTAGAACTGCTGGGGCAACCAGACTCATGGCAGTTGATCTTCACGCACCTCAGATTCAAGGATTTTTTGATGGACCGGTAGATCACCTTTGGGCATTGCCACTGCTGGCAGATCACGTTTCAGATAAATATGGCACGGAAAATCTAACGGTCGTATCACCCGATTCGGGACGCGTGCGAGTTGCTGATATCTGGGCTGATCGACTTGGCAGTCCACTGGCAATTGTTCACAAGCGCCGTGATCCTGATAAGCCAAACCAAGTTCAGGTCAACGAAATTGTTGGAAAAGTTCGAGGACGAGACTGTCTCATCGTTGATGACATGATCGACACAGGCGGCACTATCTTGGCAGCCGCCAAGGCACTCAAGGAGAATGGCGCTGCCAAAGTAATCGTGGCCGCAACTCACCCTGTCTTTTCTCCACCTGCTAAAGAAAGACTTTCTGACCCGGTGATTGATTCTGTTGTTGTAACCAACACGCTGCCCATCACTCCCGACAAAGAATTTGATAGTTTGACGGTTCTATCAATTGCCCCGTTGATAGCTAAGGCAATCGCGGCGGTCTTTTATGACGACTCAGTGAACTCTTTATTCCCTGGTCACGCCTAAAGCTTGAGAGCGCAAAACTAATCCCTAACTCAGCTAGTCACTCCGGATTGTCTGGGTTAGGCAAATTGAGTCCGCTGGCTCTCAGGACGCTGTTTCCTAAGTAAGGCTTGAGAATCCAAGGTTTAATCCGCTATTCTTTTGGAGTTCAGCGGCGAGGGGTACCCAAGGTATCCGTTATCGACGAGGTTTCCTCGCCCACTACTGCGAGGAAAAAATGTCTGAGACAAAGATTCAAGCCGAAGTTAGATCATCATTCGGCAAGGGCGCTGCCCGCAAACTACGAGCCGCTGGAAGAACTCCTGCCGTTATCTACGGTCACGGAAACGCCACTCGTCACATCCACGTGCCAGCCCACCAGGTTGCGCTAGCCCTTAGAGCAAAAAATGCACTGCTTGAGCTAAACATTTCTGGGAAAGAAGAGCTGGTTCTTGTAAAGAGCGCGGCTAAAGATCCGGTTACCCAGATCATCGAGCACATCGACCTGGTTGAGGTTCGAAAGGGTGAGAAGGTACACGTTGAGGTGCCAGTTCACGTTGTTGGTGAAGTTATCGGTGGAGCCGTTTTGGATCTGGAGCACAAGACTGTCAAGGTTGAGGCAGAGGCTACCCACATTCCACAGTTCATCGAGCTTGTAATTTCCAAGGACCACCCAGTTGGTCACCACTACACCGTGGCAGACCTTAATGTTCCACAGGGTGTGAGCATGGATCTTCCTGCTACCGAACTTGTTGCTTCGGTTGTTGAGACCAAGGCTGGCGTAACTGAGGAAGCTCCAGCAGCTGAGCCAGCACAACCTGTAGCAACCGCACAAAAGTCTGAAGAAACTGACAAGTAATAATTTGACCTGGCTAGTGCTCGGCCTTGGAAATCCAGGGCCGGAGCACGAAGCTAACCGTCACAACATTGGGCAAATAGTAGTTGATGAGTTTGCGCATTATCTTGGTGCAAGCTTCAAGTCACACAAGAGTGGTGCCGTTGTCGCAGAATTTCGCTCGCCTGGTGGTCCAAAAATTGTTTTAGCCAAAAGCAACGGCTATATGAATCTATCGGGGAACCCAGCTAGTCAACTCCTTCAATTCTTTTCACTAGATTCCGATCAGCTAATTGTGATTCACGATGAACTAGACCTGCCATTTGGCGAGGTTAGAAACAAATTTGATGGCGGTCATGCCGGTCATAACGGTCTGCGGGATATCAGCGAGAAGTGCGGAACCGCTTATCACCGTGTTCGCTTCGGCATTGGTCGCCCAACTAATGGCCAGGAAGTGGCGGACTTTGTCCTCAAGAATTTCAACTCTGAAGAGCGGTCCAAGCTAAAAGAGCTGGTCGAGCAAGCAATTCAAAAAACTAAGAACATCATCGGTCTCTAGCCCTAAACTCCTAGGGTGACCATCCGCTCACTAATTTCTGCGGCCGCGCAAGCGCGCTCGCTGCAGCCTACCCGTGAGCTCAAAGCCGCTGAACTCTTCGCTCCAGCCAAGACCCAAGCCATAGTTCTTGCCAATATTTTGCGTAGCTCAGCAAAGCCAGTGCTTGTAATTGCAGCCACCGGAAGGCAAGTGGAGGAACTTTCCACCTCACTTTCTGAGTTGGTTGAAAATCTTGAAGTAATTGATTTTCCAGCCTGGGAAACCCTTCCACACGAGCGACTTTCTCCTTCACCTGAAACAGTAGGTAAGCGTGTCAGTGCCCTACATCGAATCGCTCAGCTCAAAAAGCAAAAGCTGCAAAAGCCTTTAGTAATTCTTATGTCGATTCGGGCAGCTCTGCAGCCACTGATTGATGGGATAGTCAACTATGAACCTCTGCAGATCAAGCAGGGCAAAGAGTACTTATTGCCAGAATTGACACTCAAGTTAATTGAGTTTGCCTATGAAAGAGTCGACCTAGTAACCAAGCGTGGCGAATTTTCAGTGCGAGGAGGCATTGTTGATATCTTTCCCACGACCGCGGACTTTGCAGTTCGCTTGGAATTTTTTGGTGATTTGGTTGATGAAATTCGCCAATTCCACGTTGCCGACCAAAGGTCCTTTCAGGCTGCAATAGAGGAAGTAGAAATTTTCCCTGCCCGCGAACTACTGATTACCCCCGCGGTTGCAGCTAAAGCAAGAGAAATGGCGCATGAGTTTCCCAATTTGACAGAAATGCTGGAAAAGATTGCCAACGCAATCCCTGTGTCTGGCATGGAATCTCTAGCACCAGTCCTTGCTGAAAAGCTGGTTCCAATTACTCAATACATAAAAACTTCAGTCGCGATATTGCTAGAGCCCGAGAAACTTGCCGCCAGGGCAGATAGTTTGGTCAAAACAAACCAAGAGTTCCTTCATGCTGCATGGGATGTTGCCCTCTCCGGTGCACAGGCTCCCATCGACCTATCCGAGGGTGGCTACATCGACCTTCCAGAACTTAAGTCTTTGCTTCGCAGTGACCGCGAGTTGTTAGAAATCTCTTCCTTGTTTAGCGAAGACTCTGTGGATCTTGGACTAAAGGAAGTTCCAACTTTTGCACCCGGTGAGAGCATCGAATGGTTGGCGGACCAGTTAGCCAATAAGCAGTCAGTTGTTTTATTGGCTCGAGGTCACGGCACTGCCGAGCGAATCATGGAAGTGGTTAGTGGGCAAAAACTTCCATGCGCTCTGACTGAGAGCTTTACAGAGCCCAAAGCTGCACAAATTACGGTAGCCGTTGGAAACCTATCCCACGGATTTGTCTTGCCTGACGCAAAGTTAGTGGTTCTAACTGAAGAAGAGTTTTTTGGATTTGCAACGACCTATCTTGCCCCCAAGGAGCGAAAGATCGCCAGACGCCGCGGAAGTCAGGTTGATCCGCTTGAGCTTAAGGCGGGTGATTATGTGGTCCACGAAATCCACGGTGTTGGCAGATTCAAGGAACTCGTGCAAAGAACCAATCGCGCTCAAGCACGAGAATATCTTCTCGTTGAATATGCACCGCCAAAACGCGGCTATCCACCAGACACTCTCTTTGTTCCAACGGACCAGCTGGATTTGCTCTCCAGATATGTCGGCGGTGAAGCCCCAGTGCTTTCCAAAATGGGAGGAGCTGACTGGGCGAGAGCGAAGAGTAATGCTCGCAAGGCAGTTAGAAAGATTGCGATTGATCTTGTAAAGCTCTATGCGGCTCGAGTTAAGTCTCAGGGATTTGCTTTTTCTAGCGACACGGATTGGCAGCGAGAACTAGAAGATGCTTTTCCATACCAAGAGACACCAGATCAGCTCACCACCATAGATGAAGTAAAGCGCGACATGGAAAAACCAATACCGATGGACCGGCTGTTGGCTGGTGATGTTGGTTATGGCAAAACCGAAGTTGCGCTCAGAGCCGCCTTCAAGGCAATCCAGGACCACAAACAAGTTGCCATGTTGGTTCCAACAACATTGCTGGTAAAGCAACACTTTGAAACTTTTCAGTTACGTTTTTCTGGCTTTCCCGTTAACATCGCGGCACTGTCGCGTTTTCAATCAGCGTCTGAGACAAAGAAAATATTGGAAGGCCTGCGCACAGGTTCAATCGATCTTGTGATAGGAACCCACCGTTTACTCTCAGAATCAATCAAGTACCGAGACCTCGGTCTTTTGATTATCGATGAGGAACAGCGCTTCGGAGTTGAGCACAAAGAAAAAATCAAGGACTTGCGTCAAAACGTCGATGTTCTTGCCATGAGCGCAACTCCAATTCCACGCACTCTTGAAATGGCTGTAACGGGTATAAGAGAGATGTCGACCCTGGCAACTCCTCCGGAAGACAGACATCCGATTTTGACCTACGTAGGTTCCTACAACGACGCCACCGTTGCTGCGGCAATTCGGCGAGAGCTAATTCGTGATGGCCAAGTTTTCTTCATCCACAATCGCGTTGCAACTATTGATTCAACGGCGGCAAACCTTGCCAAATTGGTTCCGGAAGCCAGAATTGCTGTTGCACATGGCCAAATGCCCGAACACCAACTTGAGCAGGTGGTGGTGGACTTTTGGGAGAAGAAATTTGATGTCTTAGTTTCAACAACCATCATTGAAACTGGAATCGACATCCCAAATGCCAACACCCTTATTGTCGATAGAGCCGAGAATTTTGGACTTAGCCAGCTTCACCAAATCCGTGGTCGAGTTGGACGCTCAAGCGAGCGCGCCTATGCCTATTTCTTCTATGACCCGGTGAAACCACTGGGGGAGACGGCTTTCGACAGGCTTTCGACAATTGCAACGCACACCGAACTTGGCAGCGGAATGCAGGTAGCGATGAAGGACTTGGAGATTAGAGGAGCCGGCAACTTGCTAGGAGGAGAGCAGTCTGGTCACATTGCTGGGGTCGGATTTGATCTTTACATGCGAATGATTTCAGAGGCAGTCAGTGAATTTAGAGGCGTCAAGATAGCCACGCCATCAGAATTGAAGCTTGAGTTACCAATCGATGCTCGCATCCCAACCGAGTACGTTGATTCGGATCGATTGCGGCTTGAGGCCTATCACAAACTTGCAGCCGCCTCGGGGGCGACTGGAACCAAGGATCAACTCGATGAGATTAAGGCAGAAATTGAAGATCGCTTCGGACCTGCTCCGTTACCTGTTCTCAATCTGCTGGAAGTGGCTGAGCTCAGACAACTTGCTAATCGTCAAGGACTTATGGAAGTAAATCTCTTGGGCGTGCTAGCCAGGATTCAACCAGTCGAGCTGACGGAAACCGAACTCGTCCAGTTCAGCCATCGGTACCCATCCGTCAAATACCTAAAGAGTTCGCGATTAATGACAATCGCTATTCCGAAATCAGATGAGTCTGAGACACTTCGGGACCGAGAAGTGATTAACTGGGTCAGAGACCTTCTTGGGAAGTTGCAGGAAATTGCCGATGGAAAAGCTAGCCAGCCTGATTCACACAGCTCATCAACTTAGAGCACCTGGCGGTTGCCCATGGGACGCGGAACAAACCCATGAAAGTTTGCTTCAGTATTTACTTGAAGAAACCTATGAGCTAATCGATGCCGTGGAGGCAGGCAATCGCGAAGAAGTTTTGGAGGAGCTCGGGGACGTCCTTTATCAAGTTATCTTTCACACCGATCTCGCGTCCACTGGGACTCTGGGCGAGCCATTTGACATAGAAGATGTTGCGAGTCACATGGAGCAAAAGATGCGCTCTAGGCACCCACATGTTTTCGGTACAGAGGAAGAACTCGCTATGTTTGCTGCGCAAACTGGCGATGAAGTCATGCAGAACTGGGACACCCACAAGAAGAGAGAAAAACCTGGTCGAACTTCCATCATGGATGGAGTCCCAAAGCAACTACCAGCTTTAGCTCGGGCCAATAAGGTGATTGGGAAAGCTGAAAAAGCAGGAGTCTTGAACCCGCTTTCGCAACCGGCGGTTCCAATGACCACTGAAGAAGATCTCGGCCGCCTTCTCTTGGCCGTTGTTGCCAGCGCACGCTCGCTAAAGCTTGATCCCGAGAGGGCTCTTCGTGAGGCAACCAGAAATCTGGAGCAAGAAATTAGAGAGCGTGAATTGTCTGATGCCAACGATGCCGGAGTTATTGGAAGAGTAAATCTGGACTAGCGAAACAGCTTTTCGAAGTCCTTAAATCCAGCATCTAGAACCTCGGATGGAGTTCTTGGGTCATTGTTTTCTGCCCACCAAACCAGAACCGCCATCGATACAGAAATAAGTGCAGAAGCAACAATTCTTGAACGAAGTGGGTCCTTACTTACCTTCTGAGCTGATCTCTCAATCAAGAGTCGAATTTCTTCCATCTGACCGTGTCCCCAGCCGTAAATTTCGGGGGAGCTGGCAATGAGTTTGAGCCTTAGTCGAACAGTTTCGAGAGATGAATCCAAAACGTGCATAGCCTGCACCCAGGAGGTGTGAAGTAACTTCACGACGTCCGTCTCTGGACTTTCCTTAATTCTGCGCTCTAATTCGAGATTGAATTCGTGCATCCCACCCCAAACCACTGCTGCTTTAGAAGGGTAGATTCGAAAAAGGTTCGAGCGAGAAATTTTCGCAGCTTCCGCCACTTCATCCATCGTCACTTTGTCAATTCCCAACTTGCTAAATAATCTGAGCGCGGTTAGCCCAACTGCAGCGGGGTCTGTTGTGACAGGTCGGCCCCGCTTCGGCTTCTCTTGGCCGGACATGCTGGCAAGATTAGCAATGCTGAAAAGCAAACTAAACCCCCTCACGAATCTTTTGCCCCTTGAGAAGTTAGCCCTGATAAACCGCTGGATTTGTCGGGGCTGTGCCAAACTGGTGCCGTGTCAGTTAATCCTCCCCGCGGCATGCGCGATCTGCTTCCAGTTGAGAAGACCAGGCGCGAGCAGGTGCTGGCAATTATTCGAGCTACATATCAAGAGCGTGGATTTCAAGAAATTGAGACGCCAGCACTCGAAGACATTTCTAGGTTGACCGCTGGCCAGGGTGGTGAAAACGAAAAACTGGTCTTTCAAGTCTTGAAGAGGGGCGAGGAATTAGAGCGTGCTCTTGCTGAGGGATCAGAATTGTCCGACTTGGGTCTCCGATTTGATCTAACCGTGCCCCTCACCAGATTCTTTGCCTCAAATCATTCAAAACTCCCAAGAGTTCTCAAGGCAATTCAAATCGGTTCCGTTTGGAGAGCGGAGAGACCACAAAAAGGTCGCTATCGACAGTTTCTGCAATGTGATATTGATATTTTGGGTGACGGCAGTGAACTTGCGGAAATCGAGTTAATTTCAGCTTCTCTGGCCGCACTGGCTGCGATAGGTATTCACGATGCCACGGTTCGTTTGAACGACCGCAGAGTTTTGTCTTCTCAGCTACTCAAATTAGGAATTCAGCAGCAGGAAAAAGCAATGATTGCCATCGACAAGTTGGACAAAGTCGGAATCGAAGGCGTAAAAGACGAAATTGAACAGGCTTACGGAGTCGATGTGGCAACCAAAGTTGCCGCTTGGCTGGAGCACGCCAAGACAGCAGAGTGGCCTGCAGAACTTGACTGGGTAAAGAGCCTGCCAGATTCAGCCAAAGTTAGATTTGATCCAACACTTGTGCGAGGAATGGGCTACTACACCGGAGCCATTTTTGAAATTGAGCATCCAGGTTCAGCTTCTTCCATTGGTGGCGGTGGCCGCTATGACAACATGGTGGGTCAATGGTCGGGTACTTCAACTCCAGCCGTCGGGATTTCGCTTGGCATTGAGAGAATCTTGGATTTGCTGCCTAGCGAAATCTCCTCTGAGAATTTGCTTGTGCTCTTAATTGACGACGATTTTGGCGCGGCGTTGAGTGCTCAGCAGGACTTGATTAAACAGGGTTGGTCGGTTCGGATAGAGAGGGCCGCCAAGAATACAAAGGCTCAATTAGCAGAGCTACAAGAGCAAGGATTCGGAAGTTTTGCGGTCCTGAAACCAGGCGAAAAACTAGACATTCGCAAACTGGGCTAAGCACTAGAATTTAGCCGAAGCCAGTGCCGTTTTCATTCCCCACTTTTTAGGAGCTTCTTTTGTCAATCATTTCTGCAGTCGGTGCACGTGAAATTCTTGATTCTCGCGGAAACCCAACCATCGAGGTTGAGGTTTTGCTAACGGATAACTCATTCGGCAGGGCAGCTGTGCCGTCCGGAGCTTCAACTGGTGCATTTGAGGCCCACGAGTCACGCGACGGCGACAAGTCTCGCTATCTTGGCAAAGGCGTGCGAAATGCAGTGGCTGCGGTAGTCGAGAAGATTGATGAGGCGCTCACAGACACCGATGCAACCGACCAGAGAGTAGTTGACAATCTACTAATCGATCTTGACGGAACGGACAACAAAAAGAAACTCGGAGCGAACGCAATCTTGGGTGTTTCTTTGGCCAATGCACGCGCAGCAGCTGACTCATCGAATCTTCCGCTTTACAGATATCTAGGTGGGCCGAATGCGCACGTTCTGCCCGTTCCACTAATGAACATCATCAACGGCGGAGCTCACGCTGACAATGGTGTCGACATTCAGGAGTTCATGATTGTGCCACTGGGTGCTGAGTCATTTTCAGATGCTTTGCGCTGGGGCACTGAGGTTTACCACCACCTTAAGAAACTACTTGCAGAAAAAGGACTGGCAACTGGTTTGGGTGATGAGGGTGGTTTTGCACCTGACCTGCCAAACAACCGCGCTGCGTTGGATCTGATTTCTGAAGCAATTAAGTTGGCCGGCTACAAGCTCGGAAGCGAAATCGCCCTGGCACTCGATGTTGCGTCAACTGAGTTTTTCAACGAATCATCAGGCAAGTACACCTTCGAAGGAAGTGAAAGAACTGCCAGTGAGATGATTTCTTATTACTCAGAATTGATTGCGAATTACCCATTGGTTTCAATTGAGGATCCACTAGCAGAAGATGATTGGACAGGCTGGACAAAAATCACCGCAGACCTTGGAGACAAAGTCCAGCTGGTAGGCGATGACCTATACGTAACAAATCCTGCTCGCCTTCAAAAAGGAATTGATCACAAGGCTGGAAATGCAATCTTGGTCAAGGTGAACCAGATTGGAACACTAACTGAGACCATGGACGCCGTGTCGCTGGCGCAGCGCCACGGAATGAAGGCAATCATCTCCCACCGCAGTGGTGAGACAGAAGACACTTTCATTGCCGATCTTGCTGTAGCAACTAACGCAGGTCAAATAAAGACTGGCGCTCCAGCGCGAAGCGAAAGAGTCGCAAAATACAATCAGCTTTTGCGAATTGAGGAAGAACTTGCCGAAGCGGCCACTTACGCAGGTCGCGATGCATTTCCTCGTTTTCGAGCAAGCTAAATCTTCGGATACCAACTCATAGAGTTCTAGACTCCTGTTATGGCGCGCAAACCCGAACCCCGAGTTCCAGTTACGGTTTCGCAGGGAAAACTTCTTGCTAAGTCGCTCAGGCTAAATAGCTCTTGGGTAAGCGTCATTGCAATTGTCGTGATAGGCAGCTTTCTGATTTCACCTGATGTCGAAGCGTTTCTAAACCAGCGACGACAGATTGCTGAGATGGAAGAGAGCATTCGACTTGCTCAAGAACAGGTTGAGCAAATGCAAGTAGAGCGAGACCGTTGGCAAGATCCCGTCTATATTCGCTCCCAAGCTCGAGATCGTCTTTATTACGTTTTGCCTGGAGAGGTCTCTTACCTAGTAATGGATTCCAGCGGAATGGATTTTTCTGACACATCGGGAACTGTTGGAGCACTTCTGGCAGACAAGCGAAGTGCAGATGAGATTTCGACCGAAATTGCCGCTGCCAATGACAACTGGGTCAATTCATTGCTGGAGTCCTTCTTGCGCGCAGCCATCGACCAGCCAACTGAGGAGAAAGAGTGATTTCTCCAGAGGATCTAGAGGAAGTTTCTCGCCAACTTGGCAGGCCGGCTCGAGACATTGTTGAGGTGGCTGCCAGGTGCGTTTGCAAAAGACCAATCGTTGTCAAAACCAAACCTCGATTGGAAGATGGAACTCCATTTCCAACGCTGTATTACCTAACTCAAAAAGCGGCTACCGCAGCAGTTTCAACCCTTGAGGCAACCGGCTATATGGTGGAACTCCAAAGGGAACTGCTAGAAGACGACAAACTTTCTAATGCTTACACCCGTGCTCACCAAAAATATTTGGCCGAGCGTGAAGAGATTGAAGTGGTAGATGAAATTGAGGGCATCTCGGCAGGAGGGATGCCCTATCGGGTAAAATGTCTCCACGCGCTGGTTGCGCATTCGCTGGCTGCTGGTAAAGGTGTGAATCCAATCGGTGACCTAGCCCTTGCAAAACTCGATTGGTCTCCTAAGGTCTGCACCTGCGTCTAAGCCTCAGACAGCAGCCTGATGTAGCGGTATTGAATGGTCTAGCAACTTGTATATTCCTGAGCCTTAGGGTTCATCTGAAGCCTGTATGAGCTAATTTCCCCCTGGCTCACCGCCAAGTCGCGGTCCAATCCGCTAATCTATGGGTAGTTAGTTCCCCTAGCTCTGTTGTACGAGTTGTTATCGCAATCGATCGGGGCGGGCTGGAAAGAAAAAACCAGAAGGTAATTCAATCTCATGACGGTCGAGACCAGTAAGTCAAAGACGCCCAAGGCAGTACTGCAGCAAGTTCTAGCACCTGCTAAACCAAAGAAAATTCTTATCATCGGTGGTGGCTACGCAGGCTTCTACACCGCTTGGAAGCTGGAGAAGCTCCTAAAGAAAGGCGAAGCCGAGGTCACTTTGGTTGATCCGCTTCCATACATGACTTATCAACCTTTCCTACCGGAGGTTGCCGCTGGATCGATCGAAGCTCGGCACACTGTCGTCTCTCACCGTCAACACCTCAAGAAGACCACTTTGGTCAGTGGGCGCATGACTCAAGTTGTTCACAAAACCAAGAAAGCAACTATCGAAGTTGAAGGTGGAAAGACAATCACACTGTCCTATGACCAGATTGTTATGACGGCTGGCGCTGTGACCAGAACTTTCCCAATTGAGGGCATCGCAGAAAATGCGATTGGTATGAAGACCATAGAAGAGGCAATTGAAGTTCGAAACAGACTGTTTGCTAATT
The DNA here is from genome assembly GCA_964468885.1 of uncultured Aquiluna sp. Taxonomy (GTDB): domain Bacteria; phylum Actinomycetota; class Actinomycetes; order Actinomycetales; family Microbacteriaceae; genus Aquiluna. Next base: position 38,299 of record CAYXWU010000002.1, on the reverse strand, counting down.
TCAATCGCGCTGCCGCTTTGCCAAAATCCAATCCACTACGCAAGAAACTCCTCACTTTGATTGTGGTAGGGGGTGGATTTGCTGGAATTGAGGCATTTGCCGAACTCAGAAGTGCAGCTACCGCTCTACTTCGCCACTACCCAGAAATATCATTTGATGAAGTTAACTTCCATCTGATTGAGGCAATGGGTCGAATCATGCCGGAGGTTTCTGAAAAAACCGCTTTGCAAGTAATTGAAAATCTAAAAAAGCGTGCTGCCTATGTCCACTTGAATACTCAGGTTGTATCTGCCAAAGATGGCAAGGTAAAGCTTTCTACTGGAGAAGTTTTTGAGTCTGATTTGATAATTTGGACGGCTGGTGTTGCTGCAGCTCCGGTTGCGAAGAATTGCGACTTCCCACTTGACGCAAGATTTAGATTGAGCGCAAATGCAAAGTTGCAGATTGTCGAAGGGGATAAGCCGGTAAAGAATGCGTGGACGGCTGGAGATGTTGCTGCTGTTCCAGATCTATCTGGTGGTGGTGTTGGTGGATACTGTGTACCCAATGCTCAGCACGCAGTAAGACAGGCAAAGCTCCTTGCTAAAAATATTGTTGCAAACTTGCGCGGTGAAGAGATTCGCGAATATCGCTGGAAGACAATCGGTGCGGTTGCAGGTCTTGGAATTGGCATTGGTGCAATCAAGGTCGGCAACTTTGGAATGATTGGCTTTTTGCCTTGGCTTGCCCACCGCGGTTACCACGGTTTGGCGATGCCAACTTGGGAACGCAAAATCCGAGTCATTTCTGGTTGGGTTTGGAACGCAATTCTTGGCCGGGACTTAGTAACCATTGAAGCTACTAAGACCCCTCGATTATTCTTCGAGACCTGGGCCACCAAACCTGGTAAATAACCAGTTAGATTGGGCCCAGGTCAGCTGGGCCTTTTTTATTGCCCCGATAGCCCAATGGCAGAGGCAGACGACTTAAAATCGTCACAGTGTGGGTTCGAGTCCCACTCGGGGCACCATCTTCAGCAAAGGCACAGCCAGTTCGCATAGTCTGGTTGCAGCTTTCTAAGGAGCAAAATGGAAGTCTTTCTAATCCTCCTAGGTCTAGCCGCGCTAGTCGGCATCTACCTATGGATTACCTATAACGCCCTCGTCGCACTAAAGGTTCGCGTTGACGAAGCGTGGAGCGATATAACCGTTCAACTAAAGCGTCGTGCTGATCTAATTCCCAACTTGATTGAGACTGTGCGCGGATATGCTTCACACGAGCGTGAAGTATTTGACAGCGTAACTCGCGCTCGAGCCGCTACTGTCTCGCCCGATGCTCTAGCGCATCCTGCTCAGGCTGCCGAAGCAGAGGGAATGTTGCAGGGTGCATTAAAGAGCTTGTTTGCAGTTTCTGAGGCTTACCCCCAGTTAGTTGCATCAACGAATTTCCTTGAGCTACAGAGAGAACTAACAGACACCGAAGACAAAATCATGGCGTCCCGTAGGTTCTATAACGGCGGAGTCGCGGAACTGAACACAAAGATTCAGCAGTTCCCGAACAATATTTTCGCGCGCAACCTTGGCTTCACCAACCGTGAATTCTTTGAAGTTGAGAACCCAGCTGCCATTCAAGAGCCTCCACAGGTCAAGTTTTAAGAATGTATCGAGCGATAGCCGCCAATAAGCGCAACACTGTAATTATCATTGGGCTGTTTGTCGGGCTCTTGACAGCGCTAGCGGTTTGGTGGGGTCAGGCCAGTGGCAATGGATCGAGCGCAATATTTATCGTGCTTTTTGTTCTTGGCTACACAATCTTTCAGTATTACGCAGCATCCAGGCTTGCTCTTTCGATGAGCGGCGCACATGAAATTCAAAAGCAAGACAATCCGCGGCTGTGGAACATCGTAGAGAATTTGGCCATAACTGAGGGTCTACCTATGCCCAAGGTTTACATCATCAATGACCCAGCTCCAAATGCCTTTGCCACAGGAAGAAATCCAAAGAATGCGGTTGTCGCAGCCACCACGGGATTGCTTGAAATCATGGACGACAATGAGCTGCAGGGTGTCATGGCACATGAGCTTGGACATGTGAAGAACTTTGACATCCGAGTCTCGACGATTGTTTTCGGGCTAGTTTCGGCCATTGGAATTTTGGCCGATTTGGCTATTCGCATGGCTTGGTTTGGATCCTCGTCTAGAAATCGAGATAGCGGTCAATTAGGAATGATCTTGGTGCTAGTTGGAGTGGTCGGTTGGATTATTGCGTGGCTGATTGGTCCACTAGTGTCCGCAGCCGTTTCAAGACAGCGTGAGTATTTAGCTGATGCAACTGGTGCTGAGATGACCAGGTATCCGCAAGGCTTGGCCAGCGCACTAAAGAAGCTTGGCGAGTATGGTCGCCCAATGCGAAGAGCAAACAGCGCCATGGCTCACATGTACATCAATGACCCGCTGAAGCCAGGCATGGTTGAGCGGGTCTTCTCGACTCACCCCCCAATTCCTGACCGAATTAAGCGCTTGGCCGAAATCTCTCGCGGCTTCTAATCGCTAGACTTTCTCTCATTCTCTGATTGAAGGTTTGCCATGGCTCAGCAAAAGTTTCCAACGCTGCAGGAATTTGAAGAAGCAGCTAAACGGGTGAAGTCGGTCGTAACTAAGACTCCGTTGATTGAGAGCCACTGGCTAACAGAAGTAACCGGCAACCCAGTTTTTTATAAGTGCGAAAACCTCCAGCGCACGGGTGCTTATAAGGTTCGCGGTGCTTACAACCTGCTATCACAGCTAACCAAAGAAGAACAAAAGCGGGGAGTTGTCGCAGCTTCTGCCGGCAATCACGCTCAAGGTGTTGCCTTGGCTGCACAACAGCTAGGCATCAAGGCCACAATCTTTATGCCAGTGGGTGCATCTTTGCCGAAATACCAAGCAACCATTGGTTATGGCGCAAACGTTGTACTAACTGGAGCAATTTTTGATGAAACAAATACTGCTGCTAAAGAATTTGCTCAAAAAACCGGCGCTGTATATGTTCCACCTTTTGATCACATCGATATTGTTCGAGGTCAGGGTACAGTCGCGCTAGAAATTTTCGAGCAGCTTCCGGATGTAGACAACATTTTGGTATGTCTTGGCGGCGGTGGACTTACTGCCGGTGTCGCTTTAGCTGCGAAGCTAAAAGCTCAAGAACTTGGCCGCAAAGTTAAGGTATATGCCGTTCAAGCTGAGCTTGCAGCAGCCTACCCAGCTTCATTGCGCGCAGGCAAACCAGTTGAGGTTAAGACTCAACCGACTATTGCCGATGGTATTGCTGTTGCAAAACCTGGCAAGGTTCCCTTCGAAATCATCGCCAAGTACGTTGACAAAGTCGTGACTGTGAGTGAAGACGAGATCGCCAAAGGAATGCTCGGGGTCTTAGAGCGCAGCAAGCTTGTTGTTGAAGCCGGTGGTGCAGTGGGAGTAGCGGCAGTCCTAGCCAAGAAGCTCAAGCTCAAAGGCAAGACGGCAATTGTTCTCTCGGGTGGAAACATTGATCCGCTGCTACTGCAGCGAGTAATTCGACATGGTTTGGCTGCATCTGATCGATACACCAATATCGCAGTGATGTTGCCGGATCGACCTGGCCAGTTAGTGAGAACTGCACAGGCAGTTGCCGACGCACATGCCAACGTAGTCGAAGTCCTTCACACACGTCACGGAAATGGTCTTCAAATTAGTGAAGTTGAGTTGGATCTGAGTGTTGAAACCAGAGGTAAAGAGCACAGAGATGAAGTTATTGAATCTCTCAAGAAGGCAGGGCTGAATCCAAAGCTTTTGAGTGACTAAAACTTAAAGTTTTTGACCTGCTTAATTTCAACGGAAATTTCTTTGCCATTTGGTGCCGAGTAAGAAACTTTTTCGCCGACTCGCTTACCCTCGATTGCTTGACCGATGGGGGAGTCTGGACTGTAGACAGAGAAATCACCGTCTTCGATTTCTTGCTCGTATTTTGTTCCTTCAAAAATCTCGTGCGATCCAAGGAAAAACTCATTTGGCTTTCCATTGATTTCACACATCACCAAAAGACCTTGCTTTACAACGCCATCGCTGGCATCCGCTTGTCCGACTGAGGCATTGGCGAGCATTTCCTCTAGGCGATTGATGCGGGCTTCAAGTTTGCCCTGCTCTTCTTTGGCTGCGTGGTAGCCGCCATTTTCCTTGAGATCGCCCTCTTCTCGAGCCTCTTGGATGCGCTTAGCTATCTCGTGGCGCTCCACCAAGATCAGTTGCTCCAGCTCGCTCCTGAGCCTGTCATAGGCGTCTTGAGTCAAAAGAATACTGTCGGACATCTTTAGCTTTCGGGAATTGAAAAAGCTCGCCTAGCGAGCTGGAACAAGTCTATCGCAGTGAGCAGTTGTCAACCAGCCCCGTCACAGCCTCTTCATAAGTATTGATGCTTACTGTCTGGATAGTAATTAGCTGTTCAAAAGGCCCAAAGCTGCGCTTGATGTGACCTACTACAGCAAAGGAATTGTTGAGTGCTTCAAGGGTGCACTCGGCCACTTCCCCTGGCGGCATCTGAATCTCAAAATCGACTTCAGTCTGCCATTCGCTCACAACGCGAAAACCCACCGTCGTGGATTGAATTGGGCTCCAATTAGCCAAACCAAGCCAAACAGTGCCAACAGCCATTAAGCCAATACCGATGTAAGCAAAGGGCCGAAGCAGCTTGGGATTGGCTGACTTCTTTCCGTAACGCTTGGCTAGAAGGTCATCTTTTTGCTCTGTCACACCATAAGGCTAGAGCATTGGTGGAATACTAGTGACGTGAACTTTCTGCTCGGTCTAGATCTTCTGACCACAATGCCTACTCCGGTGGCAGATGACACCTACAACTCTCCCGGCACCATCGGCTTCATCATCACCTTTGCAGTGGCGGTGGGGGCAGTCTTTTTGTTCTTTGACATGAACCGCAGGATTCGCAATACAAAGTATCGTTCTGAAATTCGCGAGAAATTAGCCAAGGAAGATCTAGCGAGTTTTAGCGGGGAAAGACCTGAGCGACCAGAGCCTCCGACTAAGCCCCAGCGATAGATCCAGCAATGGGGCTGATGCTAATCAATAGCGCTGCAGTCCAGTGACAGAAGAACGCCGCAACAGTTAGCGCATGGAAGTACTCGTGGTAACCAAAGTGTTTGGCGTTCTTCTTAGGCCATTTTGATCCATAAAAGATTGCTCCGAGGGTATAGAAGAATCCGCCGATTGCAATCAGAAGCATCATTACCCAGTTGGCTTGCCACAGATCAACCACATAAAAGACAGCTAGCCAACCCATGGCCAAATAAATAGGCACATAGAGCCAGCGCGGAGCATTAATCCAAAAGACCCTGAAAAAGATACCGATGAGCCCAACTGTCCAGACCGTGATCAGAAGCATGATTCCTTTGTCTCGCTCTAGAGCTGAGAAAGCCATCGGGGTATATGTCCCTGCGATTAGTAAAAAGATGTTGGCGTGATCAATCCGCTTGAGGATCATCTTGATCATTGGTCGCCAGTTGAATCGGTGATACAAAGCAGAGTTTCCGAATAGCAGAACTGAGCTTCCAAAATAAATTGCGGCTGCAGTCTTGGCGAGCCAACCTTCAGCGAAAATCAGCAGGATTACTCCGCCCAGGACAACGAATGGCAGGACTCCGGTATGGATCCAACCCCGCCAAGTCGGCTTTGTCTCCTGCGGGGCAGGCGCTAGTTCAGACAGGGGAAAATTGGATTCGCTCACCCCGAGAGTGTAAGGCAGAAAACTCAAACTTCCAGCAAGAGTGAGGTTTGGAACAGTGCGTGAATCCTTCAAATACTCGGCGTGTTTGTTCCAGCCAACCTTAAAGCTCAGGCGTAGATTGAGCGAAAGCTCAACAGGCAGGAGCACAAGTGGCAAGCTCTCCAAAGTCCAAGTCATCAGTAAATAAGACAACGGCACAGGAGGTGAGCAAGACCACTGCGAACAAGAAGCCTGATACCTCAGTCAGAACTTTCGTATTAGATACCTCGGTTCTACTGTCAGACCCTAAGGCTCTGTTTCGATTCGCAGAACACGAAGTCGTAATTCCAATAGTTGTTATCAATGAGCTTGAAAAGAAGAGAAACGACTTGGAAATTGGATATTTCGCGAGAAAAGCCTTGCGCTTTCTAGATGACCTCAGACAAAAGCATGAGCGTCTAGATTTTCCAGTCCAGGTTGGCGATGGCGGCAGCCTAAGGGTGGAGCTCAACCACATTGATCCGTCGATACTTCCGGCAGGCTTCCAACTTGGAGATAACGACTCTCGAATTCTCGCAGTCGCTGCCAATCTCAACAATGAAGGATTTGCCGTCACAGTAGTTTCAAAAGATTTGCCAATGCGCGTGAAAGCTTCGGCAATTGGACTTAGAGCAGAAGAGTATCTACACGAGCTAGCAACTGATGAATGGAGCGGCGTCAGCGATCTTCATTTATCAGCAACTGAGATGGCAAATCTTTATGACTCTGAGGAAATCTCACACCCAGATGCCAAGAATTTACCTACCAACACTGGCCTAATTATTCACTCTGAACGGGGTAGTGCCCTGGGTAGGGTTAGCCAGCACGGCACCGTAAAGTTGGTAAGAGGCGACCGAGAAGTATTTGGCGTGCATGGTCGAAGCGCTGAGCAACGTCTGGCCATCGACATGCTGTTAGATCCAGAAATTGGAATTCTTTCCCTTGGCGGCCGCGCAGGTACCGGAAAGAGTGCGCTTGCTCTATGTGCTGGATTGGAATCTGTACTAGAGCGGAGGCAACACAAACGCATCATGGTTTTCCGTCCCCTCTACGCAGTTGGTGGTCAGGAATTGGGATACTTGCCAGGAACCGAGGGCGAAAAAATGAATCCTTGGGCCCAAGCTGTTTTTGACACGCTTGGAGCACTGGTTTCTAAAGAGGTGATTGACGAGGTCGTGAATCGCAATATCTTGGAGATCTTGCCATTAACTCACATCCGCGGCCGCTCACTTCATGACAGCTTCGTGATTGTGGATGAGGCTCAATCTCTGGAGCGGAATGTGCTGCTAACTATGCTTTCGAGAATTGGTCAGAAGTCGCGCGTAATTCTCACTCACGACGTAGCTCAGCGCGATAATCTCCGAGTAGGTCGACACGACGGTGTGGCATCGGTGGTGGAAACACTAAAGGGCCAATCACTTTTCGGCCACATCACACTGACGCGCAGTGAAAGAAGTGACATTGCTGCGCTGGTCACAGACCTTCTCGACTAGCTGGGGATAACTCAACCAAGCCTTCTTGCTAGCCAGCTAACTTGGCTGCATGCAGGCTGCAGTACTTTTAACTCCTTTTGTCTATTTGATGGCAATTTCAATTCCGCTTGCCATTACTGACATTCGTGAACATCGGCTACCCAATCGGCTGACGATCTCCGCGGCTCTAGTAACTTTCATCTGCCTTTTCGTAGCTACCTGGATAAGCACAGACTGGCCTGCCCTAATTAGCGCTCTGGTGGCTGCAACAATCACATTTCTAGTTGGCTGGTTTCTGGCTGCCAAGTCAGCAATTGGAATGGGCGACATCAAGCTTCTTGTTTCTTTGAATGCTTTTGCCGGTTATCTTTCGCCCTTACTACCAATCCTGAGTCTGACAATTGCTCTAATCTCTGCCACGCTAGTGAGCTCAATCTTTATTTTGCGCAAGCGAGTAAGCCTGCAAAGTTCAATAGCACTTGGCCCATATCTACTGCTTGGCTTTTTTGTGGCAGCCACCCCAGAAACTTTGGAGGTTACTGCGGCGGCTTTGTCATAGGAAGAACTGCAAGTGCCTTATCGAGCTGCTCCATGGTCAACTTCTCACCATCCACAAACCCCAAAGCAACTGTTGCCTCTTTTACGGTCACCCCTTTTTCAACTGAATACTTGGCAATCTTTGCCGCCGCTTCATAGCCGATGAAGCGATTGAGCGGTGTAACGATTGAAGGAGAGGACTCAGCGAGTGCCTTTGCACGTTCCGCATTAACTTCTAGCCCCTTCACCGTCTTGTCGGCCAAGACTTTCATTGAATTGGTAAGCAAACGAATTGATTCCAGCAGAGAATTGCCCATAACCGGAATTGCAACATTCAATTCAAAGTTTCCAGACGCTCCGGCCCAGGTTACGGTTGCATCGTTTCCAATTACTCTTGCACAAACCATCAATACCGCTTCTGGCACAACCGGATTTACCTTGCCAGGCATGATTGAGCTACCAGGCTGCAAATCTGGAATATGGATTTCAGCCAAACCAGTGTTGGGCCCTGAACCCATCCAACGGATGTCGTTGTTGATTTTCGTCAGACTAACTGCAATTACCTTTAGAGCACCTGATACTTCAACCAGGGCATCCCTCGCGCCTTGCGCCTCGAAGTGATCGCGAGCCTCAGTGATTGGAAGTCCAGTCTCTTTGGCTAGCCGCTGAATAACTTCCTGCGGGAAACCTTTTGGCGTGTTGATGCCAGTTCCAGTGGCAGTCCCACCTTGTGGAACTTCAGCAACCCTTGCAATGGTCGCGTTCACTCGTTCAATGCCATAGCGAATCTGGGCAGCATAGCCGCTAAATTCCTGACCGAAGGTGACAGGGGTTGCGTCCATTAGGTGAGTTCGACCTGGCTTAACGAAATCCTTCCAGGCCTTGGCCTTTTCCTCCAAGGCGGCAGCTAGGTAGTCAAGCGCGGGCACTAAATCTTTTACCAAAGCACTTGTTACAGCAACATGGACGCTGGTTGGGAAAACATCGTTGGATGACTGGCTGGCATTTACGTGGTCATTTGGGTGGACATCTTTACCCAGTCGAACACTTGCTAAAGTTGCCAGGACTTCATTCATGTTCATGTTTGAAGAAGTTCCCGAACCGGTCTGGAAGACATCTACTGGAAATTCCGAGAAGTGCTTGCCAGCAATTACCTCATCGGCCGCCGCGCTGATTGCATCAGCGATTTCAGCTGAAAGAATCCCTAGTTTGGCGTTGGCTTGGGCTGCGGCCTTCTTGATCCTGGCAAGCGCAATCAGATGCTCTTGTTCCAGGGGTGTTCCACTGATTGGGAAGTTCTCTACCGCACGCTGAGTCTGGGCCCGATAGAGCGCATCCTTCGGGACTTTAACCTCTCCCATGGTGTCGCGTTCAATTCGGTATTCCATTACCCATCCTTTCGAAGTGGCCCAAGTGCTGTAATCGATGAAACACTTCCCTCGGCCAGTCGGTACTCAGCGCCAACCACTGCCAGTCTGCCAGATTCGATGTAAGAGCGGATGAGGCTAGACCGCCCAACTAATTTCCTAACCGCGCCGCTATTGCTTCCGCCAGGACTTCAAAATCCGCTTCGGCCGCCGTCCCATAGATTACAACTGTCCAACTCTCAGTTCGATAGAGCATGGCTAGTTCTTTGGTTCCTGGAGGATCGGAGGGGATCCTAGTTGGGTAGATTTCCCAACTTAGTCCGGCAATCTCTTTAGTGCCAGCGAGTGAATTACCAGCCAAGACATCTGATTCCCAAGATGGGTTTGAATTAAATGCCTGACTCAGCGCTATGAATTGAGAGTCCTCAGTTACAAAACCCACATACCAAACATCCAAACCAAGTTGCTTTTCAATACGAGCAGCGTTGGACCACCATGATTCTGGAATGCTCGGAGCCAGGACATCCTTGTCAAGTGAAGAGTTTGCCTCTTCGGCAACGCTTTGATAATCAATTCTCTGGATCAAACTCGAGTCATCGCGGGGTACGCCCAGCACAATTAGCGCAACTACTCCCAGAGTTGCCAGCATCGAGAAAACTAGATTACGAACCGTCTGTTTGGCTCGCCGTTCAGAGGCGCTACTCACTTGCTATCTTTTTTGCCTTGGGCATCGCTCAGTTTCTTTCGAGCTCCGCTGAGCCACTCTTCACAAACCTTGGCTAGTGCCTCGCCTCTTTCCCAAAGCGCCATGGAAGCATCAAGAGTGACATTTTGCTGCTCCAGCTGGGCAACAACCTGCTGAAGCTCATCTCGCGCTTCCTCATAGCTCATCTTTGAAATGTCTTTCGCCATCACTTTTTCCTAACCGACTTGGCAGTAGCCATTATTTCTTGTTTTGAAAGTTGAATCTTAAAGTCCTGTCCCTGCTTGACATCACGCAGGATTGCGCCAGTTTCATCGGTCACGACAGCATATCCGCGCTCGAGGGTTAATTTCGGCGATAGTGCTCGAACGCTACTCACCAACTGACCCAGTTCACTCTTGGCCTTGGTTAATCGCCAATCCAGAATCTCGGACAGGCGTTTGGTCAGAATCGAAAGCTGTTCTGTTTGTGCGTCGACGAAGCCAAATGGGCTAGCAAGAACGGGTCGGGAAACTATTGCCTTGATTAGCTGCTGCTGAGTTTCGAGGTAGGAACTTATTCGGAAGGTAATTCGATCAAGAGCGGTTCTGATGTTCTTTCGCTCCTCAACAACATCTGGAACCACCCTCTTGGCGGCATCAGTTGGGGTCGAGGCGCGAAGATCTGCCACCAAATCAAGTAGCGGCTGATCATTCTCATGACCAATTGCGCTCACGATTGGCTTTGATAATTCGGCAGCTGCACGAACTAATCTTTCATCGCTGAATGGCAAAAGATCCTGGAAGCTTCCACCACCGCGGGCAATGATAATTACATCCACATCACTCATCGCATCAAGTTGCTGCATAGCCATCACAACCTCGGCAGCAGCGCGATCGCCCTGAACTAAGGTGTGAATGACTTCAAACTGAACCTCTGGCCAACGGTTTCTGGCGTTTTGCAGAACATCTTTCTCAGCGTCTGAATTTGCGCCAGTAATCAGCCCAATTTTGTTGGGTAAGAAAGGAAGAGGCTTCTTCCTTCCAGGATCGGCAAGCCCCTCCTTGATTAGCTGCTGACGCAGCCTCTCAATCCGCTCTAGCAGTTCACCAAGGCCAACTTTGTGCATTTTCATAACGCGCATCGTTAGCTTGCCGTTTTTTGCCCAGAAGGCTGGTTGAACCAGCGCTACAACCCGGTCGCCCTGCTTCAGTCCAACTTCAATGTCAACATCACTGGCATCAAAAGCATGAATTTCGATGGAATTTTCTAGATCTAAGTCTCTTAGTGAGCCAAAAAGGTTGGTTCCACGAAGCTGAATCTGCTGAAGTTCTCCTTCGACCCAGACTTTGCCCAGTTTTTCAATCCAGTCCTTTAGGCTCTTAGACAGCTGAGAGACCCGCCAAGGGGAATGTTCGCTAGAGACTTTCGATTGAGACTCTAGATCCGCTTTTTCCTGCACGGCTGGCTCCCTAAGCGGTTCGTAGAATTGGACGGTGACTGCTATTAACCCTAACGCTAGGGCAGACAAAGAAACCCAGAAAAGGGTCCTACTTGCCGCCCCCAGAGGCTATTGCGCAGGGGTTGACCGGGCCGTGATTGCGGTTGAGAAGGCGCTGGACCACTACGGAGCCCCGGTTTATGTTCGCAAGCAAATCGTCCACAACAAGCACGTGGTTCAATCACTAGAAGCCCGTGGGGCGATTTTTGTTGACGAGGTTGATGAAGCTCCTGAGGGTAGCGTGATGGTTTTCTCCGCTCACGGTGTTGCCCCAACTGTCATTGAAGCTGCTAAGGCTCGAAACCAAAGAACCATCGATGCCACCTGTCCGCTCGTAACAAAGGTTCACCGCGAAGTAATCAGGTTTGCCAACGAAGGTTATGAAATCTTGCTGGTTGGTCACGAGGGCCATGAAGAGGTCGAGGGAACCGCTGGTGAAGCTCCCCATGCCGTCAAGCTCATCGATGGTGACAAAGATATTGAGTCAGCTCAAGTGAAAGATCCAGAAAAAGTTATTTGGCTATCTCAAACCACTCTCTCGGTTGATGAAACCATGGAAACAGTCACCAAGCTACGCAAGAGATTCCCGCTGATGCAGAATCCACCCAGCGATGATATTTGTTATGCAACACAGAACCGACAAGTTGCAATCAAAAAAGTTGGTGCAATGTCGGACCTGGTGATTGTGGTCGGATCTGCCAACAGCTCAAACACAGTTCGCCTGGTTGAGGTTGCACTCGATGCTGGTGCAAAGGCTGCCTACCGGGTTGACTTCGCATCAGAAATTGATGAGAAGTGGTTTGAGGGCGTAGCAACTGTCGGTGTTACTTCAGGAGCATCTGTGCCAGAAGAGCTAGTCGATGATGTCTTGAAGTATCTAGCAGAGCGCGGCTACGGATCTGTTGAAACAATTACAACGGCTGAGGAAGACATTCAGTTCTCGCTGCCGAAGGAACTTCGCAAAGATCTAAAGGCGGCAGGCCACTAATTACCAGCTGGATTTGCCCGCAGATCCAAGCTGAGTAGCAGCCTCAACGATTCTCTTTGCCATGCCGGCTTCTGCTAGCTTGCCCCAGTTGCGCGGGTCGTAGGTCTTCTTGTCTCCAACCTCACCGTCAATGCGCAGCACGCCGTCATAGTTTTTAAACATGTGATCAACAATTGGTCGAGTAAATGCGTACTGGGTGTCAGTATCAATGTTCATCTTGATAACGCCATTTTTAACGGCCTCTTCAATCTCCTCGGTAGTTGAACCGGAGCCACCGTGGAACACGAGATCAAATGGCTTGGCTTTTCCGTATTGTTTGCCAACCTCCTGCTGAATTTCAGCTAGCAATTCAGGGCGAAGTTTTACGTTTCCTGGCTTATAGACACCGTGAACATTTCCAAAGGTTAGAGCAGCTAGATAGCGACCATTCTCACCAAGACCAAGTGCCTGTGCAGTCTTTAGGCCATCCTCGACGGTGGTGTAAAGGTGCTCGCCCATTCCGCCTTCGACGCCATCTTCTTCGCCGCCCACAACACCTACTTCAATTTCGAGGACAACACCAATCTCATTGGTTTTGCTCAGTAACTCTTTGGCAATCTCTAAATTCTTAGCAAGCGGGACTGCCGAGCCATCCCACATGTGGGAATTGAAAATTGGCTGGCCACCACTCTTGACCTGCTGCGCGGAGAGATCCAGCAGAGGTCTAACAAAGCCACCAAGCTGATCTTCTGCGCAGTGGTCGGTGTGCAGAGCAACCTTGATGGAATAGTTCTTGGCAACCTCGCGAGCAAAGGCTGCAAAACCTAGAGCACCACTTACTCGGTTTTTGATGGTTGGGCCACTCCAGTAATCAGCACCACCGGTTGAAACCTGCAAGATACCGTCACTACCGGCTGCCTGTAGACCTGCTAGTGCAGCATTCAAAGTCTGTGATGAAGAGACGTTGATAGCGGGGTATGCGAATGAGCCAGACTTTGCTCGATTGAGCATTTCTTGATATTCAGCGGATGATACAACTGGCATATTTACCCCTTAGCCTTTGCTGGCTCACCTAGCAGGCGAGTCCTATCTGGAATTAGTTCAACTGTAGCCTCGACTAAGTTGTCAATTGATTGCAGACCACTGGTCGGCTGCTGCACCTTCGCCGCACCCCACCGAACAGCGGAAGCGATTCCCTTCGCAACATCAAACCCAACGCCGTAGGCAGTCGGCTCGGAATCTTCAGCTGCTACTGCAGCCAAGAATCCTGCGATGGTTGAGTCACCAGCACCAACCGTGTTGATCACCCTAACTGGCTGGGTATAAGCGTGAATGGCGTGAGTCTTAGTGACCGCAACAATTCCATCGACACCCAAAGACGCCATTACGCAGTTGACGCCCCAGTTATTGAGTTCGCGCGCTGCATCAATGACGTCACCAATTGTGTTTAGGTCTTTGTTCACACATTCGGAGAGTTCATGGGAGTTTGGTTTCATGATTGTTGCGCTTCCCTTTTGCGCCCAGTAGCGAAGCGCAGGTCCTGAAGTGTCGAGAATCACTCTGACCCCCAGTGCATCCATGCGATCAAACAGTGGCTGAAGATCAATTACCTTGCCGGTCTCGACAATCTCCGGGTGAGCACCGGCGATGACTAACCACTTTGCTTCGTAGTCGCGAACAGTGCGCTCGGTGAGGTCAATCACAGACTTCCAATCGCGCTCATACAGCGGCCGCGGGTGCTCGTTGATTTTGGTGGTGGGGCCGTCGTATTCAACAACGGTGGTTGAAACTCTTAGTGTGCCATCAACCCACAGTGGAATTAGAAAACTAGAACCTGTGCGCTTGAGCACTCCTGGGTCGGCATTGCCAATCGGAATTACACCAGGCGCAGCCATGTTTACCAGCTGAAGTCCGCGAGAAACGTTAATTCCCTTGCCTGCTAGCTCTTCGCCAACGCGCTCGGCTCGGTTTACGCCGCCTTCAACCAGGTCCTTGACGAAATAGGTACGGTCCAGCGTCGGGGAGGGGGTCAGTGTGACTACCGGGGATTTCCGCTCGGCCATGAGACTCCTTGGATGTGAATAGTTGATAGACACTCACACCTTTGTAGGCGCCTCACTAACTATAGCCAAGCCTTGGCTATTTCTCCTCGGCCAACTCCTTGGCGGTGAGAGAGCTGGGAGAGCTCTCGATCTGCTTCGGCGCGTCGATGGTTTCGACCCCCAACTGATTCTCATCCAGGTCGTTTAGCTTGCGGGCCGTGACCAGCATGCGGGACTCGAGCGAGGAAACAAAGCTGTTGTAGCTTTTGACGGTGGAGGTTATTTTGGTTCCCAAATCGGCCGCCAACTCTGCCACCTTGCCAACGCGCTCATAGAGCTCCCGGCCAAGTTTGAGCATCGAGCGCACCTGATTCTCATCAGCATTTTGGCGCCAGATGTAATTGATGGTTTTGAGAACGGAAAACAGTGAAACTGGAGATGCCAGTGCCACGTTCTTTCTGAATGCATATTCAAGAAGTGCTGGCTCTAACTCCAGTGCTGAGGACAAAAGTGATTCGGTTGGGACAAAACAAATCACAAAGTCCGGCGAGCTATCGAGCCCTTCCCAGTAGGCGCGAGACGCAAGTTCATCGATGTGCCCTTTGAGCGCCTTTACATGCTCTGACAAGAGACGCTTTCTACGCTCCTGCTCTTCTGCAATTGCCAGCTCACTAATTGCAGAGGCTTCCTGATATTTATCGAATGGAACCTTGGAGTCAATTGCCAGCGTTTTGTTTCCTGGCAAATTGATGATCATGTCAGCGCGGCCACTTTTCTCACCCGAGGTAATGGTGGCCTGCTCAGAAAAGTCAGCGTGCTTTATCAACCCTGCCAGTTCAACCAATTTACGAAGCTGGGTCTCACCCCAGACTCCGCGCAATGAATTTGAGGTAAGTGCCTGTGAGAGCGCTTGCGTTTGTTTTCTTAGATTTTCATCTATTTCAATAGCGCTCTTGAGCTGTTCAGATATGGTGCTGAATTGCTCAATTCTCTCTTTTTCAAGTCGCTGCACGGTCGATTGCATTTGCTCGAGCTGCTGCTTTACCGGAGCGAGCTCCAGTAGGACTTTGTTCTCCTGCTCCTGTTGCAGCGCTTGCTCTTTAGATTTCTCATCCGCTCGCTTTAGTTGGGCACGAAGCTCGGCTTCAGTGGCAAGCAGAGCTGCAATTTTGGTGGCTTCGCTGCCGCCGCCCTTGCGCTTAGCTACTCGGTAGCCAATAAAGCCGCCAAGGATTAGACCAATTAGCAGGGCATTGAGGCCGAGCCAGAGTGCGGTTTCCATACCCGAAGTATCGCAGTGCTATCCGACAACAAGCGGAAGCAAACGCTGGGAGGTCTTCTGAAGCAGTCCAGTTAGGTCCTCCACTTCATGCCGGTTTGCCATGTGCAGGACAATTCGAGCACAGGCATCAGCATCGGCTAGAGCATCGTGATGGTTGAATTCCTCGTGGCCAATCGCATAGGCAACGGCGTTTAGACGGTAGCTCTCCAGCTCATATGTCTTTCTCGCCATCTTTAGGCTGCAGGCATAGCTGAGGTTTGGTAGATCAAATTCAACCGCTGCACTGGCCTCTCTAAGCACACCCATATCAAAACTGGCGTTATGTGCAATTAGTGGAAGGCCCTCGGTGAATAACAGCAGCTCTGGAATGGCATCGGCAAAGCCTGGTGCATCGGCCACGTCCTCCGGTTTGATGCCGTGGATAGCGATGTTTCCAGGGTGAAACCAGTCATAACCAAGAGGTGGTTGGAAGAGCATTGAGAGGGTTTCTTGGATTTTGCCATCCACTACCCGCACTAGCCCCACCGAACAAGGTGATGCCGGTGATGAATTAGCGGTCTCAAAATCAATTGCAACGAAGTCCAATGCCACATGGCAATTATGGGGGAAGTAGACTTCCTCGGTGGCACTAACCATCGGAATCGTCGGATTACCTAACGTAGGTAAGTCCACCCTTTTTAATGCACTAACCAAGAACACAGTCTTGGCCGCGAATTATCCCTTTGCAACCATTGAGCCGAACATCGGTGTGGTGAATTTGCCAGATAGCAGACTTGATCGTTTGGCTGAAATCTTCTCATCAGAAAAAATCATTGCCGCACCGGTTTCGTTTGTCGACATCGCCGGCATCGTCAAGGGAGCCTCTGAGGGGGAGGGGCTGGGTAATCAATTCCTGGCAAACATTCGAGAAGCAGACGCAATTGCTCAAGTGGTAAGAGGTTTTGTTGACTCCGATGTCGTCCATGTTGAGGGACGGGTTGATGCGAAAAGCGATATCGAAACCATCAATACAGAGCTGATTCTGGCGGATCTGCAGACCCTAGAAAAAGCTCGGCCCAGAATTGAAAAGGAAGTCAAGGGCAAGAAGGCCGAACCGCAAGTGTTGGAAACCATTGACCAGGCAATTGCTGTTCTAAATGGCGGAACCCCGCTCTCGCTCAGCAAGCTAGACATCACTGACATTAGGGAGCTTGGTCTACTAACCGCTAAACCCATGCTCTTTGTCTTCAACGTAGATGAATCAATTCTGAGTAGTGATGAAAAGCGAAAAGCTCTAGCCGAGCTAGTCAAACCAGCGGAAGCGGTCTTTCTGGATGCCAAGGTTGAAAGCGAGCTGATTGATCTATCCAAAGAAGATGCAGCAGAGCTGCTCGCTTCTCTCGGTCAAGCAGAGAGTGGTTTAGATCAGCTAGCAAGAATTGGTTTTGCCACACTCGGACTGCAGACTTACCTAACCGCCGGACCGAAAGAAGCTCGAGCTTGGACAATTCGCAAGGGTTGGAAGGCTCCGCAGGCAGCGGGTGTCATCCACACGGATTTTGAGAAAGGCTTTATCAAGGCAGAGATTGTTTCCTTCAGTGATCTTGATAGTGCTGGCTCCATGGCGGATGCCAAAGCCCAGGGCAAGGTTCGCATGGAGGGTAAGGACTACATCATGCAAGACGGCGATGTGGTGGAGTTCCGCTTCAACGTCTGAAGTGGTTAGGCATACCTAACTTATGGGTTAGGATTGAGGCGTGTTTTCAACCCCAATCCGCCTTTCCATCTCTCAAGACATAGTTGGCTGGTTCGACCAGATCGGCCCCTTCCTGTTCTATGCAGTGGTGTTTGGACTGGTATTTGCCGGCACCGGTCTGTTCGTTGGGGCCTTTATCCCCTTTATAACTGGAGATTCGCTGGTTTTTGCGGCAGGCCTTGTAGCAGCAGCTAATCAAGACTCAATCAACATCGTGGTGATGGTGATAGGAGTCGGCATCGCTGCTTGGCTAGGAGACCAAGTTGGCTACACGCTCGGTCGTCACTTCGGAAGGCCATATCTTGATAAGCGCCAGGGCAAGTGGCTGAAGAACGCAATTGCCAAATCAGAGATTTTCTATATTCGTTATGGCTGGTGGTCGATTGTTGTTGCTCGATTCATACCATGGGCCAGAGTGATTATTCCGGCGCTCGCTGGCATTAGCAAGATGAACTACTACAAGTTCTTTAGTGCCAACTTGGTAGGAGCATTACTCTGGGGTTGCGGTCTAACTTTGGCTGGCTTCTTTACTTACTCGATTCCGTGGGTTCGCGGAACTGTCTATGCAATTGCGATTGCGGTAATTACCCTGAGCGTAGTTGCCGGTATTAGAACTTGGTTAGAAAACCGAAAAGTTAATTCTCAATAATTAATTGCGCTAATTCCAAAGACTTTTCTTTTTCGTAGAACTCATCTTCTTGCGCTGACCAAACAGAAAAGTAACCATCAAATTTTCCACTATCGCGCTGATTGAATCTGCTCTTTCTAATCTGGGAGTCTGCCTCAACCCAGATTGTGATATCAGCAATTTCACTGGTGAGACGACTGATTGAACCGCAGCCTTCAACAATCAATGCGGTTCCGCCAGAGAATTCCCGGTGACCATTGACCGCATCGTCCGCACCTCTTTTGTTCTCAGCCCAGTCCCAAACTTGCCAATTGGCAGTCTTGCCTTGCGAGAGGGGGGTGAGTATCTGAGTTAGAAGATAAAGGGATCCGCTGGCTAAACCCTCCCAGCCTGGATAGAGGTCGTCCATCGAAATGACTCGAGCGGCCTGTTTTTCCGATTTGAAGTAGAGCTCGGCTAGTTGGTTTGCAAAGAGGCTCTTACCTGCAGCCGCTCTGCCATCGATCAAGACAACGGGCAGCTTCCCAGATTCCTGTTTATCAATAAGCCGCTGAATGGCTATATCGAGACCAGATTTGAAGTTGCATCGCACCGCTTGAGCTTAGCTAAGGCGCTGGTTGATTAGGTAAGTGTTGTGCGGATCTTTTCTGGATCGCTCTGCCAGCTCTCGCGTAGTTAATTCTTCGCTTGCTCCATCAATCGAACCCTGCTTGCCAATGGCTATCACGCAAACCACCCAGTGGTCTGTGACGTTGAGGATGTGAGCGATCTCATCGGGCAGGATTCCACCCATAAAGTGGCTCCGAAGTCCCATTGACTCAGCCTGGATTACTAGCTGCATGGAGGCTAGCCCCAGGTCATAGTACGTTGCGGCCTGGTTGCGATCCTTACCCTGTTCGGTTTGTTTACCCAATACCACTGCATATAAAGAGGCAGTGGGTGCCCAAGTCTGGTTGAAGCCGGTTAGCCCCTTCTCACTCACCTGATTGAACAGCTCATCGCCTCGGGTGAGGAAAACAACTTGCCATGGCTGCTGATTCATTGAACTGGGAGCCCAGCGCACAGCTTCTCCTAGCGAGCTAATTTGCTCGATAGACAAAGCAAATGAGGAATCAAAAATGCGCGGTGACCAACGGTTTCGAATTAGGTCAGCTAAAGGCGCAACAGTTTGGGCTGGTTTCTTTGGTGTACTCATCAGTTATTGCAACTGGACTAGTTAGCTAAAGCTTCCCGCAGATCCGACAAAAATTCCTTGATTTCGCTCTCCTGAGTGTTCCATGAGCACATCAGGCGAACTCGGCCTTTGGGGTCCCAGTCATAGAACGACCACTTTTCGCGAAGCTGGTTGGCAACTTTCGCATCCAGGACAGGAAATACGGCATTTGCTTCGGGTGCAAGGTCAACAATGAGCTTCTTGCCATCGGCCAAGCTGCCAAGTTCCAAATACAGAAGGCGCGCCATCGAGTTGGCATTTTGAGCAAGCTCCAGTGCAAGACCTGATTCGTAGAGAGCATTGAGCTGAGCCGAAAGGTAGCGCATCTTGGAACCCAGTTGCATGCCACTTTTTCTAAGAAATGGAATCTGCTCAGCCAGACTTTGGCCTGTGTCACTTTGAGCATCAGTTACTACGACTGCCTCGGCTAGCAGTCCACCAATCTTGGTGCCGCCCAAGGAAACCAAATCAACGCCAGCATCAGTAGTGAAAGACGCGAAGCTCTTGCCAAGCGCAGCGGCGGCATTTGAAATTCTTGCCCCGTCTAGATGGAAAACTAGATTGTTTTCCTTAGCTAATTTGGCAATGTCAGTTACTTCAGCATCCGAGTAAACGGTTCCATACTCGGTGGAGTTGGTAATTGAAATTGCAGACTGCTGAGCCCGATGAACAAAGCCAACATCGCGCAATTCTGGCTCAATCATTTCCCTGGTTAGTTTGCCGTTGCCATGTGTGTTTGGCACATACCAGAGTTTGATACCTGCGACTTTTTCTGGCGCACCACCCTCATCGAGATTAAGGTGAGCGGTCTCTACGCATATGACAGCACCCCAACGTGGCAGTGCGGCTTGCAGTGCAACAACGTTGGCAGCTGTGCCGTTGAAAACGGGAAAAGCGGCAGCTCTTTTACCAAACAGGTTTTGTACCGTCTGCTGAAGTTTTTCGGTTTCACTGTCTGCACCATAGGCAGGTTGCGCTCCAGAGTTAACTTTGGCGATTGCCTCTAGCACTTTTGGATGCACAGGTGCGTAGTTATCAGAGGCAAGGTTGCGTTTTTCAAGCATTTAACTAACCTAGCGACTACACTTGGTCGGTGACCCAAAAAGGCTTAATTCTGTTTTTACTGACAGGCTTTTTCTGGGGATTGCCCTACTTCTTTATTGTTCTGGCATTAGATAGTTTCTCGACACCTTCGATTGTGTTTCTGAGAGTCTTTCTTGGCGCACTAGTGCTAATTCCCTACGCGATTTATGCTGGGGGGCTGGCTAAGGCCTTCAAAGCCTGGCCTTATGTTTTGATTTTTGCAGTTACAGAGATGGTGGTGCCGTGGTGGCTGATCACCGAGGCAGGTAAGCACATTCCATCAGGTCTCTCTGGCCTATTGGTTGCAACAGTTCCATTTTTTGTGGTCGCCATCTTGGCGATTTTCCTCAAAGACCGCAAAGCTCTGAGGCCTAGACCCCTAAGCGGAATGCTAATTGGGTTCTTAGGCGTTGCTGCCTTAGTTGGTGTGGATTCCTTCACTGGTGCAATTGATCCGCTATACGTGTTCTTTGTGATTTTGGCTTCGCTGGGCTATGGGGTTGCTCCAATCGTTGCCAACCTCAAGCTCAAGGATGTTTCTTCAGCGTCCATGATTGGACTGAGCATGCTAATGGTGTCTGTTGTCTATGCACCATTTGCCGTCCCTAATCTCGGTGCTGAGTTTGCTCAGGCGAGCGTCCAAAGCCTCATTGCTGTATTGGTGCTTGGTTTGGTTTGCTCGGCTGCTGCATTCGTACTTTTCTTCAAGCTGATCAAGGAAATTGGACCCGCCAAGTCCTCTCTGATTACTTATGTCAATACCGCAGTCGCGCTGTTTTTAGGAATTGTTTTCCTGAGCGAACCAATCACTATTGGTCTGTTGATCGGAATTCCATTGATTACGGTTGGCTTAGTGCTGGCTGGCGGGGGAGACCAGGAGACTGAAGTAGGAAAACCCTAGGGAATTATTTCGCCCTGCCCTGGTTTTTATTTTCATGCGAATTGTTCTGCCACTGCTTTTACTTGCTGCCCTGACTGGTTGCAGCGGCCCCGCAGCCACTCAGACCACGCCGGAACAAACTGAGTCTGCATTAGCAGAACCTTCACAAACCGTGGATCCGATGGAGTCAGACACCATGGATCCAATGGAAACTGAATCAATGGAGAATACTGAGTCGGCAGAGCCCGAAAGTTCAGCAAGTCCAACCGCAACTGCCACCGCTACCCCAAAACCCACGCAAACTGCATCACCTACGCAGTCGGCAGCTGGCTACACGCTGGCTGAGGTTGCCAAGCGCAACACTCAAACTGAGTGCTGGGTTGCAATCGATGGCGGTGTCTATGACCTTACGGATTGGATTAGACAGCATCCAGGTGGCTCAGGGTCAATTCGAGCACTTTGCGGAACAGACGGCACCAATCAATTTATTTCTCAGCATGGTGGTGAGTCGAGACCTTCTTCAACGCTGGACCGCTACTACCTTGGCCCCTTGGCTGGATAGTTTAGAAAGTAAATTTTCTAGGTTAGAGAAAAATCTCCATTGCCAGAAAATAGACTTTCTGAGTTATGGCGCTTGCAACAAAGATGTACATTAAACCCAACACACAGATTCCTTGCGTTAACTTGGCAGCTGATGTGAATTTAGACGACATAAAACCTTGGGCAGCCAATTTTGAAACTGCTCGAAAGATGGTTTTAGAAGATAGCGCTCCATCTCTATTTGTTTTCGTGGAAAACTCCACCAAGTTGAGCAAGCAACTTCCCAAACTAAAGCAGCTTTGGGATCTGAAGGTTACTTTTTGGCTTTTCTATCCCAAGGCCCCGCACCTTCAGACTGATTTAGGCCGAGACAAGACCTGGGAAATTATGAAGAAGCAGGGCATGAGTGGAACCAGACAGGTCGGCATAGATCAGTTTTGGAGCTGTCTTTACTACAAAAACAAAAATTAGATGGCGTAGTGGTCTTCTGAAACGTTGCGAATCAATTTGGCATTCACTCCCACTGCTACAGTGCCAGCTGGCATGCTCTTAGTAACTACAGCGTTAGCACCAACTCGGCAGTCATCGCCGATAGTGATGTTGCCAATTAGCTTGGCTCCAGCACCTAAGATAACGCGATTACCAACGGTCGGATGTCGCTTCACCGCATCTAGAGTCTTACCTCCCAAAGTCACGCCGTGGTAGATCAGAACATCATCCCCGATCTCGGCTGTTTCACCAATGACAACCCCAACTCCATGATCAATGACCAGTCTTTTGCCAATTGTCGCGCCAGGGTGAATCTCGATGCCAGAGAAGAATTTGGCATAGTTAGAAAGCATTCTCGAAATAATTCTTCGTTTCCATTTCCATAAAACGTGAGCAATTCGATAGACCCAGATTGCGTGTAGGCCGGGAGACGTAAAGAAGAGTTCAAAGCCAGTCTTTACAGACGGGTCTCTTTCTAGTCCTGCTCTAATGTCTTCCAAAATCACTTTTGTTGATATTCCTCTTGTAGATCTCGGTAGAGGGTAGAAGAAACATATCTTTCTCCAAAGGAAGGAACCACGACAACAATCATTTGTCCCTCGTGTTCTTTGCGGCTAGCAACTTCTCTTGCCGCCCAAAGGGCAGCTCCAGAAGAGATTCCAGCCAAGATACCTTCTTCAGCAGATGCGCGTCTTGCAAATTCAAACGCCACCGAGTTAGGTGCGCTGATTACTTCGTCATAGCTAGATGTATCGAGAATCTCAGGAATAAAGTTCGGGCCGATTCCAGCAAGCGGATGGCCAGCCGCTTCTCCACCTGTTAGAAGAGGGGAAGCAGCAGGTTGTACCACGTAGCTTTTCAGTGATGGCTTTAGTTCTTTGAGTCGCAGGCTGGTTCCAGTGATTGTGCCACCAGTTCCGCTACCGGCGATGAAAACATCAACTTTGCCATCGGTATCGCGCCAAATTTCTTCAGCGGTAGTCTCGCGGTGAATCTTTGGCCCTGCAGGATTTTCGAACTGACGAACCAAAATTGAGCCTTCAATGTTCTTGCCAAGCTCTTCCGCTTTGGCAACAGAACCCTTCATGCCTTCCGCCGCTGGTGTCAGGACAAGCTCAGCACCATAGGCACGAATCAAAATCTTTCTTTCCAAACTCATCGAGTCAGGCATCACGATGATGGTTCGATAACCACGAGCAGCACCGATCATGGCAAGCGAAATACCTGTATTTCCTGAGGTTGCCTCAATGATGGTTCCGCCGGGTTTCAGTTCACCAGACTTCTCAGCCTCATTAATCATCGCAATTCCGAGACGGTCTTTGACAGAGCTGGATGGGTTATAAAACTCGAGCTTGGCATATACCTCTGCCTTGGCACCGTCCATAATTCGATTCAGACGAACTAGGGGGGTATTGCCGAAAACCTCGGTGATGTTGTTATAGACGCGCAAATCTGCTCCAGTTTCAAAGACCCAAGGAAGTGTAACTGGGATGCGTCAATTTTCTTCCAAACTGACTTTCTGTTACCTCTAAGGGCATTCTCAGGCTTTGTTCCTAGGCTTTAGAGCATGAATCGACTCGTTGCCCTACCAATTGTTGCCCTGACCGCTCTTCCCTTGAGTGCCTGCAGTTTAGAGGAGGTTGCCTCGACAGCCGCAGATGCAGCTGCCTGCACAGCTCTTTCTTCAACTCTGTCAGGCCTAGCTGATGCATACCAGTCGGGATTGGTTGATAGCGGTTTGATTACCCAGATCGACAAACTAATTGGGAACCAAATTGACTCAGTTTTATCGAGCGGGCTCGCTGAGGACCTGAGAGGTCTCTCGGCAGCATTAGCGGAGAGCCAAACCGCCCAAGGAGCTCAACAGAGAGTTGACGAGCTAACTGCTTCCATTAACTCTCGCTGCAGCTCAGTTGGAATTGAAATCAGCCAGTAATTTCATCCTCAACGAAATTCTTTTTGGCAAGCTGCAAACCAGCTAGTGAGCTAGCGACTGCGACCAAGAACATCAGCCAAAGAGCAGCTTCCCAACCACCGGTTAGTTCCCGAAGAATTCCAACCAACAAAACCGCAATGGTTGCAAGCGAATAACTAACTCCCTGTCCAAATGAGCTGACTGCAAGGACAGTCTCTTGATGCTTACTACGAAGGTTATAGAGCGTGAGCGCAAGCGGAAACATGGTTGGTCCAAGGCCCAGCAGCATCACCCAGAGCCACAAGTTTGACTCAACGAACAAGATCCCAATTACTCCGAGCGACCCAGCGGTGGCGGAAAAGAAAACAATTAGCGAATGAGAACTAGGGTATCGAGCGGCGATAACAGGCACCAGTAGTGCAGTTGGCAAACCCATAATCGCAAATAGCGCGAGCAGATTGCCAGCAGCAAGTTGTGAAACAAAGTTGTGCTCAATCAGGAGAAGTGGCAACCAAGCGAAGGAGACGTAACCATATATTGCGGTCATTCCCTGCACTCCACTTATCGCTATTGCAGTGGGTGATTTCCAAATGGGAATCCTGGCCGCAGTCTCATCGCTTGAATCAGCTGGTTGATTATTTCTCAGAAGCGGAATGATTGGAATTAGCGCTAGCGCTGCAAACACAGCCCACTGGCCCAGTGAGAAGCGCCATCCGGCAACCTCGGCCACTGGCACTGCAACGAGCGATCCGAGGGTTGCTGAGATTGCTGTCAAAGTGATGTAAAGAGAAGACACCAAGCCAATTCTGTTGGGAAAGTATCTTCTGACCACAGCTGGCAACAAGACGTTACCAATTCCCATGCCAAACAAACTCAGCAGCGAACCAGCAAACAACGATCCGGGGTCGAATGATGCGGCCCTGATGAGATTTCCAGCAATTATGGCGAGAACGACCAGCATTAGCGTGAGTTCAAGGCCAAACTTTTTAGCTGGCTTAGTGGAAACTGATGATGCAAACGCGAAAGCCAGCGGAGCGGCTAGCCCCAGCAAACCAATTGCAATCACAGGCAAGACAAAGTCTTTTTGAATAAAACCAACAACTGGAGAAATAGAGCTAACGGCGGTTCTTAGATTTATAGCTAGCAGAGCAATTGCCGAAAAAGCTAGCCAGCGACTGCTAGTTGAGCGCAGCACGAATAGCCTCGTGAATAAGTCCGTTGCTTGCCAAGACAGTCGAGCTTTCCGCCGTCAGTTCTCCAGTTAGATCTGTGAATCGGCCTCCTGCCTCTTGAACGATTGGCACCAGGGCAGCGATGTCATAAATCTTTAGGTCTGGCTCACTTGCCGCATCAATTGCACCCTCTGCCACGTACATGTAGCTGAGAAAGTCTCCAAATGCTCGAATTCGCCACACCTTTTCAGACAGTGCCTCAATGTTCTTCTCTTTACCAATTCGCTGCCACTGCTGGATTGAGTTGTAAGAAACGTAGCTGTCAGCTAGATCGCTAACTCTTGAAACACTTATCTGACGAACACTGCCATCCACATCCTTGGTGAAGGCTCCTTCCCCCTTTGTCGCCCACCATCTTCTTCCAAGGGCTGGGGCGGAAACGACCGAAGTGGTAATTTCTGAGCCAACTCGAAGAGCAATCAGGGTTGCCCAAATTGGTAGTCCTCTCAGAAAGTTTGCAGTCCCATCGATTGGATCAACAATCCAAGCTCGGTCTCCAAAGCCGCTATTTTCAAACTCTTCACCAATCACAAAGTCAGCTGGAGCAAGCTGCTGAACGAGTTCTCGAATCTTCTTTTCAACGGATCGATCTGCATCGGTGACTGGCGTTCTGTCGGGCTTTGTTTCAATCTGCAAATCAAGTGACTTAAATCGAGCTAGCGAAATTTCATCAGCCGCATCTGCCAGGGCTAGCGCTAACTCGAGGTCTTTCATTACTGCCAATCTACCGATGAAATTGAATCAACTAATCGCCTAAAAGACGCAAGCCGCTCCGACTTTAGTTTTTCTGATGTCACAGCTGCATCTAGTTCACAGTCAGGAGATCCCGCCAGATGTGAACAGTCTCGTGGACAGTCTTTTGCCACTTCGCTCAAATCCGAAAAGCTGGCAAGAATTTGCTCGGTCGTAGCACCCGAGATACCAAAAGTTCTAACGCCAGGAGTGTCGATAATCCAGCCGCCAGCAACAGGAATTGCTACTGCAGAAGAAGAAGTGTGCTTGCCCTTGCCAGTTGCTTCGTTAACTTCACCGGTTGCTCTTCCAGTGTCTGGAGCCAGCAGGTTTATTAGCGTTGACTTGCCAACACCGGAGTGACCAACAAAAACACTTTTCTTGCCCGTAATTAGTTCCTTCAGCTCACCAAGGTTTGGTGATTGTTTTGAAGTTTGGATAATTTGCAGATTTGTGCCTGAAAAGTTTTCAACAAAGTCAGTTGGGTCTGCTAGATCACACTTGGTCATGACGAGGACCGGTGAGAGATTCTGCAGGTAGCTGGCTACTAAAAATCGATCGACTAGTCGAGCTCTTGGCTCGGGATTGGCCGCTGCCATCACAATGACAATCTGGTCGGCGTTGGCGACTATTCTCTGCTCACTGCCGTCCTCTGCCACTCGGGTGAGTTCGCTAGTTCTTGGTTCAATCTGCACAATTCGAGCAAGCGTGCCAGTTTTCCCGCTGACATCGCCGTCCAGCAGCACCTGATCACATGTCACGCAACCATCCGAGCGAAGCTCCTTGGCGAGGGTTGCTAAAACTTCAACGCCATCTTCGGTCAACACTCGGTAGCGAGCTAGATGTACTTCTAGCACCATCCCACGCTTAGCATTTTCAAAGGTTGGGCGAATCTTGGTCCTGGGTCTTGATCCTTTTGGATTGGGCCGAACTCTGACGTCGTCTTCGTCTAGGTCTCGCCAGTTCAATTGCTCTCCAGCATCTCAAGCCAAAGCTGAGAGAAGTTAGGCATAGTTTTACTTGTGACAGATATGTCTTGAATTTCAATTCCCGGCACAACTAGTCCAATAACGGCTCCAGAAGTTGCCATTCGGTGGTCCTCATATGTCTTCCAAAGTCCACCAGTTAGTTTGCTTGGCTCAATCCTGATTCCATCAGCTAGCTCGGTCGCCTTTCCACCAATCGAAGTGATTTCTCCGACCAGTGCTGCTAAGCGATCGGTTTCATGTCCGCGCAGATGTGAAATGCCAGTTAGCTCAGAAGGGGTTGATGCCAGGGTGGCAACGGCAGCAATGGTTGGAACTAATTCGCCAGCCTCTGAAAGATCCGCATGGATGCCAAGAATCTTTCCGGTTCCTCGAACGCTCAGCTGTTTGTTTTTGTATTCAACTTCTCCGCCCATTTCAGTTAGCAACTTTCTGAATTGGTCCCCAACCTGAGTGGTGGTTTCAGGCCAAGGAATACTTACTTGTGAACCAGTTACCAAGGCAGCTGCCAAGAATGGACCGGCGTTAGAAAGATCCGGCTCAATCTCAACTTCAAGGCCAGCTATCTCACCTGGCATCACCCGCCAGCTAGTTTCGTCCACTCGCTCGGCACTCACTCCTCTGTGCTTCAGGCATACCAGTGTCATATCTATATGTGGCAGCGAGGGAACACTCTCGCCACTGTGGTGAATCACAAGTCCCTGCTGATAGCGAGCGCCGGCTAATAGCAACCCTGAAACAAACTGTGAGGAAGCAGAGGCATCAATAGTGAGCTCACCACCTTGCACCACTCCATTGGAAACAATCGAGAAAGGTAAACCTTCTCCTTCTGCCTGCACACTCACTCCGAGTTTGCGAAGCGAATCGATAGTGGTGGCCATGGGTCTGCGTCTTGCCTGCGCATCACCATCAAAGACTGTCTCGCCACTTGCTAGTGCGGCAAGCGGGGGAATAAAGCGCATTACAGTCCCAGCTAAGCCGCAATCAATCTTGGCTCCGCCTACTAATTTTCCTGGTGTCACTATCAGCTGATTTCCGCGCTTTTCAAATGTTGTGCCAAGCGACTTCAAGGCTTCCATCATCAGCTGGCTGTCGCGCGAGTAAAGCGGATCCAGCAAAGTGGAGGTACCGGCGGCAAGTGCTGATAGCACCAGCTCGCGATTGGTTAGGGATTTTGATCCGGGTAGCACAACGCTCGCTTTGAACCCTTTGGCTTGCGGGGCTGACCAGCTGGCTGTTGACACCTAACCAAGATACCCGCTCAACTTGTGAAGTTTCAGTTTTATCTCACTACCCATAGACTGCTTTTGATGAAAGATAAATCGGTAAAGCTAAGGAGCTTTGAAGAGCAGGCTTTGCCGCTAATGCCACAGCTATTCGGTGCTGCGCTGCGTTGGACCAGAAACCCATCTGATGCCGAAGATCTAGTTCAAGAAACCTTTGCCAAGGCCTTCGCCGCCTGGGACAAATTTGAACAGGGCACCAACCTAAAAGCCTGGCTATTTAGAATCATGACCAACACCCACATCAATCTCTATAACAAGCGCAGCAAGGACCAGGCCAAAACCGCCCTGGACGATTTGGAAGATTGGCAGATCGGCGGCGGGGAGTCTTTGACCTCGGTCACGACCCGCTCGGCGGAGGCAGTCGCGTTAGACAATATGCCAGCGACGGTCATAAGAAGTGCCATGGACCAGCTGCCCGAGGAGTTCCGGATGGTCGTCTACTATGCCGTAGTGGAGGGCCTGCCCTATGCCGAGATAGCCGAGGTGATGGATACCCCGGTGGGAACGGTGATGTCCAGGCTCCATCGCGGGAAGAAAATGCTTAGAACTTTGTTGCATGAATACGCAGAACAAGAGGGCTATAAGACCGAGGAGGTGCAGGAATGAAGCAGGTTGACTGCGAGGAAGTAAAGCGCAACGTCCATGAATTCCTGCATTCCGAGTTGCAGGAGGACGATTTGGTGGGAATTACCTCTCATATCGCCAATTGCGAGTCCTGTGAGAAGCACTATGACATTGAGGTGGTTTTCAACCAGGTCATCCAGCGCTCCTGCGACGAGGCCCCAACCGAGGAGCTAGCGGAGCGAGTTAAGCAGCGCCTGCGCGAGATTCAGGATCACGACTGAGGCTCAGTCATCCCCAGCCACTCAAACCATCCCTTATTTAGAACCAGCCACGCCATCAAGCCATAACCAACTTGACCTGGCAGTCGCCTCGGGTGATTAGAAACCTCAGCCAGCCAGCCCTCATGTTCTTTTAAAGGATTAAAGCAGTCGACATATTTCAGCTGTCTGCGCTTCACCACATCAGCAAAGCCCGCACTTAGCTCACTCACTTCAGCGTCATACTCTTTGACTCCGGTTGGTGTTGGCCCCACCACAAACACACTCACACCTTCTCTTATTGCATCATCTAACAGCGATGCCAAATTCAGACGCGAACGAGAGATGGTTGTTTGAGCCAGGATGTCCTGCGAGGAAAGAGCCAGCACTAAATAGTTTTCAGTTTCTTTGCTGAATCTCGGTAGTGCTTCAGCTTGCCAGCGATCTAGTAATTGCGCAGTGGTCTCGCCGATTTTGGCAAGTGGGAAAACAGCAACATCATCTCCTTGCGGAATCCGTGCCTGCACTCTTCCCAGCCAGCCCAGACCCTTGGGATCGCCTACGCCAGTTAGTAGCTCGTCACCGAGAACGACTACTCGAATATTGCGCATTAGTCAGCAAACGCCCTGGCAATGACATCCGCTTGCTCAGCAGCGTGACGCTTGCTGGAACCGGTGGCAGGAGATGCTGAGGCAGGTCTGGAAACAACCTTGAGGTTGATTCCGTACTTCGACATAAACAGACCCATGTAGGTCCAAGGACCTTGGTTGGCTGGCTCATCCTGCACCCAACGCAGCTCGGCATTTGGATACTGCGCAATTGCCTGCTTCATTTCTTCAACCGGGGTTGGGTAGAGCTGCTCAACTCGAATGATTGCCGTGTCGCCACTGGCACGTTTTTGACTCTCTGCCAACAACTCCCAGTAAATCTTGCCGGAGCAGAACAATACTTTCTTGACGCTCTGAGGCTGCAATCCTTGCTGATCTTGGATCAGTGGTTGGAAAGTGCCATTGGTAAAGTCGCTTACTTCACTGGAAGCAGCCTTTAGTCGCAGCATTGACTTAGGCGTGAAAATGACCAAGGGTCTGCGCGGAGTGGCATAGGCCTGTCTGCGCAGTAGGTGGAAGTGACTTGCGGGCGTTGAAGGCTGGGCCACGGTCATATTGTTTTCAGCACACAGCTGCAAGAATCTTTCGATTCTGGCCGATGAGTGATCAGGACCCTGTCCTTCGTAGCCGTGGGGGAGAAGTAGCACCAGCGAAGACTGCTGACCCCACTTCTGATCACCTGAGGAAATGAATTCATCAATGATGGTTTGTGCACCATTTGCAAAGTCACCAAACTGTGCTTCCCACAGGGTAAGCGCATTTGGCTCTTCAACAGAGTAGCCATACTCAAATCCCATGGCAGCGTATTCGCTGAGAAGTGAGTTGTAGACCTGAAGCCGCGCCTGCTGTTCAGTGATGAAGCTCAGCGGCATCCACTCAGCTCCGGTCTCCCTGTCAAAGAAGGTGGCGTGACGTTGAACGAAGGTTCCGCGCCTGGCATCCTGACCAGCTAGGCGAACTTTGGTGCCCTCAATTAGAAGGGAACCAAAGGCAAGCAGCTCACCAAAGCCCCAGTCAATTCCACCCTCGCGGCTCATCTCCACTCGTTTTTGAAGAAGCTGTGCAAGCTTGGGGTGAACGGTGAAGCCAGTTGGCAAATTGGCGTGAGCGTTGCCTATTGCCTCAACTACTTCCTTAGCGATTGCAGTTGGTCTAGACAGTTCCTGTTTTTCGCTGGCGGTAGTCCCAATGCCGACAGGTCGCTCGGGTAGAGCAACGGGCTGGCTCATCGCTTCGTGAACTTCTACGAAGGCGTTTTCCAAAGTTGACTGGAAGTTTGCATTAGCTTGATCAAATTCTGCTTGAGTGATATCTCCACGACCGACCAAGTTCTCCATGTAGAGAGTGCGGACACTTCGCTTTGCTTCGATCAAGTTATACATCAGCGGTTGGGTCATCGAAGGATCATCACCTTCGTTGTGACCGCGGCGGCGATAGCTGATGATGTCCATGACCACGTCTTTGTTGAACTTTTGGCGGTAGTCAAAAGCAATCTGAGCAACTCTCACTACTGCCTCGGGGTCATCGCCGTTGACGTGGAAAATCGGAGCCTGAATGCCCTTTGCAAAATCGGTGGCATAGGTGGAGGTTCTGGCATCCTTTGGCAAGGTAGTGAAGCCAACCTGGTTGTTCACAATTACGTGAATAGTTCCGCCAACTTTGTATCCCTCCAGCTGGCTGAACTGCATGGTCTCAGGAACCACTCCTTGGCCTGCAAAAGCTGCATCGCCATGAATCAAAACGGGCAATATCGGATAGTTCTCTGGGTTGCCTAGCCGATCTTGTTTAGCTCTAACGATTCCTTCCAGCACAGGATTCACAGCTTCTAAGTGAGATGGATTGGCAGCGAGGTACACCTTTACTGATGTCCCGTGAGCTGAGGTGAAGGTGCCGTGAGTTCCCAGGTGATACTTCACGTCTCCACTGCCCTGAACGCCCTTAGCGTCGGTGTTGCCCTCGAACTCTCTAAACACTTGGCCATATGTCTTACCAGCAATGTTGGTCAAAACATTTAGACGACCACGGTGAGCCATTGCAATTGCAACCTCTTCTAGGTTCGCATCAGCTGCCGCCTGCAGAATCTGATCCAGAGCTGGAATTAGAGATTCACTGCCTTCCAGTGAGAAGCGCTTTTGACCTACGAACTTTGTTTGCAGGAAGGTTTCAAAAGCTTCCGCCTCGTTTAGCTTGGCGAGAATTCTGAATTGCTCTTCCTTAGAGGGCTTGCGATAGGGCTGCTCTAAAGTGTCCTGGAACCATTTGCGCTCAGTTGGATCTGCGATGTGCATGTATTCGATGCCCACCGTGCGGCAGTAAGTGTCGCGCAGGATTCCAAGCATGTTGCGGAACTTGGCTTTGACTCGGCCGCCAAAACCACCGGTCTTGAAAGTTCGATCCAGATCCCAAAGCGAGAGACCGTAGTTTCTGATATCTAGATCAGGGTGCCAACGCTGGAAGTATTCAAGTGGATCAATATCAGCAATCAGGTGGCCGCGCTCACGGAATGCATTGATGTATTCCTGAATTCTGGTGTTCTTGCCGGACTGGTCCGCCAAATCCCAGTGGAAGTCACTTACCCACACCACTGGGGTGTAGGGGATTCGCATGTCGGCAAAAATCTTGACGTAGAAATCGCGCTCACCCAATAGCAGCTCTTCCACAATCTTTAGAAATTCTCCGCTACCAGCTCCCTGGATTACGCGGTGGTCATAGGTGGAGGTGAGGGTAAGGACTTTACCGATGCCTTGCTCGGCCAACTGTTCTTCGCTAAGTCCCTTGAATTGAGCTGGGTATTCCAAAGCACCAACACCGACGATGCAGCCCTGTCCCTTGGTCAGTCTCGGCACAGAGTGAACGGTTCCGATTCCACCTGGGTTAGTAAGCGAGATTGTTGTTCCAGCAAAATCATCTGCCGCCAATTTGTTGTCTCGGGCTCTTGCTACTAGATCGTCATAAGCAGCTAAGAATTCAGCAAAGTTTAGCTTTTGAGCTTTTTTGATGTTTGGTACCAACAGCGCTCTAGTTCCATCTGGTTTTGGAATGTCAATTGCGAGTCCAAGATTTATATTTGGTGGTGTGATTGCGGCAGGTTTTCCATCAATCTCGTCGTAGTAAACGTTTTGACTTGGAAATTCCTTAAGAGCCTGTACGACCGCATACCCAATTAGGTGGGTGAATGAAACTTTTCCACCGCGGGTGCGCTTGAGGTGTGAATTGACCACAATTCGGTTATCGATTAGCACCTTGGCAGGGAGTTGGCGCACACTGGTCGCAGTTGGCACGCTGAGCGATGCGTCCATATTTGAAGCAAGGGTCTTTGCCATTCCGCGCAGAATATTGATTTCAGGTTGCGCCTCCTCTTCCTGCGCAACCACTGGCATAGAGCCAGTGGCGGGAAGGTTAGCCGGCACAGGAGCTGTGAATGAACCGGTGTCAGTTGCCCTGGCAATTGGCATGGTGATGGCTTCGGTGGGAGTGGGTTGTGAGTAAGTCGTTTGAGGGGCTGCTTGAGCAGTTGGTTGGCCTGATTGGGTTTGTGAGTAGCGCTCGAGGATTGGAATCCATGATTTGTCTACAGAATCTGGGTTTTCGAGCCACTGGGCATACATTTCGGCTACTAACCACTCATTTGCACCGAAATCAGCCTGCGCATTGCCTGGGTTGGAGGACAATCTTTCCCCTTATTTACTTGCTGGCGGACGCCGTAAGTCTAACCAATCCAGCGGCTATAGTGTTTTCTGAAATGGAGCACGATAAACGCTTTCCTAGGGTGATTGCTTGAGCGATTACCTAATACTCCTGTTTGGAGCCCTGCTTGTCGCAGGCACGGGGCTCTTCGTAGCCAGCGAGTTCGCAATCATCAACGTAGACCGGGTTGACCTGGAGTCAAAACGCGATGCCGGCGAGCGGGGTCTGGATCGTTCAATCAAGGCGGTTAAGACAACCGCTACCCAGCTTTCAGCTGCTCAGCTCGGAATCACCCTGACTGTTTTACTAACTGGTTTTGTGGCTGAACCAGCTCTTTCGAGACTCCTAGCCCCATCACTCTCTGGTCTGGGTCTGAGTGAGGATAGCGTTTCGGTTTTGGCAGTAATCCTGGCTATGACCATCGCTACGGTGATCTCCTTTTTATTGGGTGAGCTGGTTCCGAAAAACATGGCGCTGAGTTCGCCAAAGAAAGTCCTAAAGGCAGTTGCACCATTTCAGCTTGGTTTCACATTCATCTTTAAGTGGTTGATTGTCTTTTTGAATGAGAACGGAAACTGGATTCTTCGCAGATTTGGAATTGAGCCAAAGGAAGAGTTGTCAGTTGCAAGAACAGCCGAGGAGCTTACTTCACTTGTCAGACGCTCGGCCAATCTGGGAACACTGGAGAGCGACACTGCGAAGCTCCTTGAAAAAACTCTTTCCATGACTTCACTTTTAGCCAGTGACATCATGACCCCAAGACCACAGATGCAAACTCTGGAACGCGAGCAAACTGCAGGTGATTTGGTGGCACTCGCAAGGGAAACCGGACACTCTAGATTTCCAATCCTGGGCGAAGACTCAGATGACATTGTTGGTGTAGCGCACGTTAAGAACGCCGTAGCTATTCCACTGGAGCGGCGCTCGCAGGTTCCAATTACGGCAATCATGGTCGAACCAATTCGCGTGCCGGAAACTATGCCACTGGATCGACTCATTCTCACTTTGCGTGGAAGAGGATTGCAGTTTGGTGTTGTAGTCGACGAATACGGCGGAACTGCCGGCATCGCAACACTGGAAGATGCAGTCGAAGAGCTAATCGGCGAATTGGCTGACGAACACGATAGAACTAAAGCTCACATCGTTCAGTACTCAGATGGCTCAGCTTCCTTTAGCGGACTTGCTCGACCAAGTGAGCTCAGAGAAATTGGTTTGAACATCGCCGATGATGAGGACTATGACACCATTGCTGGTTTTGTGATGAGTGAACTGGGCAAGATTCCGCAAGATGGTGATGTTGTCGAACTGCCGACGGGTGAGCTAAAGGTAATCCGAATGGATGGGCGAAGAGTCGATCGAATCAAGTATCAACCAGGAGGCGATGATGTCGAGTGACCTTTCTGGTTTTATCTGGCTTGCAGCACTGCTAGTTTCGAATGCCTTCTTCGTAGGCTCAGAGTTTGCAGTAATTTCAGCAAGGCGTGCTCAGATTGAACCACTCGCTGACAAGGGAAATCCAGCAGCCAAGATAACCCTCAAGGCGATGGAAAACGTTTCTTTGATGCTTGCTACCGCTCAGCTTGGTATCACGGTTTCTTCACTGTTGATTTTGGTTATAGCTGAGCCGTCCATCAAGTACGTTCTGGAAGGCCCATTCACTGCACTAGGGCTGGATTATGCAGCTGCATCAGTTGCGAGCTTTATCGTCGCTCTCATTCTGGTTACCTACCTGCACGTTGTGCTGGGGGAGATGGTGCCGAAAAATGTGGCAATTTCATTACCAACCTCTTCGGCGTTGATTCTTGGGCCAATGCTTTATGCGGTGGCGCAGTTAGTCAAGCCAATCGTCTGGGTAATGAATCAAATTTCAAACATGATTCTCAGGATCTTTAGGTTTGTTCCTCGCGATGAAGCCAACTCTGCTTTCACGTTGGATCAGGTGGAAGACATAGTTGAGGAATCACAACGAAGTGGAACATTGGCCGATGCGTCAGAGACAATCAGCAATGCATTTGAATTCACTGAAAAAGTGGTCGGTGACATTAATCACCCAATCGAGCAACTCATCACGCTGTCAGCCGATGCAACACCTGAGCAGCTGCAAGCTGCCGTGGCGGAGCATGGCTTTAGCCGTTATCCGGTAAAGAGCGAGGCAGGCGATCTGGTTGGCTACTGGCACATCAAAGATGCTCTGATTGAAGATTCTGAGAAATTCACTAAGCCTTTGCAGTCAAAGCGCATGAGGACGCTTATTTCAGTTTCCGAGAGTGCAGAGCTGGAAGACGCGCTTGCCCAGATGCGAAAGTATGGCGCCCACATTGCCCGCACTTTCTCAGCCGATGGCAAAATTACTGGCTGTCTCTTTCTAGAGGACATCATTGAAGTATTGGTTGGAGAAATCGAAGACGCCACTAGGCGCTAGGCCAGACTCCTCTTTCGTATTGACTTGGCCAAGCCACCTCAACACCAAGTTCGTGTGCTGCTCGAAGTGGGAAGTATGGATCGCGCAGTAGCTGTCTTGCCATCATCACAACATCAACTTCGCCGGAGGCAACAATTTCCTCCGCTTGTTGAGCATCCGTAATTTGACCGACTGCTGAAACAGGGGCGCTCGTGGCGGCATGGGCTGATTTGCTGAATTCAACCTGATAGCCAGGACCGGATGGAATCTTGACACCTGTGATTAGTCCACCAGAGGACAAATCAAACATGTCGGCACCTTTTTCAAATGCCCACTTGGCAACCTGATTAGTCTGGTCTTGATCCCAGCCACCCTCAACATAATCGGTCGCACTGAACCTAATCAGCAGTGGCACTGAATCGCCAATTTCAAATCGAACTGCTTCAACAATTTCTAAAAGCAAGCGTGCTCGGTTTTCCAAGCTGCCGCCATACTTGTCATCTCTTTTGTTGGAAATTGGAGAGAGAAACTGGTGAATCAGATAGCCGTGAGCTGCGTGAATTTCAATCACGTCAAATCCAGCTGCAATTGCGCGTCGAGCAGATTGTCTGAAGTCATTGACTAGGCCAGAGACCTCTTCGGTAGTTAATTTTCTAGGCGCTTCATACCCTGTGAACGCTTCGTCCGTGGAGGAGTAGGTTTGCCAGCCACCATCGCTGATTGGAACAGAGCCAGAACCTGACCAACTTCTGTAAACAGAAGCTTTGCGACCGGCGTGAGCAAGCTGCATCGCACTTACTGCCCCAGCTTCCTTGATGAACTTGGTGATTCTCTTCCAGGCAACTACCTGCTCGTCATTCCAGATGCCAGCACACCAGGGAGTTATTCTTCCCTCTGGATTTACTCCACTGGCTTCCACCATTACAAGACCTGCTCCACCGATAGCTCTGGCACCAAGGTGAACGAGATGCCAATCACCAACCACACCATCTTTGTTCTCGCAGGAATACATGCACATCGGTGAAACCCACAGTCGGTTTTTAACTTCTACCGAGCGGATCTTGATCGGGGAAAAAAGTTTGCTCATTTATCCATCTTCTGAAGTCTTGGCCAGGCTAAAACAATAAACAATCCCAACAGAGCGCCCCAACCAATTGCAAAATTGAGCGGAATTGCCAAGGTTAGAAGTCCGATTACCGATGGACCGGCTAGGCCACCGATGTAGGTGATACCTACTACACGTGCCATGTTTCTGCCGGAATGTGATGCCTCACCGATTTCCCCGGCAGCTGCAAATAGCTGCGGCACAACGCCCGATATGCCAAGGCCTAGCAGGAACCAACAAATTAAGGAGAAGGTTAGATTTGGGGCGATTGCCTGCAGGCCAATTGCAACTGCAGCCGAAAGCGAACCCCAAATGATAATGAAGCCTCTACCCTTTTTCTCTACTATGCGATCGATGAAGAGTCGGCCAGTAATCATTCCAATGTTGAATGCGGCAAGTCCCCAGGCGGCAATCCCCGCACCAACTAGCTGAATGTCTACTAGATAGAGGGCCGACCAATCATGGGCAACACCTTCGATGATTGCTCCCGATGCGCTCATGAGTCCTGCCAAAAGCACGAAGCCAAGAACCCTGCGATTTTGTTTGGCATTTTCCTTATCCGTTGCCCGATCGCTGGTGACATTTGCTTTATTGGGTAGCAGCCAGTTGGCCATAAACAATCCGATCACTGCCAAAGTCAAACCAACGACTGGAAGGGTTTGGGTTTGATGAAAACCTGCTGAGATAGTTGCGAAACCAAGCGCCGCACCGAGCAACCCACCCACTGACCAGAACAAGTGGAAGAAAGTGAAAATGGGTCGTGAGTTTTCTTTTTCCACTTGCAAAGCTGCTGCGTTCATAGCCACGTCTACACCAGCGATACCGAAGCCAAGCAAAAGGATAGCTACGCCCAAAACAAATGGATTGAAGGCAAAGGCTGGCCCCAACAACGAAAGACCAACTGCAACTCCACCAATTCTTGTGGCCGTCTTTGCGCCAACATGGTCAACCAGGTAACCAAACAGTTGCATGGCGATAAATCCACCGACTCCGCTGAGCATTAGGAGCGCTCCGAGCAGTGTGTAGTCAACGCTAGTAACTCTCTGAATCAAAGGGATGTGTACAGCCCAGAGAGCTAGCGCACTGCCACCAGAAAGAAAGAAGAATGAAACGGCGATTTTTGAACGAAGAAGATTCACGCCCTCAACTCTAGAGCAGCAGTTGCTGTAGACGAGATCCGACCGCTTGGGTTTCTATTAAGAAGCCATCGTGACCAAATTCACTCTGGATTATCTGCAGTTCCCCACCAGTCAGGGGGCCGCCGATTGATTCGGCAATCAACTTTTGCCCGCTGATTGGAAAAAGTCGGTCGTTTTCAATTCCCAAAACTAAAGTCGGGCACTTAATCTGATGCAGGG
>CAYXWU010000001.1:0-60880 GCA_964468885.1 uncultured Aquiluna sp. | reverse complement strand
CAGAACTGAAGGCTCGCAATGTTTTGTTTGTTTCGGACGCTGACGGAAATTCAGTGTTGATTGGTTCATTCATTAATGCAACTGATGGAACCGTCATTGCTCAACTAGAAACCATGGATTCCGAAGGAAAAGTGGTGCTCACTGACATCACAATTCCAGCTGAGGGAAAGTTTGACCTCGGCTACAACGGAACTGAAGGCAAGCGTCTATTTTTGAACGAACTTCCTGGCTCAATGCACCCGGTCTACATCAGAGCCGGTGGAGACCCGACTGAGATCCTCGTTCCAATCTTGGACGGCACCCTCGAGGAATATCGCCCCTTTATCGATTAAGCCTCAAATTTATAGCCAAGACCGCGAACTGTAATTAGGTGACGAGGTCTTGAAGGGTCTTCTTCAATCTTTGATCTCACGCGTTTTACGTGAACGTCTAGGGTTTTGGTATCACCGAAGTAATTGCTTCCCCACACTCGATCAATAATTTGACCTCTAGTCAACACTCGATTGACGTTTTCAATCAGCAACTCTAGAAGCTCAAATTCCTTTAGCGGCATCTGAATAGGTTCACCATTTACAGACACTGTGTGGCGATCCAAATCCATTACAACTGGTCCGGCTTTCAGGATTCCAGTGTCCGATGCAACAGGTTCGGACCCGCGACGAAGCACGGCTTTCATGCGAGCCAATAACTCTCGAGTTGAGTATGGCTTAGTTATGTAATCGTCTGCGCCTATTTCAAGACCAACGACTTTGTCAATCTCGGTGTCCTTAGCGGTGATCATAATGATTGGAACTTGACTCTCTTGCCGAATCAGTCGGCATACCTCGTTTCCCGACATTCCCGGAAGCATCAGGTCTAAAAGAACTAGGTCAGGATTTTTTCGTCGAAAGACGTCAACTGCCTGATTGCCATCCTCTGCCTCGATTACTTCATATCCCTCTTTCTCTAGAAGGTATACAAGAGGTTCCCGAAGGTTTGGCTCATCCTCTACCACAAGAACTAGCGTCATTTTTCCTCACTTGTGTTTATTGGTATGCGAAGGGTGAAAGTCGAACCGACTCCCACTTTTGAGAACAACTTGATCTCGCCTTTATGTTGAGATGCCGCGTGTTTCACAATTGCAAGTCCGAGGCCCGTACCTCCCGTTTGTCGAGAACGCGAAGGGTCGACTCTGTAAAAACGCTCAAAGATTCTT
This sequence comes from uncultured Aquiluna sp., assembly GCA_964468885.1. Classification (GTDB taxonomy): domain Bacteria; phylum Actinomycetota; class Actinomycetes; order Actinomycetales; family Microbacteriaceae; genus Aquiluna. Next base: position 59,685 of record CAYXWU010000001.1, on the reverse strand, counting down.
TCCTGCTCACTTTCAGGAATTCCAATTCCTGAATCAGTCACTGAGATTTCAGCGACATCTTCAACAACTCGAAGGCCGACACCAACCTGTCCCCCCGGTTCTGAGTAAAGAATTGCATTTTCGATTAGGTTTCTAATTGCTGTCACAAGCATCTCGTAGTCACCCGAAACTTTAACTGGTCCTTCGGAGCTAGTGGCTAACTTGATGTTGTTTTGTGCTGCAAGTAGTTGGTTGCGGTCAACAGCATCTGCAATCACGGTATTGAGGTCTAGAAGGTCACTTGTTTCAGACATCTTTGCAGCTTGAACGCGGGATAGTTGAATTAGTTCCTGAACAATATTCGCGAGCCGATGTGATTCCTTTTGCAGGGATTCGGCAAATTTCAAGACTGCGACCGGGTCATCAGTTGCGCCCATTATCGCCTCTGTAAGCAAGCTAATTGCACCAATCGGCGTTTTTAATTCATGTGAAACGTTGGCAACAAAGTCCCGCCTGGTTTCTTCCAATTTACGCGACTCTGTCAAATCATCGACAAGCAAAATCACGTAGTCATCGCCAAACTTCACGGCTTTCGCATGTATCCAAGTTTGATCTTTATTGAGTCCCGTTTCAAGTTCGTCCTCAAGTTCTGCCGCGCTGTTGCTATTTCTAGCTTTTGCAATCAATTGAATGAGACTCGCATGGACAAGGCGATTGTTCTGGACTATTCCCAGCTGAACTGCACCAGGAGAAGTTCGAATTATTCGATTCCTGGAGTCGAGTAATACTCCCGCACTAGCGATGACATCAATCAGCTGCGCAGCCAGGTTTTCAGCTACTTCTGACTGGCTGGGTTGGACTGGCCTGGCCTTGGCTGAAAAGAGCCCCATTCGTTCCTCGTTTACCTAGTTAACTCGTTACTGACTCAAGGCTAGGAGTAAATTGATGGTCTAGAGGTCAAGTTTTGACTGGGTTTGGCTGAAATTTAGCCAAAGTTTGCCTGGGATTGCTTTGCTTCAACAGTCTAGGAACGAGGAAAGATGCGCAAGTTATTCGAGCATGACCTTCAAGAAGTGCAAGTGAGGCTAATCGAACTAGCCAAGGGTGCCAAAGTAATCATGAAGAAGGGATCCAGTGCCTTCCTAGAATCAGACGTCGCATTAGCTGACGAAGCACTGGCATTGGCCGACAGTAACGAACGAAAGGCTCTCGATCTCGATGAGCTCGTGATTAAGATCCTGGCGATTCAGTCTCCAGTCGCCAGAGATCTTCGCATCCTCGTCTCAGCTCTAAGGATAAGTGCTTCACTGGAGCGAATGGGTGCGCTTGCATCCCACGTCGCAGCGATTGCGCGTTACCGATTCCCGGGAAGTGCAATTCCAGATTCTTTGAGATCAACTTTTACAGAAATGGCGAAAATTGATCTTGAATTGGCGGACAAAGCCATTGACCTGCTTGGAAATCCAGATGTGGATCTCGCTAGAGAAATCCAAGCACGGGATGAAGCCGTCGACTTGCTTCACAGGAAAGTCTTTGAAGTTGTCTTAGCGCCAACATGGTCTGAGAACGCAATGTATACCGTTGATGTAACTCTAGCCTCTCGCTACTTCGAACGATTTGCTGACCACGTTGTAGACATCAGTTCTAAGGTCAGCTTCTTGCAGACCGGTGAGTGGTAATTACTTCTTTCCCTGATTAGCAACAGCGGCTGCACCAGCAGCGGCAGCGTCTGGATCGAGATATTCACCGCCAGGATTTTCTGGCTTCAATTGCTCATTGAGCTTATAGTGAAGCGGAATTCCAGTAGGAATATTCAGCTCAGCAATGCCAGCATCACTAATTCCATCGAGATGCTTTACTAAAGCTCTAAGTGAATTTCCGTGAGCGGTGATCAGAACTGTCTTGGACTGCTTCAGCTGGCCAGAGATATCGGAGTGCCAATAAGGCAACATGCGCTCTAGGACATCTCTTAGACATTCGGTTCGAGGCAGCTGGTTGCCTAGGTCTTTGTAGCGATCGTCGCCAAACTGCGAATACTCGGCATCGTCGGAAATTGGTGGCGGTGGGGTGTCGTAACTCCTTCGCCAAAGTTGAAACTGTTCGTCACCGTACTTCTCCAAAGTCTCTGCTTTGTCTAGGCCCTGCAGTGCCCCGTAGTGGCGCTCATTCAGGCGCCAGGATCTATAGGTCGGAATCCAGTTTCTATCAATCTGATCAAGTGCAATGTGAGCTGTGTTGATTGCCCTTTTTAGCACGGAAGTGAAAAGCACATCTGGTTTTAGACCCGACTCTCCCAAGAGCTCTCCCGCACGTTTCGCTTCTGCTCTACCTTGGTCAGTTAGGTCAACATCAACCCATCCAGTGAAGAGATTCTTTTGATTCCAAACTGAATTGCCGTGCCTTAGAAGAATTAGGTGATAGGTCATGGCTTCAGCTTAGTAAAGCCCTTAGTTACTTCTGCCCGAAAGTTTGAAGGAGCTTGGTCGCGGAAGGTTTGCTGCCTTTCCCGCATCAGCTGGCACTAGTACTTGCTGCGAGGCAGAAACTTTTCTGCCACTAACTTCAACGAGCAAGTCAAGATATGGAGTATTCCGAGCAACCAGAGCCAAAGCAATCGAGCCCAGCTCAAAGTGGAGCGCAGATGCAACTACTTTTCCCACCTCCTTGTCTTGATAGAAGACTTGGTCCCCGACAGCTGCCAAGTCGTCGCCAGTTTCTAAATTCAACAAAGTTATCCGACGAGGTGGATGACCAAGGTTATGAATTTTTGCAACAGCTTCTTGCCCGCGATAGCAACCCTTGCTCAAATGAACTGCGGAAAGCAGCCAATCAAATTCATGGGGAAGCGACTTTTCATCGACATCAACAATGTCTGGCCGACCAGCGGCAACCCTAAGTGCGCGGAGCGCCATGAGACCAGCTGGTTCTCGGCTTGGCGCCATTTCAGAAAATATTTCAAAGTAATTGAATTTTGCCCGATTTGGGTTATAGCTGACTGAAGTTGAACGCTCAATCGAGAATGGATCTCGCCACGCGACAGTTTCGGATTCACCAAACATTCCAAAGGACTTGAGGTTTGTTTTTTCAATCTTGACCTTGCTTCGAAATTTCATTTTTTCAAGCCAAGAAACGAAAGCATCGACTTTTGAACTCTGAAGAGCAATAAAGACATCGTTGCCCTCTATCAGAATCTTTAGCTGATGCTCAATGTGGCCCTGTGGACTAAGCAGCAAAGCCTCCGCGGATTCCCCGGTTCCAAGATTCAATATGTCTTGGGTCAGGAGTGAGTGAAGCCAATTCTTAGATTCTTCTCCGCTAACCAAAATGACAGACTGGTCTAATCTCTCAACGAATGCTTCGCCAGTAAGCAGTTTTCTCTGCTCAAGCAAGGGATTCCCAAAATGTTCAGGCATCTTGGCGAACCAGCCTGGCTGACGCGTGGGACTTCAATGGATTACCAAGAGCTGCCATGTCCCATGCCCACAGCAAAGCGCCCTCAACCAAACCCCACATCCTTTGGCCAGATGCATACTCTTTGGCATTTGGAGAACGAAGGACAGCATCTGTTGCAATGTCGATTCTGGCACCCTTGATTTGACCAAAATATAGTTCAGCAACACCAGTAGGCTGAATGATTAACGCTTCAATGTCAAAACCACCAGCTTGATTTCTCCAAAGTTCAAGATCCTCTCGAACCGTAATTGCACTCTCACCACGTCCAGGCAAAAGACCAGGTCCAGCATCGGATTGGTCATTGGGTCTAGAGAGCATCCAATAACCATGTTCTGAGGAAATCGGTTTGCCCGCGGTGTCGGTAACCCATGACTCATACTGAAGTTTTCCGCCGGCAACTGGTGCAAACTTTATAGTTTGAAGAAATTCACTTTCTCCAGAACCGGAATAAGAAACGACGCCTGAGCCTTTCCAATTGCCAATCAAGAATGCAAATGGAGTTAGTTCAATGGGTAAATCATCCGGTAGGACGAACAACTTAACGTTGCCCCTTAAAGAGCTTGTATAGGACCAGCGCAGAGACGCCGGCTATTGCTAGAGATGCAAGAATCAAAAGTCCAGTGAATACAAGTTCTATGGCTAGCAACATGGAATAAGTCTAACTAATCAAGCTGAGGCCCGTGAACAGGCCTAGCAATAAGATGGTGCCCGCCGAAACATAGATCTGTTGTCTAACGGTGTCCTTGGATTTTGATGAAATCAGGTGCTCAAGGCTCACGAGTGCAATCGCACTAGCCGCTATAGCGCCAAAAGCCGCGAATCGCGAATCGCCTGTGAGGTTCAAATAGGCGAGTAGGCCAGCGACAAAAACCCCTGCCCAAATGGCGCTGATCTGAAACCACTGATTGCTCATGCCAAGACTCTATCCAACGACTTTGGTGATGCCACTATCATTTTGCCAAGCGTAAGGTGGGCCATGGCATCAATACTTTGTATCTCCCCCCAGCGCGAAAACCCGCTTCCGCCCCTGGATTTATTGGGGCATCAGCTATATCTAATCGACTTTGAACCACAGTCGCTGGCTCGTGCCCCTCGCCACGATATGGTGATTTTGGATTGCCGAAGAAACTTGGTTGAAGCAAGAGCGGTTGCGCGAATTCTGCATGCTGCCAATTGGCAAACCTCGCTGTTATTGGTAATTTCCGAAAGCGGACTTCCCGCCGTCAGCAGTGATTGGGGAGGTCAGGACTTTATTTTGGAAGGTGCATCCCTTGCGGAAGTTGACGCAAGGATCCGCCTCCTGAGCAAGCCTGGAGAGAGAAGCTCCGCGAGGGATGATGCGAGTGGACTGGTAATTGATGTTGGAACTTTTACGGCAAAAATAAATGGCAAAGCCTTAGATTTAACTTTTAAAGAGTTCGAATTGCTGCGTTTTCTCAGCGACCACCCAAATCAGGTGTTTAGTCGTGAGCAACTATTGAGCGAAGTTTGGGGATACGACTACTTTGGGGGAACCAGAACCGTAGACGTTCACATTCGAAGGTTGCGATCAAAGCTTGGCGAATTTGAAGGACTCATTGGGACTGTTCGAAATGTGGGTTACCGTCTAGATACAACGGGGAATTCACAAGATTAATTTCTTTTGTTTGCATTCTAAATAGTGGGAAGATATCACCATGGCTGACGAGACAACGACTATCTTCACGCCGGCCATCAATCCAGACTTGCCGGACGACAGGTTTATTGAGAGAGAACTCAGCTGGCTGGATTTTAACCAGCGGGTGCTTGAGCTCGCAGAAGATCGAAATATTCCTCTTCTTGAAAGAGTAAATTTTGCTTCCATTTTTGCCTCTAACCTTGACGAATTTTTCATGGTTAGAGTTGCCTCCCTGAAGCGGAGAATAGCTACTGGAATCGCCGTCACTTCTCCTTCTGGAATGAGTCCCCAGGAGGTTTTACAGCGAATTTCTGAGCGAACAAGGATTCTGCAAGAGCGTCATGCCAAGTTGTTTAGAGACGAGCTAACAACACTGTTAGCCGATACCAATATTCACTTAGTTCATTTTTCTTCTTTGAAGCCAGAAGAAAAGGAGTTGCTCCACGAATATTTTGTCCTACAAGTCTTTCCTGTGCTCACTCCTCTTGCAGTGGACCCAGCGCACCCATTTCCATACATCTCAGGCTTATCGCTTAACCTTGCTGTCGTTCTAAAGAATCCCAAGACAGGCGGCCAGCACTTCGCAAGAGTGAAAGTGCCTCCCCTATTGCCAAGATTCGTTCCAGTGCCGAATTCATCATTTCAATTTGTTCCTATTGAAGAAATCATGGGCGAGTACCTTGCTGAGCTTTTCCCTGGTATGGAAGTGGTCGAACATCACACATTTCGAGTTACTCGAAATGAAGACCTAGAGGTGGATGAAGAGGAAGGTGAAAATCTTCTTATTCAGCTCGAAAAAGAACTGCTAAGGAGGCGCTTTGGCCCGCCTGTGCGTCTCGAAGTTGCGGAGGATATAAATACAAAAGTTCTGAGCCTGCTAAAGCGAGAGTTGGATGTGGAGAACAGTGATGTCTACCCCCTGCCAGAGCCCCTCGACCTTCGTAGTCTGAATTCCTTCTATCGACTCAAGCGTCCCGAACTTAAGTTTGAACCACATCAAATCACAACGAATCCCTACCTGGAGGCTGATGAGGACGAGGCGGCTGACATCTTTGCCGCTTTGCGTGAGCGTGAAGTTTTGGTGCACCACCCATATGAGTCTTTTGCCACCAGCGTTCAAGCTTTTCTGGAACAAGCAGCACAAGATCCTCAAGTCTTGGCCATAAAGCAAACTTTGTATCGGACATCCGGAGACTCGCCAATTATGGACGCCCTGATTGAAGCGGCTGAAGCCGGCAAGCAAGTATTGGCTCTAGTCGAAATCAAGGCACGATTTGACGAGCAGAACAACATTAGTTGGGCAAGAAAACTTGAAAGCGCTGGAGTGCATGTGGTTTACGGTCTAGTGGGCCTAAAGACTCACTGCAAACTATCTCTAGTTATACGCCAAGAGGGAGACCACCTAACAAGGTATTGCCATGTCGGAACAGGCAATTACAATCCCAAAACAGCTCGATACTACGAAGATCTGGGATTGCTGACGTCAAGAAAAGAAGTCGGGGAAGATCTCACCAAACTTTTCAATCTTTTGTCCGGATACGCATCCGAGCCTCAATACAAGTCAATCTTAACTTCACCTGGCGGAGTTCGCGACGGACTTACGGAGCGAATTCAACGCGAAATCCAAAACAAAAAAGAGGGTAAGAAAGCTCGAATTGCCTTGAAGCTGAATTCCTTAGTCGACGAGCGAATTATCGATCAATTGTACTTAGCATCCCAAGCGGGAGTACAAGTTGATGTGCTTGTTAGAGGCATGTGCTCGCTTAAGCCTGGAATTCCGGGTCTCAGTGAAAGCATTCGAGTCAGGTCTATTCTTGGACGTTACCTGGAGCACTCAAGAATTTTCTATTTCGAAAACAACGGTTCACCTGATGTCTACATTGGTTCGGCAGACATGATGCATAGAAACCTCGATCGTCGTGTGGAGGCCCTTGTGAAGATTGTTCAAACCGATCACATACAGCAACTAGAACAAATCTTGAATCTTGGTATGAGCGATGAAATCAGCTCCTGGCATCTTCAGCTAGATGGAACTTGGGTACGGTACTCGGTTGGACCTAATGGTGAACAGCTCGCTGGCCTGCAAGAACAAATGATGCTTTATGCGCAGGCTAAAAGGAACTCAAGGTAATGACAATCTACGCAGCCGGAGTTATTTGCTGGCGCGAACAAAAGAGCAGGCTCGAAGTCCTGCTCATAAATAGAACTCAATATGACGATTGGTCGTTCCCAAAGGGTAAGCAGGACCCTGGTGAAGAATTGGCTGAAACAGCAGTACGAGAAATGTTCGAAGAAACTGGAATAAGGCTTCGCCTTGGTCGAAAGTTGCCTTCAATAAATTACAAGGTATCAACGGGTGAAGACAAGATAGTCGAATATTGGTCTTCCAAGATAAAGACAAAAGCTTGGAAAAAAACTGATTTTTCACCAAATGAAGAGATTGCAAAACTCAAATGGTTAAGCGTTGAGGATGCCGCCGAAAAGTTAACCTATCCCCATGATCGCGAGTTGCTGCAAGAAGTAGCTACACGTCACCGAAAATCTGAACTTGAAACACGTGCCCTCATTCTCCTGCGTCATGCCAAGGCGACACCAAGAAATGAGTGGGCGGGAGCAGAAGCAAAGAGACCATTGCTGCCTGAAGGCAAACAGCAGGCCAAGCGTTTGGTTCGACTACTTTCGGCATATGGTCCTAAGCGACTCATTACAAGTCCCTGGGCGAGATGCGAGCAAACAATACTTCCCTACGCAAAAGCGACAAATCAGACTGTTATTTATCGCTCACAATTGACGGAACTCACAAATGCCCTCAGTCCAAGAAAAACCATCAGTGTTGTCGAAGATTTGTTTGAATCTAAGAAGTCAGCACTGATTTGTTCCCATCGACCCGCACTCCCGACGATACTGAAGACATTAGCTTCAAGGTCCACAAGCGAAGTCAGAGACAGCCTGGTCTCCTCAGTTGACTTATCTCCTGCTGAATTCGTCGTCCTGAGACTTACCCTGGGTCCCAAGCCAAAATTCGTAGGATTCGAGCGAGTATCAATTTCTCTGTAGATTTCAACTCATTTGAAACAAATTGAGGCACTTTCGAGTTTAGATATTCATGATTGAGACCGTAACTCAGGATTTGCCCGTCTTGTTAGCCGATGACGGCAAGCCAGCCAGAGTGCTGGTCACCGGTGCAACTGGTTACGTCGGTGGTCGCTTGGTTCGTGAGCTGCTGTCGCATGATTACCGAGTTCGAGTTTTAGTAAGAGACGCAAAGCGCTTGCAGGATTATCCGTGGCGCGACCAAGTTGAAGTTATTGAAGGTGACGCTCTCGACGAAGACGCTCTCACAAGAGCCCTAAAAGACATCGATCTGGCCTACTACATGCTCCATGCGCTCATGGCACCTAAGAACTTTGAGCAGCTAGAAGAAGAGCTAGCGAGAAAGTTTGGGCAAATTGCCAAGGCACGTGGCGTACGAAGGATTGTCTATTTGGGCGGAATTGCATCGCCCGATGACAAGCTATCGCCTCATATGTCAGCCAGAGCTATTACCGGTGAAATCTTGAGGGCATCTGGTGTACCTACGATTGAACTGAGGGCTGGAGTTGTAATTGGAGCAGGCTCTGCCTCATTTGAAATGTTGAGGCACTTGACTGAACGTCTGCCGATCATGGTCACTCCAAAGTGGCTAAAGAATCGAATTCAACCAATTGCCATTAGAGATGTGCTTCGCTACTTAGTTGGCAGCGCAACTATTGATTCAAGCATTAATCGTGACTTTGACATTGGTGGACCGGAAGTATTCACCTACATGGAAATGATGCAGATTTACGCTGAGGTAGCTGGGCTGAGACGGAGAATAATCATTCCTCTGCCAGTGCTCACCCCCAAACTCGCTTCTGGCTGGATAGGTCTCGTTACACCTGTTCCGGTAACACTTGCCAAACGACTAGTGGCATCCCTGAAACACGAAGTGGTTGCTCGTAATGACGAAATCAGAAAATTTGTCCCTGATCATCCAGATGGAATGACTGACTTTAGAAGAGCAGTATCACTAGCACTAACCAGAATAAAGAACCTAGAGGTAGAAACGCGATGGTCTTCCGCTCAGACACCAGGCACGCACTCGCAACCTCTTCCAACTGATCCTGATTGGGCTGGTGGCTCGCTGTATGTCGATGAGCGGAAATATTTCTCAGAAGATGATGTGCACACTGTGTGGCAACGAGTCGAAGCCATTGGCGGTGACAATGGCTACTCCACCGCAACCTGGGCTTGGGAACTCAGAGGATTGATGGATCGCTTTGTTGGAGGCGTGGGTCTTAGAAGAGGAAGACGAGATCCTGTCAGTCTGCGCGAAGGAGAAGCATTGGACTTTTGGCGAGTTGAAGAGATCAAGAGACCAAACCTATTGCGATTGCGCGCTGAAATGAAATTACCTGGACTTGCTTGGCTTGAATTTAGAGTCGAAGAAAGCGATGGAAGGACACTGCTAACCCAGCGTGCTCTGTATCACCCAAAGGGTCTTTTTGGTCACATTTATTGGTGGGCTGTGTTTCCAATGCACGGAATTGTCTTTCCATCCATGGCAAAAAAGCTTGCCGGCAAAGGATGCAGCAAAGCCTGAGCTAGTCTTGGCAAATGACCAAAATACGCCTAGCAGTAATTGCTCTGCTAGGCGTTGGCTTTGTCTGGGGTGCCGCATTTGTTCTGATGAAGGATGCCATCAAGCAACAGCCATACATGGATTTCCTAGCAACAAGATTCACGATTGCTTTTTTGGCAATGTTGCTTCTTAGACCCAAAGTCTCCACGAAATTTGAAAAAGGAGATGTAAGTTATGGTGCTCTTTTGGGTGTGGTTCTCGCACTGGGATACATCACTCAAACCATTGGCCTTGAACTAACCACCGCTGCAACTAGTGGCTTTTTGACTGGTCTATATGTTGTCTTCACGCCCTTGTTGGCATGGGTTTTTATGCGCCAAAGTGTTGCGAAAAGAGTGATTGTTGGAGTAGTTGTGGCAATGGGAGGACTTGCAATCTTTTCTGGCGCCGCAACAGATGTCGAATTCCAAGTAGGACAGCTTTGGCTTGTTGCCTGTGCGGTTTTCTACGCAGTTCACATACTTTTGCTTGGTAAGCATGGTAAAGGCAGATCTGCCTACCGCTTCGCCATGTTGCAAATTGGATGGATGGCAGTGGTTACTTGGGGATTTGCACTAGTCGATGGATACCAGTCTCCACCAAACACAGATGTTTGGTTTGCTCTTTTCTTCACAGCGCTTCTCTCAACCGTGATTGCTTTTTGGGTTCAGACCTGGGCGCAAACCTTGATTGATCCTGCGCGCGTAGCACTCATTATTACTTCCGAGGTGATTTTCACAGCTCTGGTTGCCGTTGCTGTTGGCCAAGAACCGGTGACTTTCGCGATGGTGATGGGCGGCGGGCTGATGTTTGCGGCCATGTTGATTGTTGAGTGGCCAAGCAAAAAAGAGCCTGTTCCGCTACAGACCCAACTCCACGAGTAGCTTCTGTAGATCCTGATTGCTAGCTAATTCAGCATCAGATCGAGCCATGCTGATTGGAAGACGTCTGCGCAGCAGGTCCTCTCTTTTCACAACTTTTTCAGTCGAAACGATGTGACGAATTTCATGTTCAGTAATGCCAAGTCCTGGAATCAAGTCAGTCAAAGGAGCTTGACCAATAATTTCAAAGGCCTTCTCGCCGTGCCTGCGCCAAAGGCCATCAGCGATCAGGTTTGGGGTCTGCGTGGCAGTTTGTCGCACTAGGTCAAAGAACTCGTCTTTGCGACTTTGATTCCCCTCCCCAAACCAGCGACCCGGAACCTTTACCTTTAGGCCAAATCTGTTTAGCTCTCCAACCAGCTCTTCTCCCACATTTAGGCAGTCAGTTAGTTTGCCACCAAGAATGGTTACAACTTTGCGCTCTTTGTTGCCTTCAATAACATGCTTTCGAGAGAGTTGATGCCAATCGGCAATCTTTCCCTCCCCTGCACTTTCAATGACGAGCGGTCTCACTCCACAGCGGGCCGAGACAATTTGATTTTTGGTGATTGGCGTCTGGAGCTCCATCTGAGCGTTTATCTGTCTCAAAACAAAATCAATATCTTCATCTGTTACCGAGGTGTGGGGATCGTCAACTCGCGTGTCGGTCGTTCCAACCATGCTGCGGTCGCCCATCGGCAAAACATAGAACAGGCGCCCCTGCTCATCCCAAAAAGCCAATACCTGATACTTGTCGGTTAGTTTTCTGTTCAATACAAAATGCACACCTTTTGAGAAAACCAGGCTTGCTTTGGTTTCTGCACCAAGCATCTGAGAAACATCAGCGGCAAAAGGTCCAGCAGCATTGATTACAGTTTTCGCCATGACATCACTTGTGCCTGTGTGGGATTTCAAGGTCAGTTTCCACTGGTCAGACAGCTGGGCCGATACAACCTCTGTGTAGTTGCGAGTATCCGCACCCTTTACAGTGGCCTGCTTTACAAAATCAAAAACAAATCTTGAGTCATTGTCTGGCAACTCCGCGTCATAGTACTTAACTGCTTTGCGTCCAGTAATCAGATTAGGTTCTAATTTCTTCGCTCGCCTAGCTGAATAAGAAACTGGTGGCTTAGTTCCCAAAAGACCAATTGCCCAGTAAAAAAGTGTTCCGAAAGTGCCAAGCAGTCGACCAAAGGGAGCCGTTGGGCCAAGTGAAGCCAAAAAACCGATTTGTCTGATTCGATTTGGATATGCCCGCATCATTCGGTTACGTGCGAGGCAGAGTTTGAAGACCAACCAGAACTCATAACTTTGCAGATACTTGATCCCGCCCCACACCAGGTTGGAAGACTCCTGGGAGGTGAATCCTGCAAAATCACCCTTATCGACCAATAGGACCTTGAGCCCCGCGGCTGAGAGGGCGGCGGCTGCAACCGCCCCATTTATGCCTGCCCCGATTATGGCAACATCAAACTGTTCGAATTTGTTCGTTTCAGATTGATTTTGATTGGTCACAGTGCAAGCATAATTCCAGATTTCTAGGCCTCAGCGCCAATTTCAAGGAGGAAATTGATGTCGATTCTCGCTATCGATGCAGGCACCACCGGTGTCACGGCATTAGTCATAGACAAAGCTGGGCAAATAGCCTCCCGTGGTTACAGCGAGTTCGAGCAGCATTTTCCCCAGCCTGGTTGGGTCGAGCATGACCCTGAGCAAATTTGGCAGGCCACATTATCGGCCGTCAAACAAGCGGGAGCCGACCAAAGCATCAGTTGCATTGGCATCACCAACCAACGCGAGACCGCTGTGATCTGGGATCGACAGACTCTAACTTCGCCAACTAGAGCAATTGTTTGGCAAGACAGAAGAACTTCAGTCTTCACAGAAGAGCTGACTGCAAAAAACCAAGGTGATTGGATTCGCAAGAAGACCGGTCTGAATATTGACCCTTACTTTACCGCCAGCAAGTTCTTGTGGTGGAAGCGCAACCATCCTGAAATTTGGTCCGGAGTTGAGAACGGAAAATATGCACTCGGAACAATTGATAGCTATTTGGTAGCTCGACTCTCCGGTGGAAAACACCACATCACCGATGCATCTAATGCATCCAGGACCCAGCTAATGGATTTAGTGAGCTGTCAGTGGGATGAGCAGCTGCTCGCCGCTTTTGAAATCCCTCGAATTGCTCTTCCCGAAATCGTTGCATGCTGGGGTGATTTAGCTGAAGCAGATCCAAGTAGCTTCCTAGGAATCAGTGCCCCAATCACCGGTATGGCGGGCGATCAGCAGGCTGCGTTGTTTGGTCAAACTGGCTTTGATGAAGGTGCATCTAAGTGCACATACGGCACCGGTGCTTTTATCCTTACCAACACCAAAGACAAGATAGTGATTAGCAACCGGGGCCTACTAGCAACTGTTGCATGGAAGTCACCAACTGGTGAAGTTACTTACGCTTCGGAAGGTTCGGTATTTGTTGCGGGTGCAGCAGTGCAGTGGCTTAGAGATCAGCTAGGAGTTATCTCGAAATCACCTGAGGTTGAGCAGCTTGCGCTATCAGCTGGATCCAGTGATGGTGTGGTGTTTGTTCCAGCACTTACGGGGTTAGGCGCACCGTTTTGGAATTCCGAAATTCGCGGCAGTCTGCTTGGAATAACTAGAGGCACTTCCAAAGCCAACATTGCTTACGCAACGCTTGAGGCCATTGCATTCCAAGTTTTTGCAGTGGTCAATGCAATGAGTGAAGATTCTGGTAAACAAGTTGAACTCTTGCGGGTTGATGGTGGCGCAGCGGCGAACTCTCTACTTTTACAAATTCAAGCTGATCTACTTGGCGCCCAAGTTGTTAGAGCCAAAAACCTAGAGTCAACTGGTCTTGGTGCTGGACTTTTAGCGGGACTTGGCAGTGGTGTCTGGTCATCACTAGACCAGCTTCGTGAGCTGAACCCAGCCGCTGAGCAGTTTGAACCGCAAAGTGACCGTTCAAACTCCTATAGCCGATGGTTGCAAGCGGTTGAGGCGACTGGCAAGTTCTAAGCTTTCAGTTATGTATGAAGCCGAGTCCAAGCTTGCTGCCCAAGCTCTCAATGCCGGCTATGCAGCGGATGACGTAATCAAAAATCTGGACTTGGATTTTGCCCCCGCCAGTATCACAGCGGTGGTTGGGGCAAACGGTGCTGGAAAGAGCGCTCTGCTTAAGGCGTTAGCTCGAAAAATCAAAGTATCGGGTGGTTCGGTTTTACTTGATGGCGTTTCAATCAGCTCTTTGAGTAAGGCAAACGTGGAAGGAGCGATTGGCTTCCTCGGCACAATTCCCGCCACCAGAAACAGTGAGACTGTCTATGACCTCGTCTCGCGAAGCGCAATGTTGGCAAATCAAATAAGCAGAGTCAGCCCAAGACTCAAAATACAGATTGATGACATCTTGGTCAGAACGGGACTGGACGGGCTAAGAAGAAAGAAGATTGGTGAGCTTTCTTCCGGTTGGCGACAAGTTGCAGTTATTGCGGCAGCGCTAGTTAAGGATCCGCAGGTATTGCTGCTAGATGAACCAACCAACTCCCTGGACTACTCACACCAATTACAAGTAATTAACCTGCTATCGACCCTAAAGCGTGAAAAGAAGATGACGATAATCACAGTTATCCACGACTTGAATCTGGCTGCAAGATTTGCGGACTGGGTAGTAGTTCTAAAGGATGGAAAAGTGATTTCTCAGGGGACTCCCAAGGATGTAATCACCCCTTCTAATTTGGCAGATGGTTTCAACATTTTGGCCAGAGTTATTGAAGATCCAGTGGCAAAAACCCCTGTAGTTGTGCCGATTCGTCAGCTTGCCGACTAGCCAAAGTCCATTTCCTAAGTGATAATGGTCAGGTAGTTCCCAAGGTGAAGGCACAGTTACTAGCTGTGACGCCAAAGAGGCTTGTGCCTATCGGGGAATGAGGGCGAAGACTGGGCCCATCCAAGAAATCGGTCACTTGTTTGGTTGTGAATAACAATGCGAATCTTGCTCATTGGAGCAGGCGGTGTTGGCGACGCTATCGTCAAGATTGCCGCAGAACGTAACTTCTTCGAAAAAATGGTTGTTTCTGACTACTCGTTGGAAAGAGCTCAAAAAACTGTCGACTGGGTGAAGAAATGGCACCCGGGAGAAATTGCCGGCAAATTTGAGGCAGCTCAAATTGATGCCAGTGAACCATCACTGGTTGTTGAGCTGGCGAAAAAACATAAGGTCGATTACATCCTGAACGCCGTTGAGCCGAAGTTTGTGCAGTCGATTTTCCAGGCTGCTTTGGATGCTGGGGTGAACTATCTCGACATGGCGATGAGCCTAAGTCACGCTCACCCAGAAGATCCATTCAATAAACCAGCCGAAAAGCTTGGTGACTGGCAGTACGACAAGCACGAAGACTTCAAGAAAGCTGGCCTACTCGCTCTGATTGGAATTGGAGCTGAGCCTGGTATTTCTAACATCTTCGCTCGCTATGCAGCTGACCACTTATTCAGTGAAATTGATGACATTTCAATTTTGGATGGTGGAAACCTGGTTGTAACTAACGATGAGGGTGAAGAAATCTTTGCTCCATCCTTTTCGATCTGGACTGTGATTGAAGAGTGTCTAAACCCACCTCTAATTTGGGAAAAAGATCGTGGCTGGTTTACCACTCGCCCATTCAGTGAACCCGAGCTGTTCGAATTCCCAGAGGGCATTGGTCCTATCAAGTGCGTAAACGTTGAGCACGAGGAAGTAAACATGCTTCCAAGAACTATGGATGCCAAACGTGTGACCTTCAAGTATGGACTTGGTTCAGAATTCATTAGCGTTCTCAAAACTTTGAACGCACTGGGACTAGACAAGGTGAATCCAGTTTGGGTTCGTTCTCGCTCTGGCCGAGCCGAGGTTGCGCCACGTGACGTAGTGGCAGCAGTGCTGCCAGATCCAGCTTCCTTGGTTGACCGCATGACTGGAAAAACCTGTGCTGGAACTTTGGTGACTGGTAAGGGTAAGGATGGCAATCCAAGAGCAACATTCCTGTATCACGTTGCTGACACCAAGTGGACAGCCGATGAGTTTGATGCCCAAGCGGTGGTTTGGCAAACAGCTTTGGTGCCGGTAGTGGCATTAGAGCTTTTGGAGAAGGGTGTTTGGTCAGGCAAGGGAGTAATGGCACCAGAAGAATTTGATGCCAAGGCCTTCTTGGATCTGATGTCTACTGTCTATAAGCAACCATATGGCGTTCAGGATAGAAACCCAGAGAATCCAAGCGTCATCGACGAGGACTGGGAATAGCCCTTAAGGCCCCAGGGTTTTACTAGGTATTATGCCCAAGTAACTCTGGGGCTCTCAGTCAATACCCAGTTGAAAGCCTTAGATTAGAGGCGAAGGGTGATGACTATGAGAATCTCTAAGCGTTGGTTGCCAGCCGTAATTGCTCCTGCAGTGATTGGTGCCGTAGCGGCATTCCCGATTCAGGCCAGTGCGGTGGACCTTCCTGACCTAAGCCCTCAACAGCTTATGGTCATGATGCAGGATGCTAACCCTGTTGAATTTTCCGGTGTTGTTCTAAAAACCACCGACCTAGGTCTTCCTGCACTTGAGCTTTCTTCGATGCTTAGCGAAGAAGAAGTTGAGCGCATGCGCGAAAAAACTCCCGAGGAGTTTGCAGATTTTGTCCCAGAAGTAGCGGCCTCCCAAGAACTAGCCAAGGCTATGGAGCTGATTACCGGCGAGCACAGGGTCAGAATTTTCGTTGGTGAAACTGGAATGCGTGCTCAGATTCTTGACCGGATGTCGCAAAGAGACTTAATTGTCAATGCCAACGAAATTTGGACGTATGACTCACGTGAGCAGGTTGCAACATTTGCATCAATTGATGCGCAAAAAGTTGAGCAAGGTCGCGCGAGTGCGATGCAGCAAATGGAAAAATATGCTGCTGAGCTGGGACTAGATCTCACCAATCCACAAGCGGTAGCTGACTATGTAATGAGCCAAATTGGTGACAGCTCGGAAGTTAGCGTTGGAACCGATCACTTCAAAGCAGGAAGAACCGCTTACCAACTCATCGTCAAGCCAAACAGTGATGTTTCTTTGATTGATTCGGTCGTGCTTTCAATTGATTCTGAAACAGCTGTGCCACTCGCTGCTGCAATTTACTCTGTGGAGCAGGCAGAGCCTGCAATGGAAGTTAGCTTTGAGAGCATTAGCTTTGCAGACCAGGACGAGTCACTGTTTACCTTCGCTGCCCCTGCGGGTGCAACGATTACTAACCTTGATGAGATGGCAAAGCCAGAGGTATCAGAATCTGACAAGCCCGACTATGAAGGCGAGCAGCCAACCATGGTTGGCAAAGATTGGGACAGCGTGCTTGTGATGCCAGCGGGTGAAATGAACCTATTGGCAGAAATCCAGGACAACCAACTTCTTAGCTCACTGCTCAAGCCAGTCGCTGGTGGAGTTGCCTTCGAAACCCCAATCATGAAGGTATTCATTGCAAGTGATGGAAGAGTATTTGCTGGTGCTGTCAGCCTCTCGCACCTGCAGAAACTGGCCAATTAGTTCATGACCGAGCTGGCAATTAAGACCAGCCAGCTCACCAAGCGCTTTGGTGATCAGGCGGCGGTTGATGGAGTAAATCTTTCTGTTCCAAAGGGTTCTGTCTTCGGATTCTTGGGTCCCAATGGCTCCGGTAAGACAACCACCATTCGAATGCTGCTAGGACTGGCTGAGGCAAGCGGTGGAAAGATTGAAATCCTCGGACAGGAAGTCCCAAAGCGCATCGAGAATGTCCTACCAAAGGTAGGTGCGCTGGTGGAGGGCCCTGCTTTCTACCCATTTATGTCAGGGCGCAATAATCTGCTGCGAATCGACGCAGCAGATCGATTTGCAGACAGTGCCACCACCAAAAATCGCGTTGAGTCGGCACTCAATCGAGTTGGATTGGCAAATGCCGCCAACAAGAAGGTTCACGCCTACTCCCTGGGAATGAAGCAGCGACTGGGTTTGGCAAACGCCTTACTAAAGCCCAGAGAACTTCTGATTTTGGATGAACCAACCAATGGACTTGACCCCCAAGGAACTCGAGAAGTCAGGAACCTCATTCGATCTTTAGCGGATGAGGGAATAACAGTTTTTGTTTCTTCGCATCTTCTTAGTGAAATAGAAATGCTGTGTAGCCATGTGGCTGTCATGAATGCAGGTCAAATTGTTGCGCAGGGCTCTCTCGAAGACCTAAGAAATGAGGAGCCTACCCGATTGGTTATTGGCAGCGACGACATCGACTTGGCAGTCGAAATCCTAAAGTCGCAAGGGCTAGGCAAAGTTCGAATTAGGGGCAATCAGCTGGTAACCGAAGTGGCTAATGACTTCGATGTAGCGGCGCTGAATCAACTGCTGGTCTCAAAAGGCCTTCCAGTCAGAGAGATAAGACTCGAAAAGTCTTCTCTAGAAGAGAAGTTTGTGAAGCTGACTGGAGAGGGGTTTGAAGTTGTTCGCTAAATCCCTCGGTCTTCGACTAATGGCCTCTGAGTTGAAGGTGATGTTCACCAGAAGAAGGACTTGGGCAATGTTGGCTGCCATTGCGCTAATCCCAATTCTGTTAGCAGTAGCAGTTGCCCTCTCATCGGAGCGCTTGTCACCTGGCGAGGGGCCGCCATTTTTGGCCCAGGTGACTCAAAATGGTTTCTTTACTGGTTTCACGGCAATGCTGCTGGCCCTACCGCTATTTCTTCCCTTGACGGTTGCTGTGGTGGCGGGCGACACAATTGCTGGTGAGGCTGGGCTTGGAACAATCAGGTATCTGCTGATTGCGCCTGTAAATCGGGTGAGACTGTTAGTTGTTAAGTATCTGGCTACCCTCGTCTTTATCCTGGCTGGAACTTTCACGCTGATGATTGCTGGAGCAGCGATTGGAGCGATCTTGTTCCCAGTGGGTCCAGTGACTCTGCTCTCTGGTGACACCATCTCGATAGTGGAGGCATTCGGCAGAATGGCCCTGGTTGCTCTTTACACAACGGTATCGCTATCTGGTATGGCGGCGGTTGGTCTGTTTATTTCGACCCTGACCACAGTTCCAGTTGGAGCAATGACGGCAACACTGGTTACTTCGGGAGTCAGCAATATTCTTGGGAACATCCCACAGCTTGAATGGATGCACCCATGGTTGTTCACCTATTACTGGTTAGATTTCGCAGACTTGATGCGCGTGCCAATTGAGTGGGGATCTCTGGCCTCTAATTTCGTTCTGCAGTTGGGCTGGATTGCAGTGTTTGGGGCCTTGGCCTATGGCCGATTCACAACCAAAGACATTCTCAGTTAGCCTGTTAGACTTCTAGGCTGCAGGGGCCTCTAGCTCAGTCGGTAGAGCAACGGACTTTTAATCCGTGGGTCGTCGGTTCGATCCCGACGGGGCCTACAAACAATCGAATCAAAGCGTTGGCTAATAAACTGCGCTTGTGGTCTACCCGCTCCTCACTGAACGGCTCATTATTCAACCGCTCACGATGGGTGATTTAGATGACTTTGTCGCATATCGACAGGATCCAGAAATTGCCCGCTTTCAAAGTTGGGATCAGACTTATTCCAAACAGCAAGGGATGGAGCTAATCCAATCGCAAGCTGATGATTTAGTTCCCACCCCAGGGCAATGGCTTCAACTAGCCATTTATGAGAAGTCTGCTGGCAAGTTAGTAGGGGACCTCGCCCTTCACGCAATTCATGGCTCCAACCTAGAGTTTGAGATTGGTTTCACGATTGCGAGACAGAATCAAGGCCAGGGTTTTGCTACTGAAGCAGCCGCCAGATTACTTACTTACCTTTTCTCTGAAATTGGAGCTACGAAGGTCATTGCCCAACCCGATAGTCGCAACACAGCATCTAAGCGATTGCTCAAGACCCTGGGGTTTGAAATCGATGAATCAAAGAGCTGGGAAGAAAATTTCAAGGGCGAAGAAGTGAGAGTGGAATACTTTTTCCTCACCTATGAAACTGGATTTTGAATCAGAGATCGGGAAGAAATAATCACCTCAGCCAGTTGATGTAGCCATGGCAAGAAGAACTTTGATTGGCGTTTACAAAGCCGATGGCGGCTTGATCGGCGAGCTGAGCTATTTCTTCGGCCATCTCATCGGAATTAGGGAGTGCAGTTTATGCGACATAACTCACTCCCCCTTCAAGAAAAAGGGTGAGTTTAAGCGTCTTGAATCGGTTCTAAGCAAAGAATTCGACCTGAATTTCCGCCTGGTTCACATGAACGAAAGAACCGAGAAAGAACTAGCGGCATCGGTGGGCAGGGAACCATGCGTTTTGCTTGCCCACGACGATGGTTCGATTTCAATGTTTCTTGACTTTCAAGAATTAAAGGCTGCGGATGGCAGCGTCAAATCATTCGAGAAATTGGTGAGAAATAGGTTGGACCTATTTGCTTAGTCTGATTTCTTGGTGACTTGCTTCACAAAGTTCACAAGGACATATGCAAACAATATGCCTAGTAGGGCATAAACAATCCAATCCAAGACTTGAGCAAAGTCTTCAGCAGCCTGCCAGTTTTCCCCAAGATTGAAGCCAATGGTGATCCACAAAGTGTTCCAAATAAGAATTCCAGCGGTAGAAAAGAAGTAGAACTTAGCAAGTCCCATTTTGACCAGTCCGGCTGGAATGCTGACCAGGCTCCTTACGATTGGAAACATTCGGCCAAAAAATACTAGCGATGAACCGTATTGCTTGAACCAGTTCATTGTCTTAGTCAGGTTCCTAACTGGAAGGCCAACATACTTGCCATACTTTGAAACTATGCTCTCAACCCTTTGCTGAGTGAATAGGTAGCCAATCAGATACCAAAAACTTGCACCGACCAGCGATCCGACTACTGTTGCAAATACAGCCTCTAGAAAGCCAAATCGGCCCAGCGCCACATTGAAACCTGTAAGCAGAAGAATTGCCTCGCTCGGAATAGGAGGAATTATTACTTCAATCCCAATCAAGAATGCCGCACCAATTAGGCCAACTTGACTAATTAGGTCAACCGCAAACTCAATCACAAGAGAACCTTACCGAGAGAAGCTGGAATAGCGGGTTGACGCCGCAATACAGCGAAAAACTACTTACTTTCCGTCATCTGCTGCGCGTGACAGACGTTGAGAAACATAAACAGGTATCAGCGACAAAACGATAATCACGGTAGCTACCACGTTCACAACACTGGCTTGAGTCGGACGAGCCATTTCCTTGAGAATCCAGAGTGGAATGGTGTCCACACCAGGCGGAGCGGTAAAGATTGTGACAACGACTTCATCGAAACTTAGTGCAAAAGCCAACAGAGCACCGGCACCAAACGCTGCGCGGAACTGAGGGAACGTAACCAATCGGAACGTACCCCAGACGCCTTGGCCGAGATCCATGGACGCTTCTTGGAGGTTTGGATTCATGCGCTTGAGTCGAGCGAAGACATTGTTGAAAACCATCACAATACAGAATGTTGCGTGAGCGACAATCATTCCGAAGTAGCCAATCTGAAAGCCTGCCGGTGTGAGGAAGTTGCTGTATGTGTTGCTGAAGGCCACACCCGTTACAACGCCAGGCAAGGCAATGGGTAGAACAACCAAAAGATTGACTGTGGTCTTTCCAAAGAAGTCAAATCTAGAAAGGGCGAAGGCAGTGAGGGTGCCAAGTATTGAAGCAATAGTCATTGCTCCGAAAGCAACAATCACGGAATTGAGCAGTGCATTCCTGATTGCCTCTAATTCTGCTGCAGTCTCCCACCATCTGAGTGAATAATTTTGAATTGGCCAAGAAGATACTTGCGCTTCGTTGAAAGCATTCAGCATCAAAATGAAAAGCGGAATGTACATAAACGCCAAGATCAAGCCAATAATTGCCAGCATTCCTGCTTTAGAAAGTTTTGAGAATCTCAGCATTACATTCTCTCCAATGATCCAGTGCGGCGGGCAACCAGCAAATACATAACAACAAACGCAATGGGAACCATCGAAAATGCTGCTGCCACCGGTGGGTTCAAGTTGATGTTGGCGGCGATGATGCTGCCAATCATTTGAGTAGAACCACCTACGAACCGCGCCGCCAAATAGTCACCTAAGCTCAATGAGAATGTGAAGACAGAACCAGCAATAATTGCTGGGGTTATAAGCGGCAAAACCACTCTAAAAATAGTTGGCCAGGCTTTTTGGCCCAGATCGGCCGCTGCATCAAAAAGATTATTTGGAATCTGCCTAATCGCTGTGAACACTGGCAGCGCCATGTAGGGAAACCAAAGGTAAGTCAGTGTGAGAACCACTACTGGAATTCCAAAGCCAGGGCCGGACAATCCAATTGGATCCAATAGCCAGTTGATGAATCCGTTTTCGGTAAAGGTCAAACGCATGGCCAATAGTTTGACTAAGTAACCGGCCCAAAGTGGCAAAGTAATGAGAACTGCAAGCAGATTTCTTACCCAAGGTTTTGCAACCTTAGCCATGTAAATACCCAGCGGAATTGCCAAAACTATACAAACAGCAGTAACAGCCAGTGCAATCAGGAGAGTCCTAAGTGACGTGGACAAATATGCGGGCACTGTAAATATGCTTACAAAGTTTTCAAGAGTAAATCCAGGTCTGACGCGAGACGTGAATGGATCAATGAACCAAAAAGCAGTAATCAGAAGTAAAAACAAAGAAATGATGTAAACCCCAACAAGCCAAGTCATTGGAAGCGCTAGTAGCGCCCTAAGTCTGACTTTGGGGTGGAGGTGGAGGTAAGAGGACAACGGCATAGTTGATTTTGTTTTGTCTAACATCGATGTCACTTTTCACCTCCCTTTGGAATGGATGTTGCTGGGTGGGGTTACCCCCACCCAGCAACTATTTTTAGCCCTTTACAGTAAGCCAGGCATTCGTCCAATCCTGGAAGCTGGTGCACTTGACGTCCTTACGTCCGTCAACACACTCTTCGATTGGAGTGGTCCATGGCCATACTCTGGAGAAGAACTCCTCGTCTTCTGCAGCGAACTCGTCACAGTGAGCCTGAGCTTCTGGACTTGACTTACAGAATGCGATGTTGGCAGGAGCCATACCGAAGTTCATGGCAATTGCGCCATTGACTTCAGCAGTGCTGGTGTAGTCCATCCATGCATATGCACAGTTAGGGTTCTTAGCGGTTGAGGATAGTAGCCAAGCGTCATACCATCCGGTTGATCCCTCAACTGGCAGTGTGGTCTTGATGTTTTCCTGACCAGCGAACTTACGCAGAACTTCCCATGAGGTGCCAACTACAACGTTGCCGCCTACGAAGGAAGTGATCTGTGCTACTGGATCTGCCCAGTACTCGCCAATGATGGAGTTCTGCTGCTTCAGCAAGTCAATTGCTGCAGCAAGCTGTGTCTCATCTAGCGCGTATGGGTTCTTGATGCCTAGCTCTGGCTTGTGGTACATCAGGTAGACGGCAGCGTCTGCGATGTAAATTGGTGCGTCATAGGCAGTGATTTTTCCTGCGTATGGGCTGTCAGTTTCCCAAACAACGCTCCAGCTCTCAGGAGCTCCACCAGTAACTGTTTCGTTGTACTGAAGAAGGTTGGCACCACGACCGATTGGCACACCGTAGGCTTTGCCATTTACTGTGTCATAAATCTGACCCTTCATGCCTGGCGCGATATCGTCAGAGAAGTTAGGGATTAGATCAAGGTTTAGTGGAGCAACGTCACCACCGACAATAAGGCGAAGTGCTGCGTCACCAGATGCAGATACGATGTCGTACTCTCCGGTACGCATCAAGGTAACCATTTCATCGCTTGTACCAGCAACGCGAGGGTTTACCTTACAACCAGTTTCAGCGGTGAACTTGTCAGTCCAGGCAGGCTCAACAAAGCCTGACCAGTTGACGATGTTCAGCTCGCCTTCAAACTCACCTAGTTCCTGTTGCATCGGCACATCTGGCACGGTAAGTGTTAGCTCACCGCTGTCAGTAGCACAGCTTGCAAGGAACAGTGAAGAAGTAGCAAGCAGAGCACCAAATGCTAGTTTTCTACGCTTCAATTTGTTTCCTCTCATTTTTTAGGAATGCTGGTTACGTGGGATTTCTTCCACTTCGCCATCACTCGATCACCTGCGACAAAACCTTTGGTTTCGCCGGGTAATTCTTCGTTTACTCGGGTTGCAATCATCGAAAGCCCGTTGGCTTCCAACATAAATAGGGTGTTAGCACCCAGGAAAGCCGTGTCTCGAATTACCGCCTGAACGCCTTGCTCATCGCTGGCAAGACTTTCGTTGCTCGCTACCAGCTTGATTCGCTCTGGGCGGATGTTGATCATTTGGTTCAGTCCAGTAAGAGCTGTTGCGGAATTGGCATCAATGATGTTTGAGCTACCCAGGAAGCCAGCAACAAATGCTGTGGCAGGTTTCTCATAAACTTCCTGCGGGGTTCCTATCTGCTCAATCTTTCCTGCGTTGAAGACTGCAATTCGATCGCTCATGCGCATTGCTTCTTCTTGGTCGTGCGTAACAAAAATGAATGTGATCTTGGATTCCCGCTGAATGTTTTTTAGCTCAACTTGCATTTCCTCACGAAGTTGCTTATCCAGCGCCCCCAGTGGTTCATCCAATAAAAGCAGCTTGGGCCTGAGCACCAATGCTCGCGCAAGTGCAATTCTCTGGCGCTGTCCACCTGAAAGTTGATGAGGCAGGCGGTCTGCGAGGTGGCCTAGCTTTACCTGGTTGATGGCTTCTGTTGCTTTGGCAGTTCTTTCTTCTTTTGAAAGCTTTTTAGCCCTTAGACCAAACTCAACGTTGTCCTGAATGCTCATGTGCGGGAAGAGGGCGTAGTCCTGAAAGACGGTGTTGACCTCGCGATCAAATGGAGCTTGTTCGGTGACGTCTTGGCCATCCAAGAAGATCTGACCGGTACTTGCGCTTTCAAAGCCAGCGATCATTCTTAGAACAGTGGTTTTTCCCGAACCAGAAGGTCCGAGCATTGAGAAGAACTCACCTTGAGGAATGTCTAAATTGACTCCGGCAACCGCTTCGACGGCTCCAAAATTCTTACTGAGGCCTCTGATTGAAACGCCCGAGGAGAGCGGTTGAGTGCTCTCACCTACCATGCCCTGGCCACTTTGAACATCTGCCATTAATTACACCCAATTAGTTTCTGTCTGCGTCTTTGCAAAAACCAAGCCTATCCCCCAAGGCCGCCGAGCCCCTCAGGGACAGGGGCGAGGGAATGTTTCGATTTGATTACTACCGGCAACTAATTGCGTATATGGGCTAACTGGAGAAATGTTCCATCACCTGAAATAACTAGGCCAATAATTCAGTTAGAACAAGGATGGAGATTTCAGGAAAAAAATTCTTGGTTTGTGGGGCTTCCGGAGCCTTAGGCGCAGAGATTGTTAGACAGCTGAGAGAAAAAGGTGCCAACGTGCTGGGAACGGCCAGTACGAACGACTCTGCGGCCAAAATCCCTGCAGGTGTAGAGGTGAGGTTGCTGCTCGACTACACCAAGCCTGAGAGCATCAAAACCCTTACTGATTACCTCATTGCCTCAGCCGATCTGGATGGAATCATCAACGCCAGCGGAGTAGTTGCCTTCGGTGAAGCTAGTGAAACAGATGCTGAGACGATCAGTAAATTATTCGCCATCAATGCAGTTGGTCCCATTCAGCTGTTGAGCGCTTTGGCACCACTACTTGCGAAAAAAGATTCCTCAGTTGTCGTGAATCTGACAGGTGTAGTGGCAGAAACTGCACTGCCAGGTCTTGCCTCTTACTCAGCTTCCAAGTTTGCAATTCATGGCTTTCTGCAAGCTGCTGCAAGAGAATGGCGCAGAGCTGGTACAACGGTTATCTCAGCTAGACCTGGTCACACCGAAACAGGCTTGGCCGATCGTGCAATTGCCGGAACCGCTCCAAAGTTCCCGCAAGGAAAAACTGCGGCTGAGGTAGCAAGCAGAGTAATCTCGGCTATTGAAGCCGATGAGAAAGATTTACCATCTAGTGAATTCTGATTGAGAATTCAAACTTCTTTGACTCACCAGGCTGTATCAAAGTTGAGCCGAGATCTGAATTAAATGCGTTAGCAATGCAGCTCATTGGCTCAACAGCTAGCAAGCTAGCGCCACAATCAATGCTGGGGCGGTAGAGCATAAAGTATTGGAAACCTTTTTCCAAAGAGATTGTCAGCTTGAATTTTTCAGTTTCTAGATTCAACTGACTGGCCCCCGTGAAGCAGTCGTCTATTTTTCCACCCTCATAAACAAAACCATCAATGGGCTTATCTGAGATTGGAATCATTTTCTCATCAACCAATATTTGTTTACTGAAATTAGCAGAAGCTCTAAAGTTTTCCCCAACCAAGAAGTAAGGGTGAAAACCAACGCCAAAAGGCGCAGCCTGACCATTATTGGTCGCCAAGGCACTAACTCGCAGGGTTGAATCAAATAGTTGATACGTGATATTCAAATCAATCGGGAATGGGTAACCCTCATCGGATCCGAATTTGTAACCAAGAGAAATCGAATCATCGGTTTGCTCTTTTACTTCAAATGCACGATTAAAGACGAGACCGTGATTTGAATTACCATCCTGATCTACATTTGGCGTTTGGTAGCGCTGTCCTTGGTACTCATAAGTGTGATTAGCTAAACGGTTGGGCCAAGGGACCAGGGCAGAGCCGAAGAACATGGCTGACGGGTTCGAAACCAATGAGGAGTCAAGAATGGTTATACCGCTTAGGTCCAACTTTTCAAGCGCAGCACCAACCGGCGAAATTACTGCCATACTGGTAGCGCCTTCGGAATTCCGAGCGATACTCAGTTGCTGTTCAGGGTGCATTTTTGGCACTCCCATATGTTAATGATTGACGAGTAGGTGGACAGCTTGAAGGCCAGAATAGATGGCAAGCTCTTCGATGGTAGAGATATCTTCTACTTTGACGACGAGTCTTCGGCTCTGCCAGCTACCCGAAAATCAGACATGCGTGAGCCAGCTGATCGACCTCAAACCGGCCAGCTTAGATTTGACGCCCTCACATCGGAATGGATCACAGTTGCAGCTCATCGCCAGCAACGCGCTTTTCTTCCTCCTGCACATTCCTGTCCGCTTTGCCCAACCACCAACGGCAATCTAAGTGAATTGCCAGACAACTTTGACGTTGCAGTATTTGAAAACAAAGGACCAGCCTTTGGCCCTGAAGCAAATCTGATCGATCTGCCAAACGGACAGAGGTTTGGATTCGCAACCACTTCATTTGGTCGTTGTGAGGTAGTTGTCTTCAGTCCCGCCCACTCCGGCAGTCTTGGTGAAATGCCGGTTGAAAGAGTGGAAACAGTTATCAAGGCATGGATGAACCGCACCGAAGAGCTTCAACAAATAAAAGGTGTGGTACAGGTTTTTCCTTTTGAAAATCGCGGTGAAGAGATTGGTGTGACGCTTCACCATCCTCACGGACAGATTTATGCCTATCCCTTCATTACGCCGAGGACTGAGAAATTGATTCAAAGCGTAAGGTCCTTCAAAGGCGACTTCTTTGAGGAATTAATTCGATTTGAAAAAGCTGGCAACCGAACGATTATAGAAACCGATAATTTCCTAGCATTTGTTCCTTTTGCTGCGCGCTGGCCGATGGAAGCTCACCTGCTGCCAAAGAGAAACATAAATGATCTATCGCAACTTCGAGACGATGAATCAAAAGAACTGGCTGCGGTCTATAAGAAATTACTTCAGGCATTTGATGCTTACTACGGAACCCCAGCCCCGTACATTTCTGCCTGGCATCAAGCACCGATGATTGAAAATCGCGAACAAATCCGATTGATGCTTCAGATCACCTCGCCACGAAGAGCAGCTGACAAACTAAAGTATTTGGCTGGTTCAGAAAGCGCCATGGGAGCTTTTGTTGCAGACATTGCCCCTGAGGAAACTGCGGCTAGATTGCGAGAGGTTTTCTAGTGCTGGAAGAAGCTAAGCAGGGTTTTGAAAAGACCTTTGGTTACAAATCATCAGGAGTTTGGTCAGCACCGGGTCGAGCAAATCTTATTGGTGAGCACACTGACTACAACAACGGTTTTGTCTTTCCGTTTGGAATCGATAGACGAACTTATGTAGCTCTGTCCTCCAGAGACGACAACAAATGCCGCGTTGCATCAAGCATTTCTGACCAAGTTTTTGACTGGGACCTATCCGACAACAAACCCGTGGGCTTGGACTGGGCTCTTTACCCGCTTGGAGTTGCTTGGACTATGCGAGAAAATGCCAAAGGCGGCTTCGATGCTTTTTTTGTTTCAGATGTCCCAGTTGGCGCGGGGCTGTCTTCATCGGCAGCAATTGAATGTTCAATCGGGACAGCACTAAATGAAATTTGGGGCGCTGGTTACAGCAAACAACAAATTGCTCTACTCGGGCAAAAAGCTGAGAATGAGGTTGTCGGAGCACCAACCGGCATCATGGATCAAACCGCCTCAATGCTGGCGCAAACGGATGCAGCCGTCTTAATTGACTGCAAGACCCTGGACACCGAGTTGGTACCACTTGGCCTGTCTAATAAAGGTCTCGTAGTCGCAGTGATGGATACAAAAGTCTCGCATCGACACTCAGACGGAGGCTATCGCTCAAGGCGAGAAGCTTGTGAAAGAGGTGCAGCAGCTATGGGTGTGGAATCGCTAAGAGATCTGTCAACTTCAGACCTAAATCGTGCCGAGCAGGAGCTAGACGATGTCACCTTCCGCCGCTGCCGCCACGTAATAACAGAGAACGAAAGAGTTTTAGAAGCAGTTAAGGCATTAAAGGCGTCAGACATGCCAAAACTTGGCGAGCTTCTACTTCAATCGCACGCATCAATGCGAGACGACTTTGAGATTTCAATCGAGGAACTTGATACCGCGGTTGATGTTGCCATGAGCGTTGGAGCCGTCGGCTCGCGCATGACCGGCGGAGGATTTGGTGGAGCAGCAATTGCTCTAATCGAGTCTTCCAAGCTGGCAGAACTGTCGGAGCACTGCAAGAAGACTTTCGCTGAAAAGGGATTTGCTGAGCCGAATGTTTTTGCCGTGAGCCCAAGTGAAGGAGCTCGCAGGGACAGCTAAGCAGTTGCAATAACCGCAATCCCCGCATCCACCATCTCGTCGATAGCCTTTTCTATTGATTCACGGCTCACTCCAGCGGTCAAAGAGCTAATAACTCGAACTTGTAGCCCTTTTCTCACTGAATCTAAAGCGGAAGCGCGCACACAATAATCAGTTGCGATACCAACGACATCCACTTCGGTTATTGCATTTGACTCTAAGAAATTGAAGAAGGTTGTGCCATCATCAGTTACCCCATCAAAAATCGAGTAGCCATTGGCACCCTGGCCTTTCTTGATGTGAACATCAATCAGGCCGGTATCCAAATTTGAGTGATACTCCGCACCTTGGGTTCCGGCAAAGCAGTGGAGCGGCCAAGTTTTGACATAGTCAGGTTCAATACCAGGTGGCGGAAAGTGGCCATCGTTTGAATCGTTTGGGGTGTGCCAGTCTCTTGATGCAATCACAAAGTCATAGCTTTCTTTGTGATCTGCAATGAAGCTGGAAATCTTGGCAGCGACTGCCGCACCGCCCTCACAGGCCAATGCGCCACCCTCACAAAAGTCATTCTGTACATCAATGACTAGTAGCGCTCTGGTCATTAGCGATTCACCAAACTTGCGCCACAACCGTAGAAACCAAGCACCAACTCATCCATTGCTTCCTGATTCCTGATTGCAACCGAATTACCCAAATTAAAGACGGTAAAAATTAGCTTTGACCCGTCTTCTGGATAAAGGAACCCAGCCAGCGTGTAGCCAGTTCTAATCCAGCCAGACTTGGCAATCACCTTGCCAGCGGCATCTTCAAATCGATAAGCCAGCGAACCAGGGGTTCCTGAAACTGGCATTCCATCCAGAATCACTTTGAAGTTTCCGTAGTTTTTATCAATCAGCTTAAGTAGTTCGTTGATTGTTGCTGGCGAGACTTGATTGAATCGAGAGAGCCCGGAGCCATCCTCAACCTTCAAGCCAGCGAGATTTATTCTGGTTCCCTCTAGTGCAATTTGGTAAGCACGGGTAAGGGAGGCGAAGCTACCGTTTTGTCCGACCTCCAAGGAAACCAATCTCGCGATTGCTTCGGCCAAAGTATTGTCGCTGACAACTAGCATGTAGTCGATCCAAGTTGATAGTGGAGCTGAGCGAACACTCGCAATCTCAACAGCGTCGGCTGGTGCAACACCTTTTGAAATCACGGCTGCCGTGGCACTCTGACCAAGCGCCTGCTTGAAGTGCTCCCCTGCCTTAGTGACTGGATCTTTTGATCTTGCTGAGTCTTTCGAGCCAGGATTAGACCTATCCCCATCAACCTGAAGTGCAGAGACGTAGGACATGTATCCCTCTGTAAGACCACGCTGATCCCACACGCTTTGATACTCGCCATTTGGACTTCCATAAAGAGTGCTATCTAAAACAATCTGACTGATGGTTTGTCCGGGTGCCTTGCTAGCAATCTGACGAGCTAAATCAGCAAGTTTTGGTGCATTGCGATAGACAGAACTTGTTCCAGGCGCTGTTCTTGAAAGAGTCACGTCACCGGCTCCAACCAGATACAAAATTGATGGATCCTGGCTATCTGCATAAACACGAGTGGTAACGCGGTAATTCGGACCCAATGTTTCTAAAGCTGCAGCTGCGGTCAACAGCTTCATCACGGATGCAGGTCTGGCTGGTGTAGAACTTGATCTGTCAAACAAAACTGTGCCAGAAGCGACATCAATTACCTGGGCCTGCAAATCAAGCACATCCACGGCTTCTTCTAGCTCTGTAACAGAACATTGAATTGCCTCAGGCGACTCAGACGCTGCCGGAGTTTCAGTTTCTTCCGTTAGTTGCCCCTCTAACGAAGTCTCCGCTGGATTGCTGACTTGCGAATCAGAATTAGCCCCTCCCAGCGGGCCAAGAAATAATCCGAGCAGGACAATTAGTCCAATTACCAGACCGCTGGCAACGCCAACCAGAATTGGTTTGAGTTCTGCGTTAGATTTCACTCATGAAGCATAAACTCTCGATTTCAGTTCTGGTGCTGGCATTGGCATTTTCACAGCCAGCGAACGCCCATGATGAACTGGTTAGCCAATCCCCAGCCCAAGGAGAGACTGTCCAGGCTGGTGTTGTAGACATTCGTCTGGAATTCAGCGCTAACCCACTGACACTCGAAGATGGCACCGGCAATGAAATCTTCGTGACGGGCCCGAACGGCGCTATCAAATACGCAGGCTGCTTGCCCACAGATGGCAACTTTGGAGTCCTCCAGGCTGACTTAGATCAAGTCGGAACCCACACAGTTGCCTGGCGCGTAGTTTCATCGGATGGTCATCCAATTAGTGGTGAATTTACATTCGAGGTTGAAAACAGCGCGGGCTATGTTTCTGACCCTGAGTTTGTTTACCCAGATTGCGGTGACGGCCTTATTGCACCGAATGAACAACCAGCTGATTTTTATTGGTTGCTGTGGTTATCGCTTGGTGTTGCTGCCGCCGCTGTCTTTTTCTTTCTTCGACCCAAGAAAAAGATTTAGATAAGCGAGTGCGGTTAGAACCAAACCGCCCGCAACAGTTTCAAAACCAATTTGAAGTCGGCCGCCTGCTGGAGCAGCAAAAAGCGAATATAAAACATCCAGCGCAGTGGAGTTCATGAGTCCCGCCACCATGGAAATCAGAGCGACCCGGCCAATCCACCACTTAGTTCCGGTTAGTTTGCTGGAAGACCAGGTAATGAGAAGATTTAGAGCTAGACCTATGACAAGTCCACCAGCTGCCAGCTCAATTGACGGGTGATAAAAGAAGCTGATTACTCCAATTACCAAAGCGCTAGCTAGCCAAAACAAAACAGTCACCAATTTCCCCTTTGAATTTTCTTATGCAAGTTTGCAGAACTCGTTGAGTGGCTCAACCTGACCAGCTACCACAATTTGATTACCTTCGTTCAGAACAGTCTCCGGGAAAGCAGGTACATATTTGCCATCCCCCTTGGTGACGGCCACTACCGTAACACCATAAGTTGAACGAATCTTAAGATCAGCTAGCGTCTGACCATCAAAGCTCGAAGGGACCTCTGTCTTCACCATCACAAAGTCGCTGTCAATCGAAACATAATCAAGAGTCTCACCAGAAACCATGTGGGCAACGCGCTTACCCATTTCAGCTTCAGGGAAAATGACGTGGTGACAGCCCAGCTGCTTGAGAATCATGCCATGAGAGGTGGAATTGGCTTTAGCCCACACATTTGGAACGCCAAGTTGAAGCAAAAGTGAAGTCGTGAGGATACTTGATTCAATATCAGCTCCAATTGCAACCACGGCGGAGTCAAACTCAGTAACCCCGAGCTCACGCAGAGTTGCCTCATCGGTAGTGTCGGCCTTGACGGTGTGCGTCAGTTCTTGTGACATCTGTTGGACTATGCGCTCATCGGTGTCTACACCAAGCACTTCGTGGCCAGTGCGCATCAATTCAAGTGCTAGGGCAGAACCAAATCTGCCTAAACCAACCACCATCACATTGCTGTGGAGGATTCTTTTCTTTGCTCTTTCCTTAGCCAATTAGGGGCCTTTCCTTAGGTAATTCATAGTGGCGCTTAGTCACACGAAGGGCAAGTGCGGATGCAACCACCACCGGTCCTAGGCGACCAATAAACATAAGTAATGCAAGCCATACCTTTGCAAAGTCTGGCAGTTCAGAAGTAATTCCAGTTGACAAGCCAACCGTGGCGGAAGCAGAAATTACTTCAAACAACAGGCTGTCCAAGCTGAACTTGGTAGTGGCAGCCAGGAATAGGGTGCTGAAGATAATCACTGTTGCGTAAAGTGCGACCAAAGTTAGAGCTTGGCGTTGAATCGATCTTGGAAGTCTTCTGTTTCCAACATTTACGGCAGTCTCACCACGTATTTCGGTGTAGATGATGAAAATCAGAATGGCAACGGTCGTTACCTTGATTCCACCCGCCGTGGAGGCTGATCCGCCACCAATAAACATCAAAAGATCCATACCGAGCCAGGTAGCGCTATCGAGCTCCGCCATGTCCAAGCTGTTAAACCCACCCGACCGAGGCATAGTTGCCATGAATAAGGCATTCCAAATCTGCTCAAAGAAACCAAACTGACCCAGGGTCTTAGGATTATCAACTTCCAAAAGATAGATGAAGACCGCTCCGAGCAGAAGCAAAATACCGCTTGTCCCAAGCGTTAGTCGCGTGTGAAGAGAAAATCTTCTTGGCTTACCGCTTGGCTGTGGGTTCAATCGCCAGATTCTCTCGTGGATTTCAATCAAGACTGGAAAACCCAGTCCACCCACAATTACAGCAATCATGATGGGTGCAATCACGAACAAGTCACTTGCAAAACCGGTCATACTTCCGGCAAACAGAGAAAACCCTGCATTATTGAAAGCTGCAACTGCGTGAAAAAGCCCATACCAGAAAGCTTCAAAAGTTGAATAGTCGTAGGTCAAATGAAATCGAGCACCGAGATAGAGCGCAAGAGCAACTTCGAATCCAAAATAGACGAGCATTATTGTCCGAAGTAAGGAAGGCATACTGTCAATGCCAACAATTTTGGCCTCGGTGATGGTATTTAGACGATCACGCAGTGAAATGCGACCTGCAATCAAAAGACCAACCAGGGTGGCAAAGGCGACGATTCCCAAACCACCAACTTGGATTAGCAGCATGATGACAACATGGCCAAAACCTGACCAATAAGTACCAGTTTCAACAACCGTCAATCCGGTCAAGCACACAGCAGATACCGCTGTAAAAAGTGCGGTAACAAAATCAGTAGATTGGCCAGAGGCGCTGGAGATTGGGAGTAAAAGAAGCACGGTGCCGAGCAATACCGCTGCTCCGAAGGCGATAACAACTATCTGAGCCGGATGCAGCGTGCGCTTGCGACTGTCTTGAGTCACTGTTTCAGCCTATGCCTCCGATGCCTGAAAAATAGGCAACCTAGCTACGATACACCTGCATTACGCTAGACAGCAATGGAAAATCGGGTGTTTATCTTCGATGGCGACTGCGCTTTCTGCAGCTCTGCGGCCAGAGTAATGCGAAAAATGACACGCGAAATCACGCCAATAAAGCCTTATCAAAAGCTGGATCTGCCGTCACTGGGGCTCAGCTCAGAATTGACCTCAAAGGCTGTCTATTACGTACGCGATGGCAAGTACCTGGTGGCCGCGCAAGCAATTGCTCAATTGCTAATTGATTCGAAAACTGCTTATTCAGTTTTTGGTGTCATCTTGAAATTACCCGTAATTAGGTCAGTAGCAAAAAATGTGTACTACTGGATTGCAAAGAATCGTCATCGATTGCCGGGCGGCAAACCCGAATGCAAAATGGACTAGGAAATAGCTTTCTTAACCAGCTTGACAATCTTTTTAGACACTTCATCGTTTAGTTCACGAATTGCAAATGAAGTTGCCCACCAAGGTCCATCATCTAAGTTGGCTGCTTGCTGAAAGCCGAATGTTGAATATCTGCTTTCAAACTTGCTACCAGCTTGAAAGAAGCAAACGACTTTGTCGTTGACATAGTAAGCGGGCATTCCATACCAGGTGCGGGTCGTTATCTTGTCGGATATTCCCATGACCAATTTGTGTATTCCCTTGGCAAGTTTTTGATCAGCCTTACTCATTTCGGCAATTTTGAGCTGCACCTGCTCCTCACCAGATAACTTTTTGAATTCACGAGCTTCTCTAGCTCGTTCCTTCATTGCATTGCGCTCAGCTTCAGTAAATGCAGACTTTGTTCCAGCCATGATTCCTCCAGTGCACAAAATCTAGCAGCTAGGAACAGAACCTTGGGTAAAGCCTTGTTAGTTCGGAGACGTACTTGATGGGATTGTCAATCTCTTCCACTTTTACCTCACCACCACTTG
The DNA here is from genome assembly GCA_964468885.1 of uncultured Aquiluna sp. Lineage (GTDB taxonomy): Bacteria > Actinomycetota > Actinomycetes > Actinomycetales > Microbacteriaceae > Aquiluna. Next base: position 25,189 of record CAYXWU010000001.1, on the reverse strand, counting down.
CAAGCTGGTTAGTGCTGCTAGCGAGTCTCTCAAGCCAATTGTGTTCGCGCCCAGATGTGGACCACGAGTATTTACCCGGAACATAGTTCTCGGCAAGTCCACTCCAAGCTTGTGAAACGGCCTGCAGTTCCTTAGTTGCTCTATCTTTATCGCTACTGAGGGACTCAAGGGCATACCTCGTTTCTTCTGCCAAGACTCGAGCCTGTGAGCAATCAGATGCCGACATCCCTACCTGAATATCTCCCCCGGTGATAGCTCGCATACCAACTACAACTGCGACGAAACTAACCAAAATTGTGTTTGTCAGATACCAAAGCTTGCGCCGTCTAGTTGCCTCATTTGCTCGCAGCTGACCACAAACCGGACACTTAGGCAGCTCGGGGTGGAAGGAGATTCCGCAGCGATTACAGGGGGACATAGAAAAGTAAACAATTTTGGATTCGAACTAATCCCAAACTTAGAGCAGAATCAAGAAAGGAGGGAAATCATGAAAAGTCGCGATCCCAAGGACCTGGAGAAGCTTTGGCGAATCATTGGAATTGCCTTGTTCTTTTTGGCAGTGATTCTGGTAGCTGGCCCTCAATTGATTGACTTGGTTTTCCCAGACTTTCGCTAAGGCGCAACTACAACCATTAGAAATGCAGCAAAAATTCCAAGGTGCACCGTCGCCTGCATCAAAGTTGCCCGACCTGGAATAACAGTTAGAGCGGAAACAATCAAAGTCAGCAGTAGAAGATTAGTCTCGGTTGCGTTCAGTCCAAGATTGACTTCGTAAGAAAACAGGACGGAGATAATTGCAAGAACTGGGATGGTCAATCCGATGCTAGCCAGGGCTGAACCGTAGGCAAGATTCAGACTTGTTTGCGTTCTACCAAACCTGGCTGCTCGCAGGGCGGATATCCACTCAGGCAGCAAAACTACAATCGCAATACTTACTGCAACTACCTTTTGTGGCAGACCAAAGTCACTCACAGCGGTTTGAATCAATGGACTTGTCACCTTTGCAAGACCAACAACGGAAACCAACGAAACAAACAAAAGCACAAAACTCCAGATTGCAACTTGGGTTGATGGAGCCCTAACGTGCTGTGTCTCGCGAACGGTGCCATCGGGCAAGGGAGGTGGCAAAAAGAAGTCGCGGTGACGAATCGTTTGAACCCCAACGAAGACCAAGTAAAGAACCAATGCGGATACCGCGGCAAAACCCAACTGAAAGGAATTGAAGGTTGGTCCCGGCGAAGAGGTCGTGGTGGCAGGCAAAACCAAACTTACAATGCTCAGTGCTGCCAAAACCGCAAGCGCTCCACTAACCCCCTCTGACCTGAAGGTGGCTTCACGATTTCTCAGCGTCTTGATAAGCAAAGAGCTTCCAACGATCGCGTTAGTGGTAATCATCACCGCCGAGAACACAGTGTCGCGAGCTAAATCCCTGGATCCTTCGGGGTTGTCGAGAATCAAAACCACAATCATGCCAACTTCAATTACAGTCACGGCAACAGCAAGAATTAGTGTTCCAAATGGTTCACCAACCCGCAACGCCACAGTCTCAGCATGGTGAACTGCCACGTAGACGGTGGCAACCAAAAGAAATCCGAGAAGGATCTGACTAGGGGCGGTTAGTGACGCACTCCAAGTGAGAAGCAGGGCAAAAAGTGCAATTGGAGGAATGACGTAGTAAAGCTTGCTGCCAAGGCTCTTGGTTGCCATCACTCTTCCCTTTTTTTGATTGTCCTAGTATTTCCAAGAGTCAACAGGAAGATTCGAGCATTCATTCCTGAGTTTGAGCCACCTGACGGAATCGAACCGTCGACCTGCTCTTTACGAGGGAGCTGCTCTACCGACTGAGCTAAGGTGGCGATAGCGCTTGCGAGTCTACTGGATGTTAGGAATGGCGCCCAGACGTCGAAGGCGAGCAATAGCCGCATCCTCAATTGGAGAATCAGGGCCGATGATGAATCGTCCGAAAGCCAACAAATTTGTAACTAAGGGCCGAAGAATCCATAAAGGCAAATGGCGAATTCCAATTTTTTCTTTGATTTCACTAGGTAAAGAAGCAAGAGCTGCTTGAAATAGAAGCGCATAAACGGGCTTAGCCGACTTCGGAAGAGGGGCATTTCTTATCCACCGGATAACAGACAAAGCCTTTTCGTCACAGTTAAGTGAAGAGGAATACTGATCCATAATCTCGATAAGTTGCGCTTCACTCTTTGGCACATTAGTCAAGCCAAGTGGTTCAACTGACTTACCCCATAGCAAGACATATTGATCAGCACCTCCAGGAATCACTGCCCGCGAATAAAGCTGGTGAGAGCGCAGGAATGAATCCATGAAGGCAATGTGAACCCAAAGGAGGAGTTCTGCGTCACTTGCTCGATAGCTTTTTGTGTTTCCCGATTTATCAACGTAGTTTCCGCTGACCTTGTCATGCATTCGATTAACCCGATTTGCCTCTTGGGTGACGGCTTCCAAAGAACCAAATGTTGTCACGGTCAACCAGCGGATTGTGCCGGAGAGTCGGCCAAGTGGGTCCTCTTCATATCTGGAGTGCTGCGTGACTCCTCCAAGAGCACCGGGATGCATGGCCTGCAGCAATAACGCCCTTATGCCGCCAACCAATGTTGCGAAATCTCGGTGTACTACCCAAGGTGCATCGCTGGGAAGAAACAGTCCCGGGTCATCACCTTTGGCGACGGCTTCTAACCAGGGAGGAATGCCGTCTGGTGCTCCAGACAGCAGGCGACGAAACTTGCGGGAAAAGTACTCCTGCAGCGCATTGTTCGCCATTGTCGCCTAACCTTGTATCGAATCAACTAGGAGCAACCATGACTGAGGCTGAACTAATCCACGAGTTTCAAAGAAATCGGCTGCACATAATTCTGGCTCAACTGGCCCCGACGGGACTTCTTGCATTCGCAGCCTTAGCAACTCCAGCCATCGCTGCAAGTAATCAATTCGTGGTTCACGCTTTCGCACTAATTCTGCTGGCCTCTGGAATCTTGGGAGCTCTGGCCGAGTATTCAGCAGCTGCTCAGGCCCAGGCCGTTATTGATGATCTAAAGCAACTGCCTGGCACTTCTGCCACTCGTAATCGGGTGATTAGTTTCAGACCATGGCTTGAGGTCGTAAAGTTCGTAACGCCAGCTATTTTTATTGCCATTTATCTGGCAATACTGGCCGCTCTCTACCTTTAGAGGCAGTTCAGGTTGCCAGTTCCAAGGTCAGTGCCCTCAAGATAGGCATCAACCAATGAGCTCACACAGCCATTTGAACCATAGGCTGTGTGGCCCTCGCCGCGAAGGGTAAGAAGTTTGCCACCAAGAAGCTCTGCAAGCGCTTGGGCCTGCTCGTAAGGAGTTGCCGGATCTCCAGTTGTTCCAACCACCATTGGTTGAGTGGCTAGTTCTTGACTGAAGTTAAGCTTCTGCATTCCAATACCTGCTGGCCAACCGGTGCAGGAAATATCTGGATAGCTAAAGTATCGGCCGAAGACGATGCTGGCTTCAGTAATTTCCGCAGTCAAATCTTTGCGCTCGGGCTGCGAAACTCGGTCCGCACAGGAAATAGCAAAGTTGGCTTCATTGATGTTTGTAAGGTATCCACCATCGGGATTGCGGTCGTTATAGAAGTCAGCAAGCAACATAAAAATGGTGCCGTCGCCATCAAAGGCGCTGTCAAAAGCTTGAGATAGATATTGCCAAGAACCTTGTGAGTACAAGGTAACAATCATTCCCGAAATTGCTGGCTGGATACCGAGTGTGCGATCGGAATCAGTTGGCAGTGGCACTGTTTCACGAGCCTTCAGAAAACTTGCAATTACACCCATAGCAGAGTCAACATCGCCACTAAATGGACAGGCGGGTTGAGTTAGACAGTCTGCGAGGTATGCCCGAAGTGCCTTATCAAATCCTTTTACTTGACCCAGAAGCTGTGTTCCAGGATCTGCAATTGGATCAACTGCGCCATCCAAAACAAACTTGCCAACTCGATCTGGAAACAAAGCTGCGTAGGTTGCACCAAGCTCAGTTCCATAGCTAAAGCCCAGGAAGTTCAGTTGATCTTGTCCAAACAAGATACGAATAAGTTCCATGTCCCGCGCGGTTTGCTGGGTGTTGAAATAAGCCGGAGATGGTCCTGATTCTTGGCAGCTTTCTGCAAAGCGCTGAACTAACTCTTTTGAGAATTCAAGATCCTCATCAGACCCATAAGGATATGGCGATTGTCCATAGAGAACTTCATCTTTCAAATCAACATCGGTGCATGTAACCGCAGTTGACTCTCCAACCCCACGAGGATCAAAGGCTAAAACTTGATAATTTTCACGAAGCCAACTGGTCCCCAATGAGTCATAGCCCTCTCTTAGCCACTTGGTAGAAGCAGAGCCTGGGCCACCTGGGTTTACCAGAATCGGTGGCAAGTTTTCGGTTCCGGTCTTTCGCATCAGCTGAATCTGAACAAACTCACCGGTGTCGGCTGTCCAGTCAAGTGGCGCGAAAATCTCAGCGCACTCAAATCCATCGTTGCAGTCTGTCCAGCTAAGCTGCTGCTCTTCAACGGGACCCGTTGGTTTTGGTGCAGGTGCTAACCCCTCTATTGCCGTGCAGCCTGTGAGAGTCAGGGTGCCGATAAGAAATAAAGCTCTAAGCCGCAACGGAACTCCTGACGATTAGCTTGGTGCAAAGTGACTCAAGTACTACTAAGTCTCGCACGTTTGCATCAATTCTAGATCTGGCTGTTGAAATAGCTTCCAGTACTCCTATCGAATTCTCAGCTGAAGTGGAGTTGGCTCGAAGTTGGATTTCTTCTGCTAGCTCCTGGTTGATAAGTGGTGAATTGGTCCCCAACTGCAGACTGAGAATGTCTCTAAATAGGCTCTCCATGTCTGTGAAGATTCGGTCAATCCCATCCCGCAGAGCCCTGGTGTTTCTTCTTTTTTGGTTTTCTTCTAATTGGCGAAACTCACTGCGGAGATTTGCTGGAATCTTTTCGTCTTCAATTCCATAGGCTGCCAGTAGTTTGCTGCGCTCCTGCTGGTTCTTTTCTTCGCTGCTTGATTCGGCGTCCTTCTTCGCAAAACCCAAAAGTCGCTCGGCAGTAGCCATGGCACCAGAAAGATTCTTAATACCGATGATTTCTCGCAAGGTGTCCATGCGGCGCTTTCTTGCATCAGCGCTTAGCGCTAGTCTCCTAGCCATCCCAACGTGCTGCTGAGCCTGTCGGCTGCTGGCCAGGGCAAGCTCTTCCTTCACGCCATCGCGCTGCATTAGAAGTTGAGAAACTTCTTCGGTTGAAGGTAGCCTCAAAACAACATTTCTTGTGCGAGAGCGAATGGTTGGCAGCATGTCTGCAGCCGATGGAGCACACAAAATCCATACTGTTTTAGGTTGCGGCTCCTCGAGTGCTTTCAGCAAGACGTTGGAGGTTCGCTCGGTCATTCGATCTGAATCTTCAATAATTACTATTCGGTACTCCCCCAAAGAAGAACTCAGAGCTGCAAACTGAACCATTTGTCTGACTTCTTCAATCGAGATAATAACTTTGTCAGTGGCCAGCATCCTCACATCCGGATGAGCATCGGCAGCAATTAGTTTGCAACTGGTGCACTCGCCACAACCATTCTTTTCACACTGCAACGCAGCAGCAAATGCTCTTGCCAAAGTGGAGCGTCCTGATCCTGCAGGGCCTGTGAAAAGCCAGGAATGCTGAAAGCCGGAACTTTTGTCTTCGACTACTCGCCTTAGCTGATCAATTGCCTCGGGCTGCCCAAGCAGCTCTTGCCAGACTTTCACTTTGCTAACAGGGCACTAACCCTGCCAATAACTTGCTGGTGAATTTGCTCTGGTGAATCACTCGCATCAACGACCAAGAATCTGTCTTCTTTGGCCATCTTTAGGTATTCGTTGCGGGCTCTTTCAAAAAACTCAACCTGTTCCCGCTCAAGTCGATCAGGTTCAGTTCCTTTGTTGCCACGTCTCTTCATTGCCTCGTCAGCCGGCAAGTCGAGCAAGACCGTGAGGTCAGGCAGCAGGTTGTCGATTGCCCAAAGGGAGATGTTCCGAACCTCATCAACGTTCAGCTCTCGCGCAGCACCCTGATAGGCGACAGATGAGTCAAAGTAGCGATCGGACAGCACCACCATGCCAGCTTCAAGAGCAGGCTTGATCTTGGTGGCAACGTGATGAGCGCGATCGGCTGCATATAGAAGTGCCTCAGATCTAGCCGAGACATCGCCCTTGCGGTGTAGAAGCAAATGTCTGATTTCCTGACCAAGTTCGGTTCCACCAGGCTCTAAAGTGCGAAGTACTTTCTTACCCAAGTCCACCAAGTAGCGTTCGAGCATATCTAATTGGGTGGATTTACCAACCCCATCGATTCCCTCAAAGGTAATAAACATCAGCGCTTTTTCTTCTTGGCGGTTTTTGGTGCTTCGCCTGGCTCCACTCCTAGTTTCTCACGTCGGATAGCCAGCAGCTCAAATGCTCGATCTGACGAGAGCTCTTCAATTGTTTCTTCCTTCGGAATGGTGGCATTGATAACACCGTCTGTGACATAAGGACCAAACTGACCAGTCTTTGCAACAACCTTTAGCTGGGAGGCTGGGTCTTCGCCAAACTCCTTCAGCGGAGTCGCTGCTGTGCGGCGGCCACGGGTCTTTGGTTGCTTATAAATTTCAACAGCTTCATCCAGCGTAATTTCAAGAATCTGCTCTTCCCGCTCAAGCGATCTAGAATCTGCTCCGCGCTTTAGATAAGGACCAAACTTGCCGTTTTGGGCTGTGATCATCACTTGAGTTTCAGGATCGATTCCTACTTCACGTGGAAGAGCAAGCAGCTTTAGAGCTTCTTCGTATGTAACAGTCTCTGGTGACATTGACTTGAATAAGCTTGCTGTCTTTGGTTTCTCTGCGCCTTCGTCTGCGATTGCGACGTAAGGACCATAGCGACCATTTTTAACAACAATGTCAAAACCAGTATCTGGATCTGGTCCAAGCACTCTGTCCTTAATTTCGGGAGCGTTTACTAGTTCAACCGCTTTTTCTGTGGTGAGCTGATCGGGTGTAAGACCAATTGGAATGTTTACGATGCGACGCTCTTCACCGCTTCCAATTTCAAGGTAAGCACCATACTTACCGGTTCGAAGCGTGATGCCCTCTCCCAGATCAAAGCTGTTGATTGCTCTTGGGTCTGAGTCTGAAAGTGATTCAACGGTGGCTCTTAGTCCATCAGATCCGAAGTAGAAGTCTTTTAGCCAGCTAGTGCGATCAAGTTCACCCAGTGCTATGCGGTCTAGGTCTTCTTCCATCTTGGCGGTGAACTCGTAGTCCACTAGGTGGTCAAAGTTTTCTTCCAAAAATCGGGTGATAGTGAAGGCAATCCACTCTGGCACCAGGGCACTACCCTGCTTGACTACATAGCCCTTGCCAATGATTGTGGAGATGATGGAGGCATAGGTGGAGGGTCGGCCAATCCCCTTTTCTTCCAAGGCCTTTACCAACGAAGCTTCGGTGTAACGAGCAGGGGGCTGAGTTTGGTGGCTCTTGGCAATTGATTCCTTTATATCAACGCTGGCGCCCTCGCTCAGGCTTGGTAGTTTGCCGGACTCCTCGTCCTCTTCATCCTTGGTCTCGTCATAAACCGCCAGAAATCCCTTGTAGTTGACTACCGTTCCACTGGCTGTGAATTCCAGCAGTCCTGCTTGCGCCTTTACCTCGAGCTTGGCCGTGGTGGTCGAGAGCTTCGCATCGGCCATCTGTGAAGCAAGAGTTCTGCGCCAAATCAGATCATATAAAGCGTGAGATTTTCCAAGTAGGACTGATGCTAACTCGGTTGGAGTTTGGAAAACATCACCAGCTGGGCGAATTGCTTCATGAGCTTCTTGCGCATTTTTTGATTTTGCGGCATAAACTCTCGGCTCATCAGCCACAAGTTCTTTCCCAAATAATTCGGTTGCTTGCTTTCTCGCTGCAGCAATTGCCTGCTGAGAAAGATTTGGTGAGTCAGTTCTCATGTAGGTGATGTAACCACCTTGATAAAGCTGCTGAGCGATGTCCATCGTCATCTTGGCACTAAGCCCTAGTTTTCTAGAAGCTTCCTGCTGCAAAGTGGAGGTTGTGAAAGGCGCGTAGGGCTTTCTAGAGTTTGGCTTTGACTCAACCGAAACAACCTTCAAAGTTTTGCCGTTGACATCTGATGCAATCTTCTCGGCGGCTTCAGTGTCTAGAACAACAACATCAGCGGTTAGTTTTCCTTTTTCGTCGAAGCTCTTAGAAACCGCAATGCGCTTTCCATCAATTGACAAAAGTTTCGCATCAAAGGCGATTGAATCGAATTCGCATGTTGCGACAACCGAGGAGTAGTTAGCGGCAACGAATGCCATTCGTTCGCGCTCCCGCTCAACAATCATTCGCATGGCAGGCGACTGCACTCGACCAGCTGAAAGGCCGCGATTAATCTTTCGCCATAAAACAGGGGAAATTTCATAACCAACCAGGCGGTCAAGTACACGCCTTGTTTCCTGAGCCTGGATTAGGTTGTCATCCAGCTCGCGGGTATTTTCCTTGGCCTCGGCAATCGCCTTGGCGGTGATTTCGTTGAAAACCATTCGACGAACAGGAACCTTCGGCTTTAGAACCTGAAGTAGATGCCATGCAATGGCCTCTCCCTCGCGATCCTCATCTGTTGCCAGATATAGCTCATCGCAGGTCTTAAGTGCTTGCTTTAGCTCTGCCACAGTTTTGTTCTTGCCAGCTGAGATGACATAAAAAGGTGTGAAGTCGTTTTCAACGTCAATTGAGAACTTGGCAAGAGAAGGGCTGGCCTTCTTTTGTTCGGCAGGGATTTCCTTAGCTTCCGCTAGATCGCGGATGTGACCAACCGACGCCATGACTGAAAAGTCATCGCCTAAGTATTTGGCTATTGTCTTGGCCTTGGCAGGCGACTCAACAATCACCAGTTTCTTACCCAAGTACTACCCCTAATCCGTTTGGGCGGCCTCCGCCTTCGCAGATAGAGACAGCCCTAAGTAATTCTTACCAGCGCTTACGCTGACAACCCCACCGACAATACGGCAGGAATCTAGGTTTGCGCCATTCACCCGCGCAATTTCTGCCGCATTTGGGCAGGGATAGCCAGCAATTATGCCGATTCGACTGTCCGATCCGGTCAGAGCCGCTAGGTCAGCAATCAGCTGAACCCTGGCTTGCTGGCGCGAAATATCAAGCGCTAAACCAACCGCGAGAGCAAGAAAGGAAACAATCCCCGCAAACAAGATCAAAATTGTTGCCGCCGATCCGCGCTCTAACCCAGTGTCATTGCGCAATATTCACTCTCCAAAATCAGTATCGGCGATTTTAAAACCAAGCACTCATAGCGCCCCTCGCTATATGTTTCAAGTTCGTAACCAGCAGGTGGAGAAACTGTCTCACCAAGGGAGTGAAGTCTCGCGATCTGCATAGCCGTTAGTTCGAGTTTTATGCCAGCTAGTGCCAGCGGAAAAAGACCAAGCAGCAAAGTCACCGCCAAGATCATGGCTGGCATTACCAGCATGAACTCAGCGGTGACCGCTCCTTTATCACTACGAAATGCCAAGAGCTCTCGCCACCAGACCAAATAGCAACTGTCTGACTTCTTCGCTGCGCATGATTAGCAGCATTAGGCCGGCGAAGGCAACTCCAGCCAAAGTTGCAATTGCATACTCAGCTGTTATGGCACCTCTTTCGCTGATCAGTGTTTTCATTTTTCTCCTTTCTTAGTTGGTTAGTCCCACCAGAGTTGGTGGGATGGTGAAAAGCATGAATGCGGGAAGTGTTGTCAGTCCCAGTGGAATCAGAAGTCGAACGGAAAGAATTCTTGCCATCTCAATTTTTTGAGAAAGTTGACGGTGCAGAGAGTTTTCAATTTCGCTGCTCACTAACTTGCTGAGTGCAGCTCCAGTTCGGTTAGTGAGAGCAATCAGAGCCCTAACACGTGGGCTTTCCAGTAGCTCAGGAAAACGCTTTGCAATCTGGCCGGTAGTGAGACCGGTAGCAATAGCAATTAAGAACGTCTGCAAATCGGCAATTGAGAAACTCTCGTCTAGGGAATTTAGTAGTCGCTTACTGATCCGATGCCCCAGGTAAAGCAATCCAGAACCAAGCAGGATTGCAATCACAACTAGCGGATTAGCTAGTGAATCCAGAGTGCTGATGCCAGTTAGGAAGGTGAGTGCCAAGGTAAGCAGCGGCAACCACAGCAGCAAACGTTTGGTTGCCCTTGGCATGGCCATGGCCTGGGTTAGTTCCGCCCTGGCTCTTTCGCTGCTTTCTTGTTGAATGGAGAGTGATATAAGAAGTGTCTTGAGTGGAGCCCCCAGCTCAATTGCCAGCGCTACCTCACCGGGAAGCTCCCTGATATCAAGCTCGCTAAGAGAGCTCTTGAGGTCAACTCCGGCATCGAGCAAAGCGGAAAGAGATCTAAAGTCCATTAGATTCTCACCAGCTTCAGTTGGTCCTGCTCGAAAATGGAGGTGGCTATTGCCGCTACTTTTCGAGCTGGTGTGCGCTCAAGCTGAATAAACACGTCAATTGAGCTAGCAAGGTGGTGTGTTAGTTCTTTAGAGAATCCACCAAGTAGTCCAAGAATGGTTAGCCGCTGTGGAATTTGCTCCAGCGAAGTGGCGTGCAAAGTTGTTAGTGACCCTGGGTGCCCATTACTGACAGCTTGCAAAAATGCAATCAGCTCGTCTTTTCTCACCTCACCAACTACTACGCGATCTGGTCGCATGCGTAACGACTGAACAACCAGTTGACTAAGTGTTATTTCGCCAACACCTTCTTGATTGTTTTCTCTTGCAGTTAGAGCTATCGCTGGAAAATCTAGAAACAGCTCTGGCACTTGCTCAATAGTGATGATGCGCTCTATTAGCTTTCCAATCAAAGCTCTAAGCAAGGTGGTCTTGCCGCTGGATGTTGGGCCTGATATCACGATAGTTTTCTTTTGCTTAACAGCAGACTCTAAGAACCGTGCTTGCTCAGTGGTGAGCATGCCGCTAGCAACTAAAGATTCGAGAGAAGAGAATTCAGATGAGTGCACTCGCATACTCAAACTTGCCTGAGAGCAGATTCCATGTGGCAAAAGCATGTGTAGTCGAGTGTGACCAATTGAGAGATCCAACATGGGGGATGCAATATCAAGGCGAGCGCCGGCATCAAATGCCAACTGACGAATAGCTTGTTCCAGATTTTCTGAAGAAGAAAAGGGTGACCTAACTGGCTGAAGTCCATATCCGCAATCAACCAGACACTGGTCACCAAACAGTAAGACATCCTTCACGCCACGAATTTGAGTGAATGGTTCTAGCCAGTCTGGGATGTTCATGGCCAGAGCTTGCCGAAGTGAAAAACAAATAATTGACGACAGAAGAAAACTGTGGAAAAAGAAGGGGCGGTAGCTTTGGGGGAAAGCTACCGCCTGCCACCGGGGTCAAAATGGGGGGATGTCCCCCGGTAGAACTGACCTAAATCAGCTAGTTCAGAATAAGCACAAAAAGGAAGTTTTTGTTCCCCATTTGGGGGACTTTCACAAATTCTCAGTCTGCTTGAAGGGTTGGAATCTGGCAGGATTGGGCACAGTAAGGACAAAGATGTCAAAACCTGAGATTGAAAACCTGCTTTCGGAAGACCGCCGATTCCCCCCTTCCGAGGCCTTTACCGCGGCAGCGATTGCCCAACCCGAGCTCTATGAAGAGGCAGTCGACTGGAAGGCCTTCTGGGCTAAACAGGCACGAGAGCTGCATTGGCACAAGCCCTTTACAAAAACGCTCGATTTTTCTGATGCCCCCTTCGCCAGATGGTTTGAAGATGGCGAGCTCAATGTCAGCTATAACTGCCTGGATCGCCACGTCGAAGCTGGTTGGGGAAAACGCATCGCGCTGTTTTTTGAAGGTGAGCCAGGTGACAGCAAAACCTACACCTACCTTGATTTACTGACAGAAGTTAAGAAAGCCGCCAATCTTCTAATCAAGCTCGGCATCAAAGCTGGTGACAGGGTTGCCATTTATATGCCGCACATCCCCGAAGCAGTCATTGCTATGCAGGCCGTTGCAAGAATCGGAGCAGTTCACTCAGTTGTGTTTGGCGGATTTTCTGCTGATTCGCTCGCTGACCGAATTCAAGATGCTGGAGCCAAGCTCGTTATTACAGCAGATGGCGGCTACCGCAAAGGAAAGGCTCTGCCACTGAAACCTGCTGTTGACGAAGCCTTAGCTAACGACCGTTGTCCAACTGTTGAAAAAGTTTTGGTGGTCAAGCGCTGCGGTAACGATATTGCTTGGGATGAAAGTCGCGACTTCTGGTGGGAAGAAGAAATGGCGCTGGTTGACAAAGAACACCAAGCCATTGGCTTCAATGCGGAGCACCCGCTTTTCATTCTCTACACCTCAGGCTCTACCGGAAAGCCCAAGGGAATTCTTCACACCACCGGTGGCTATCTAACGCAAGCTTCCTTCACCCACAAGCATGTCTTTGATCTGCACGAGGCACAGGATGTTTATTGGTGCACGGCCGATGTCGGTTGGATTACTGGCCACAGCTATGTCGTGTATGGTCCATTAGCTAATGGAGCCACCCAGGTTATTTATGAGGGAACTCCTGACACCCCCGACTGGGGCAGATGGTGGGACATCATCCAGAAGTATCACGTAAACATTTTCTACACTGCCCCTACCGCCATCAGATCTTTCATGAAACTTGGCAGCAAAGTGGTCAGCCATTATGACCTTTCATCGATCCGTTTGCTTGGTTCGGTTGGAGAGCCAATTAATCCAGAAGCGTGGATGTGGTATCGCGATGTGATTGGCTCAGGCAAGGCCCCAATTGTTGATACTTGGTGGCAAACCGAAACCGGAGCAATCATGATCTCCCCACTGCCAGGAATCACAGCAACCAAACCAGGAAGTGCGATGAAGCCGCTTCCTGGCATAAACGCCAGCATTGTTGATGATGACGGCAAAGAGGTTGGGAATGGCCATGGTGGCTATCTAACAATCAACCAACCCTGGCCTTCGATGCTGCGCGGAATATGGGGAGACCCAGAGCGCTTTAGGGAAACCTATTGGTCTCGCTTCCCAGGTCGTTACTTTGCAGGCGACGGCGCCAAGCTCGACGATGATGGGGACTTATGGCTTCTGGGCCGAGTGGACGATGTCATGAACGTCTCTGGTCACCGCCTATCAACAACTGAAATCGAATCTGCACTGGTTGCTCACCCGTTTGTGGCAGAAGCAGCCGTGGTTGGAGCAAGTGATGAAACCACCGGCCAAGCGGTGGTCGCGTTCGTTATTTTGCGCCGCAGCCAGCTCGATCACACAGGCACCGAGGCCGATGTCAGCAAAGAGCTGCGTGAGCATGTTGCCAAAATGATTGGACCGATTGCTAAACCCAGAACGATATTTGTCGTCAGCGAACTTCCCAAGACTCGCTCTGGCAAAATCATGCGCAGGCTGCTCAGAGACGTGGCAGAAGACAGACCCATTGGTGATGTCACTACACTCGCCGACACGACTGTGATGGACACCATCAAGACCAGAATTGGCGCTGGAGCTGACGACTAGTTGATACTGATTCGAGAAGCCAGCGCGGCAGACCAAGATGTCATACTTGCCCTGCTGAGGATCTACTGCGAAGAAGCAAACACTCGCCTTTCTGATGAGCACCTACTGGCTGGGCTAGCTCCGCTACTTACCAAGAATCAACATGGTGTTGTGTTAGTAGCAGAAGAAGAAACTGTAATTGGCTATTCAATTCTGACCTGGGGTTGGGGAATTGAATCTGGTGGAATGGAAGCATTGGTCGATGAAATGCTTATTCATCCAAAGAGACGTGGTGAAGGAATAGGTGAAAAACTTCTCCAGGCAACTCTTGCTAGAGCCAAGCAAGAGGGAGTAAAAGTTGTCTTTCTTGAAACAGAGAACGACAATCCCAGATCTAGAAAGCTCTATAGCAAAATCGGTTTCGAAGAGGAAACTTCTATTTGGATGAGCTACCGCTTCTAAGCAAACTCAACAATCAACTCAACTTCAACTGGCGCATCTAGCGGTAAGACTGCAACACCAACAGCGCTTCGCGCGTGAATTCCTTTCTCACCAAAGATTTGCTCAAGTAGTTCACTTGCACCATTCACAACCGCTGGCTGCTGCGAGAAGGAAGGATCTGATGCAACAAAGCCAACCACTTTCACGACTTTCTTAACTCGATCAAGATCACCGATGACACTCTTCACTGCAGCAACCGCATTGAGTGCGCAGATTCGTGCAATCTCTTTGGCTTGCTCAGCCGTCAAATCTTTTCCAACCTTGCCAGTGGCGGCTAGTTTTCCATCGACTAGTGGAATTTGACCGGCCGTGAAAACTAGATTGCCTGAGATCACAGCTGGAACATATGCACCAGCTGGTGTCGCGACCTGCGGCAAGACAATGCCTAGTTCGCTGATTCTCTGATTGGCGCTCATTCGGCCACTCGCTTGAAGAAGGCGATCAAGCCACCCTGCGGGCCAGTTATTACCTGGACCAGTTCCCAGCCCTGTTTGCCCCAGGTATTGAGGATTTCGGTTTCTTTATGCAGAAGTAGGGGCGTAGTTACGTATTCCCACTTGGTCATTCTCAGCTCCGTATCAGATTTGGCAAGGTAACCTAGAGTCTATGTCGAGCAAGCCAACCTCCTCGACGCTCGGAACCCTTCTAAAGTTCGGGTTTTTGAGCGCTATCGCTGGCCTACTCTCGGTGGCGTTATTCGCCCCAGCTGTGGCAGTAGCGGGAGTTGCGGCTACCACTGGAGTGGCGGCCTTTGAAGGATTGCCCGACTACATCAAGCCCATTAATGCCTCTCAAGCCTCCAATGTCTATGCCCTGAGAAAAGGTGAGCCAGAGCTAATTGCAACGTTCTACCACGAAAACCGTGTAGAGATTCCATTCGAAGAGATGTCCCCTGCTTTGGTGGATGCGGTGGTGGCAGTAGAAGACCCACGTTTTTATCAGCACCCAGGTGTTGACATTATTTCTTTAATTCGTGCCGGTCTTACCAACATTGCATCCTTTGGTGAAGGTCCTGGTGCTTCAACCATTACCATGCAGTACGTCAGAAGCTCATTAGTTGAAGCTGCCAACCTGTCTGGCGATGCCGAGGCTATCGCCGCGGCAACCGAGGTAACTATTCCTCGTAAGTTGCGCGAAATCAGACTTGCTATTGCTCTGGAAGGCCAGGCCACCAAGAAAGAAATTCTTGCGGGCTACCTAAACCTGGTATTCCTTGGTAACCAGATCAACGGTGTTGAAACAGCAAGCCAGTATTACTTCGGAATTCCAGCAAGTGAACTCAATGTTCCGCAAGCCGCATATCTTGCCGGAATGCTCAAGTCGCCAAACGATTACAAACCAGATGAGGCAGAAAACTTAGATCGCGGTCTTGGAAGACGTAACTATGTAATCCAGCGAATGGCGGATGAGGGTTACCTGACTCAAGAAGAAGCGAACAAATTTAAAGAGTCTCCAATTCAAACCAAAATCACTCCAGTTGAAGCTGGTTGTGAGCTAAATCAAACCACCGCCTTCTTCTGTGACTACACAGTCTGGACAATTAGAAACTCACCTGAATTTGGGCAAACCGCGGAAGACAGAGAGATGCTGCTTCGCCGCGGTGGTCTAGACATTTACACCACTCTTGACCTAGACATCCAGCAGACTGCCTGGGATACCACCATGAAGACACTGCCCGCAGATAACGAGTGGGCTTTTGGAACTGCTTCAGTCTCTGTTGAAGTCGGAACCGGTCGAGTAATTGCGATGGCTCAGAACCGCTACTTCAACCAATCCCCTGAGCCACCAGTAGGTGAAACCTCGGTCAACTACAACACCGATAAGCCTTTTGGTGGATCAAGTGGTTTCCAGCCTGGCTCTACCTACAAGCTCTTCACATTAGCCGAGTGGCTGAAGCAGGGTTATTCACTGGGTGACCACGTCGATGGCCGAGTGGAAACTGGCGAGGATGTCGACCTGGATGGCCAGCCAGACAAAATCAAGATATGGAACGTCGCGCAGGACTTCAGCGCAAGCTGTGGTGGCGTAGTTGGTCTTTGGGAAGTTAAGAACTCTGGAACTGACCAAGATGCCACAATCGATGACATCTCAATTTCGAGAGCAGTGATTACTTCTCAGAACACCGCGTTTGCCGCAATGGCATCGAAGTTGGATCTCTGCGCTATTCGCGACACCGCACAAGCTTTTGGTGTTCACCGAGCCGATGGAACTGAGCTTCTTTACTTCCCATCCACAATCCTTGGAACCAACGAAATTGCGCCACTAACCATGGCAGCTGCCTATGCGGCGGTTTCTAACCGCGGTGTTTACTGCTCGCCAGTGTCGATTGACAAGGTAATTCTTCGCCGTGATGGCAGTGAGCTAAACGTTCCAAAGACTCAGTGTTCGCAAGCTGTTCCAGAAGAAGTTGCCCTGGCTATGGTGCAAGCGCTCAAGCCAGTAGTAACTGGTGGAACAGGTGCTCGTTCTAACCCTGGTGGTCCGGTGCCGCTGGCTGGAAAGACCGGTACCACAGACAACCGCATCCACACCTGGATGATTGGGTTCTCCTCCGAAGTTGCAACAGCCACTTGGGTTGGAAACGTTTCAGGCCAGGTTAAGCAGGGCGGTAAGCGAGTCAACGGAAACGAAGTCACCATTATTCGCCACGAAATCTGGCGACAAATTATGAAGGCCGTAAATGAAAAATACGGCGGAGAAAACTGGCCTGCGCCAGATCCTAAGTATTTATCTGCTCCTTCAATTGCTATCCCTGCTGTTTCAGGTTTAGACACAGAGACTGCCAAGGTTCAGCTAATGAGTGCGGGACTTAGTGGAGCAGTGATGGTCGAACAAGTTGCATCGCCGTTCCCAGCAGGAACAGTTGCATACACCAGACCAGCTGCTGGCCAAGCAATTCCAAGAGGTTCGCTGGTTAAGGTTTATGTTTCAGCAGGTGGTCGCTTAACGGTTCCCGATGTCAGAGGATTGACCATTGAGCAGGCTAATTCCATGCTTCAGCAGGTTGGCTTGTTCGGGACACTTCCGCAACCAAGTCAGAGTCAGTTCCAGAATAAGTGTGATTCAAGCTTGCCAAAGGGATCGGTTTATTCCACGCAACCTGCACCAGGTGAAGCAGTCCAACCAGCCTCTGCCGTCATCGTCATCCCAAATAAATGTGGTTAGCAACTAATGCAGGACCGTTCCTGCTTAGAGAGCAATCAATATCTGGGACAGGCCTAAGCCTCCGAGTTCTACACATCTCTGATATTCACTTCGCTCCAACACAAAAGGCCAAAGCAAAGTTCTTACGGGATCTTGCGCAGCTCAAACCAGATTTAGTGGTCAACACTGGTGACAACCTAGGTCACAGCCAGGCAATCAATCCTCTTCTTCTGGCACTAGAGCCATTGATGGAGTTTCCTGGTGTTTTTGTGAATGGCAGTAATGACTATTCATCACCTAAGCTCACCAATCCGCTTCGCTATCTGGCTGGTCCCTCAAAGGTTGAAAGCCGAGAGCGCGATCTTGATACTTCAAGGATGATCAGAGAGTTTGAGAATGCTGGCTGGCTCAATTTGAACAACCAGGCGGGAAAACTCTCAATAAATAATCAGTCAATAGATTTTGTTGGGGTTGATGATCCACACCTCGGCCTAGACAAAACTCCTCAAGTCAAATCAGAGACCCTGATAGCTGTTGCCCATGCCCCATATCTAAGAGTTCTGGATAGCTTTGCAAAGCTAGGTGCAAAGTTGATTTTCGCCGGCCACACCCACGGTGGGCAGTTATGTCTGCCAGGTGGCAAGGCGCTTATTACAAACTGCGACCTACCAACTTCACAAGCTCAGGGAGTAAGTAAGCACAAAGACAGCTGGCTGCATGTGTCTGCTGGCATGGGTGCCAACATCTACACTCCGGTCAGACTGTTTTGTCCACCCTCGGCGACATTGCTAACAATTAGTTAGGCGAGTTCCTTAGCAACCAACTCCGCAATTTCATAGGTGTTGAGTGCAGCGCCCTTACGCAAGTTATCGCCAACCACGAACATGTCCAAGGTCTTTGGGAAGTCCATGGACTGACGAAGTCTTCCAACAAAAGTTGGATCTTGACCTGCTACAAATGCAGGAGTTGGGAAGACGCCTTTTTCTGGCTCATCCATCAGCACAACCGTTGGTTGCTTCTCGAGCTCAGCTTTAGCGTCAGCAACTGAAATGTCATTGGCAAAGGTTGCGTGAACGGCTAGTGAGTGACTCACCTGAACAGGCACACGAACACAGGTTGCAGCGACCTTTAAATCTTTTATTCCGAGAATCTTGCGTGATTCGTTTCGAACCTTGAGTTCTTCCGAGGTGTGGCCACCGTCTTTCACTGATCCTGCTAGAGGAATCACATTCAGGGCAATCGGAGTTGGCCATGGTGAATCACTAGCCTTGAGCCCTTCTGTAGCAAGAGTCTTAGCAACGGAATCAGATTCCAATCCTGCTTCCGAATTGGTAGCAACAGCAGCAGTTTCTCTCTTTAGCTGCTCGATTCCAGATGCACCAGCACCAGAAACAGCCTGGTAGCTGGCAACAACAAGTTCAGTTAGTTGCCACTTGCGGTGAAGAGCCCCAAGCGCCGCCATCATTGTGAGGGTTGTGCAGTTTGGGTTTGCGATGATTCCCTTAGGCCTGCTCTTTGCCATATCGGGATTTACTTCGGGAACCACCAGTGGAACCTCAGGATCCATGCGGAAGGCAGCGGAGTTATCCACCACAACTACGCCCTTGGCAGCTGCAATTGGGCCCCACTCAGCTGAAATTTCGTCCGGCACATCAAACATTGCAATGTCAATACCATCAAAAGCCTCAGGTGAAAGAGCGACAACTGTCAGTTCTTTGCCATGAACCGTGAGCTTCTTGCCAGCAGAGCGGGCAGATGCAATCAGGCGGATTTCGCCCCAAATGTTGTCGCGATTGTTGATGATGTCAATCATCACAGTGCCGACAGCGCCGGTAGCGCCTACTAATGCGAGATTTGGTTTCATGACTAGCGGCCCGTTCCCGCGTAAATTACGGCAGTTTCAGCTGCATCCAGCTCAAAGGCGGTGTGGACGATGCGGGTTGCTTCCTTGAGTTGATCGGCTCTGGTGATAACAGAGATTCTGATCTCCGAGGTAGAAATCATTTCAATGTTGATACCCGCCTTAGCGAGTGCACCAAAGAGCTTGGCGCTGACACCAGAAGATGTCTTCATTCCAGCTCCAACAATGGATAGCTTGCCAATCTCATCGTCATAGGTGATGGACTGGAAACCAATAGCACCTTGCTGGCTCTTTAGTGCATCGACCACCTTGTGACGGTCGCTGTGAGGAAGAGTAAAGGAGATGTCACTGAGGTGATTTTCGGTAGTGGAAACGTTCTGCACGATCATGTCGATGTTGGCACCTGCTTCGGCAACGGCCTTGAAAATTTCAGCTGCCTTACCAGGACGGTCTGGCACACCAATCACTGTGATTTTGGACTGAGTGCTATCTGCTGCAACTCCGGAGACTACTGGCTCTTCCATTTCTTCTCCCTCTTTGGTGGTGTAGACAAGCGTGCCTGGGTCAGCACTAAAAGTTGAACGAACTCTGAGTGGAACTTTGTGTCTGCGAGCAAATTCCACCGCTCGAATGTAAAGAATCTTTGCACCCGATGAAGAAAGCTCAAGCATTGAGTCCAAATCAATCTGAGCAAGCTTTCTGGCTCTTGGAACAATTCTTGGGTCTGCAGTGTAAACACCATCGACATCAGAATAAATTTCACAAATATCTGCCTTCAGTGCAGCAGCTAATGCAACGGCAGTGGTGTCAGATCCGCCGCGACCAAGCGTGGTGGTGTCACCATTTTCAAAACTAAATCCTTGGAATCCTGCAACAACGACAACGTTGCCATCCTTCAAAGCGTCTTGGATTCGCTTTGGATCAATCTTCCAAATTCTCGCGCTACCGTGCTCGGAGTCAGTTGAGATACCAGCTTGGAATCCCGTGAAGGACATTGCCTTGAGGCCCTGGTCTTTAATTGCCATGGCAAGCAGTGCCATTGAGATTCGCTCACCTGCGGTGAGAAGGATATCCATCTCGCGATTGCCTTCGATGTCGGTGGTGACAGAGCTGGCAAGATCAATTAGTTCATCTGTGGTGTCACCCATGGCAGAAACAACGACAACTACTTGGTTTCCTTCAGCTTGGGTTGCGATTACGCGCGCAGCAACATGCTTGATCTTCTCGGCATCAGAAACCGAGGATCCGCCATATTTCTGAACGACTAACGCCAACTAAAGACTCCTAAGGGGGATTGAGATGGGCGACGGCGCCTTAGGGAAGAAGTCTAGTTGACCCTTCTGCGACCCTCAAAGGCACGACCCAAAGTCATATCATCTGCATATTCCAGATCGCCTCCCACTGGTAAACCAGAAGCCAGCTTGGTGACACTGATTTCAAGCGGTGAGAGCATGCGGATTAAATAGGTGGCCGTGGCCTCCCCCTCCAGATTGGGATTGGTGGCGATGATGACCTCTCGAATCGATGGGTCAGCCAGCCGCTTCATCAGCTGCTTGATTCGGAGCTGGTCTGGTCCAATAC
Organism: uncultured Aquiluna sp.; assembly: GCA_964468885.1. Classification (GTDB taxonomy): domain Bacteria; phylum Actinomycetota; class Actinomycetes; order Actinomycetales; family Microbacteriaceae; genus Aquiluna. Next base: position 4,539 of record CAYXWU010000001.1, on the reverse strand, counting down.
CTGCAATCGGCGAGATTGCTCCGCCCAGCACGTGATACAAACCACGAAATTCTCGAGTTCTCTCAATGGCTGCAATGTCTTTGGAGTCCTCAACAACGCAAACCAATCCTTGATCACGCTTTTGATCGGAACAGATAAAGCACTTTTCACTCTCTGAGACATTGCCGCAAACTTCACAAAAGCGAACCTTTTGTTTCACTTCTTGCAGCACTTCTGCCAGCTTCAAAGCGACATCCGTTTCCGCTTCAATCAGGTAGAAAGCAATTCGCTGGGCACTCTTGGGGCCAACACCGGGCAGACGACCCAGCTCATCAATTAGCTGCTGAAGGGCGCCTTCATACATTATTTCTCGCCCTTAATTTGCTTAGCGCCTAATACTTCACGAAGAATGAACTCACCGGTTTTTGGATCAGATGTTGCAATTGGTTCAGTCTTTAGCTCTTCGTGTTCTTCCTCTTCCGAGAATTCATCCTGGTTTGATTCAATCACTGGAGCAGGAGCAACCTTCGAGGGAGCATCTGCCACCTTGGCGCGATACTTCACGCTCACACCACTCATGTCTCTAATGACACTGCGCAAGACCTCTGCGGCTCCGCCAGCATTGCGAAAGGCTTCAACATCCTTTTGTGATTGGAAAAGAAGCGTGAGAACTTCGTCGTTGTAATCAATCACTTTCGAAGTGAAGGCAACGGCCCATGCTGATCTGGATTGCTTAGCGAGGGTGTCCAAAATGATTTGCCAGTTTGCCTTGAAGTAGGCAGCACTCACATCGGCTGGTGCAGCTTTTGCGACTGGTTTTTCGGCTACAGGCTTTGACTCTGCTGGTTTTGCTGCTGGCTTAGAAGTCTGTGCCATTGGTTCTTCTCTGATAGGAGTTTTCACCTGGGCAGCGGGTGCGAGCACTCTTGCGCAAAGCAGTTCCAGTTGCAGCCTTGGATTAGAAGCAGCTGATGTGTCGGCGAGTGCTTTAGCGGTTGCTTCTGCAGTTTGCGTAAGAGAGCCAAGACCGAAGCGAGCTGCCTGAATGGTTAGCTGTTCAAATTGCTCTGGCCCAATTCCGCGCAAAATCGCTTTAGCATCTTGTCCCAGCGAGTGAACCAGCATCAAATCACGAATTCGCTCAAGCAAGTCTTCCAAGAATCGCCTAGCATCTTGGCCCGACTGAATTATTTTGTCTACCGCCATGAAGGCCTTGGCGGCGTCTAGCTCGGCGAAGGCTTCAACTACATCAGCCATCAGGTTGTCGTGTGTGAAGCCCAGAAGGTTTATGGATCGCTCGTAGGCAATCTTCTTTGAATCACTGCCAGCAATTAGCTGATCCAGCAGGGAAAGTGCGTCTCGGACTGAGCCACCGGATGCTCTAACAACCATCGGCAGAACTCCATCCTCGGCCGAGTAACCTTCGGACTTCAGAACAGAATCCAAATAACTCAGCAGCTCCGCTGGAGGGACAAGTCGGAAAGGATAGTGATGGGTTCTGGAGCGAATGGTGCCAATCACTTTTTCAGGCTCAGTAGTTGCAAAGATAAACTTCACGTGAGCTGGTGGCTCTTCAACGATCTTCAAAAGCGCATTGAAGCCTTGGGTGGTGACCATGTGCGCCTCATCCAGGATAAAAATCTTGTAGCGATCTCTGGCGGGAGCAAAGACTGCTCGCTCTCGCAGATCCCTGGCATCGTCAACACCATTGTGAGAAGCGGCGTCGATTTCGACTACATCCAGTGAACCTGGTCCACCTTTGGCTAGCTCAACACAGCTGGCGCACTTACCACACGGAGTATCGGTTGGACCCTCGGCGCAGTTCAAACATCTGGCCAGAATTCGAGCAGAGGTGGTTTTTCCGCAACCTCTTGGGCCTGAGAAAAGATAAGCGTGGTGTACTCGATCTGACTTGAGTGCTGCGCGAAGTGGGTCGGTGACCTGAGTTTGCCCAATTAGGTCGGCAAAGTTATCAGGCCGATATCTGCGGTAAAGGGCGGTGGTCACCTGCTAAGGATAATCCCATCCGGGACATTAGGGATCCCTAGGGAACAACTCCAGTCCAGGTGGCGGCGGCACCGGAGTGTCCAACCACAATCGTCATGGCTATGGCGGCAATTGAGATTGAAACAAGGGCAAAACCTAAAATTTGGCTCACCAATTTAGGCCATGATTTTTTGAGAGAAAACCAAAGCGCAAAACCAATCAGCAATACCCAGATAGCAAGAGGCATTAACATCTCGCCATACTCAGAATGTGGTTCTGGCTCATACATAACTTCCGACAGCGCTTCGCCCGATTGCTGAGCTACGAATATGAAAGGTACCGTTGCTGAGGTTGTGATGATCGCCCTTAGCAAAAGCCTTTCTCTAAACTTTGCTGAAACCGTTACGAAAATCAAAAAAACTAGAGCGACTGGGAAAAGCGCAACCGCAAAGTGAACAGCTAGGGGATGTAGTGGCAAATCACCCAGCGCTAAAAAGAACTCTTCCACTTGGCTCCTTACTTCTGACTCAAGAATCTGAGGCTTACTGCTGAATATCGCCTGAAAAGTGACCCCTCGCGCACCCGCCAGAGCTCAGTTACCCTTGCTACCTTTCGGTCCTGGGGGGTTTAGCCAAGGTGACGCCACGCGAGGAGTCGCAATGATTCTAAGTCCGAATTAGTTTTGTGGGAAACCAAGGTTGATGCCGCCATGCGATGGATCTAGCCAGCGCGAGGTAATCACCTTGGTTTGCGTGAAGAAGCGGAAACCCTCTTCACCGTGTGCTCGAGAATCTCCAAACAACGAGTGCTTCCAACCGCCAAATGAGAAGTAGGAAACCGGCACTGGAATTGGAACATTGATACCAATCATTCCAACCTCCACCTCGTGCTGGAATCTCCTGGCAGCTCCGCCATCATTGGTGAAAATAGCAGTGCCATTTCCAAACGGCGAAGAGTTGATTAGCTTTAGCCCTTCTTCATAGGTCTTTACCCTGACAACCGACAAAACAGGTCCGAAGATTTCATCCTGGTAAACCTTGGAAGAAGTTGGAACTTTGTCAATCAAAGTTGGTCCTAGCCAATAGCCTCTGGCATCACCATCTGGATTTACATCTCGACCATCAACGACAACTGATGCACCGTCTTGCTTAGCAATATCGATATAGCTTGCAACCTTGTCACGGTGCTGCTTAGTCACAAGTGGTCCCATGTCGCAGGATCTTCTGCCATCGCCAACCTTGATGGTTGCCATGCGCTCTTTAATCTTCGCAATCAGCGGATCGGCTACCGGCTCAACTGCAACCACAACAGAAATTGCCATGCACCTTTCACCAGCTGAACCAAAGCCAGCATTGACAGCTGAGTCAGCAACTAAATCCAAATCTGCATCTGGCAAAACCAGCATGTGGTTCTTGGCTCCACCCAGGGCCTGCACTCGCTTTCCAGTCTTGGCAGACGTTTCGTATATGTATTGTGCGATTGGAGTTGAGCCAACAAAAGAGATTGACTTCACCAGTGGGTGATTGAGAAGGCCATCGACTGCGACCTTGTCGCCATGCACAACATTGAAAACACCATCAGGCAACCCTGCTTCTTTCAGAAGGGCAGCGGTCCACATCGCACTCGATGGATCTTTTTCACTTGGCTTTACAACAACCGTGTTACCAGCCGCAATAGCAACTGGGAAGAACCACATCGGAACCATTGCTGGAAAATTGAAGGGGCTGATTATTCCAACCACACCAAGTGGCTGCTTCATCGAATAGACATCGATTGAGGTGGAGGCGTTCTCTGAGTACTCACCCTTGAGAAGGTGAGGAAGACCGCAAGCAAAGTCAACTACCTCTAAACCGCGAGCAATCTCGCCGAGAGCATCAGAGATTACCTTGCCGTGCTCGGTAGTGATGATTTCGGCAAGCTCACCTTTACGCTGATCCAGCAGCTCACGAAACTTGAACATGATGGAAGCTCGCTTAGCGAGAGATGTGTCTTTCCAAGCAGGAAAAGCAGCCTGGGCAGCCTTGACCGCTACGTCTATATCAGACTCATCTGCAAAGGCAACCTCTGCGATTTGTTCACCAAGAGCCGGGTTATAAACCTCACCGCGGCGAGCGCCGGTGCCTTTGTTTTCCGAACCATTGATCCAGTGGGAAATCAACTTCATCGTCCACCTCTTCCTAGAAAAGACTACTCTTAGCCGGTATGGCAAAGAGGTCCCAAAGATGCAAGAAATCACCGCTCTGATAAAGCGCCATCCAGCCAATCAGGCCAAAGTCCTAACTGAGCTAAGAACCCTAATCAAGAAGCTGGCGCCGGGAGCGACCGAGAAGATTTTTTATCAAATGCCCTCTTTTGAGCTCAGCGGCGTAATCCTCTTGAGCTATGACGGCTTCAAGGAACACAGCAGCATTTTTCCTGGACCGGAGGCAATCAAACTGCTGGAAAAAGAATTAGCAAAATACAAGACCTCCAGGGGTGCCATTCAGTTCGACAAGGAAAAGCTCCCTCCAGCAGCTCTAATCAAAAAGATCGTTCAAACCAGAATCAAGCTGATTAACGCCAGCTATCCCAAGA